>JAJPJC010000361.1 GCA_021324445.1 Isosphaeraceae bacterium
CGGCGGTCAAGAGCCAGGGGCGACAGCCCCTGGTCGACCGCGGAGAGCCGAGCCCCCCCTCTCTTCCCAGGAGCCCCGGAGGGGCGACAGGGGTGACTGTCGCCCCTCCGGGGCTCTGCCAAGGGGAGAGGGGCGCCGGAACGGTCCCAGGGGCTGACGCCCCTGGCTCTTGACCACCGCCCCCATTCGGGGGCTCAGATACCTTTCGGAACAGACTCTTACCTCGAATATCCCGGGACCGTTGGGGTGACGTGTTGAGGTTCATCGAGTCGCTGCGCCGGGTTGACGAGCCCGCCCAGGACGTTGCCAAGCGTCCCTTGACCGCCGCCGATCTCCTCGAATCCGGCGTGGTCGGGCTTTGGGCGGATCGTCAAGACATCGGTGATAGCCAGGAGTTCGCTCGCCGCTTGCGCGAACAGTTCCAGACCCGGAGTCGAGAATGACCTTCTTCTTCACCATCGGCTACGGCGGCCGGGCGCCCGAGGAATTCGTCGGCCTGCTGGTGCGGCACGGGGTCCGCTCGGTGGCCGACGTCCGGATTCGACCGGATCGGGCCAGCATGGGCGCCTACGTCAAGTCGCGGACACCGGACAAGGGCATCGAGCGGCTGCTCGGCGACCGCGGGATCGCTTATGAGTCGATCCTCGAGCTGGGCAACCTGTTCAAGGACCGCGACGATTGGCGGCCGGGCTACCGCGCGCTGTTCGAGCGGGCCGGCGACTTGCTCGTGGGCCGGCTCGAGGCGCTGCCGGCGCCGTTCTGCCTGCTCTGTGCCGAGAAGCGGGTGGCCGACTGCCACCGCCAGGTGATCGCCGATTTCCTGGTGGCGACCAAAGGTTGGACGGTCGACCATATCGAGTAGCTCCGGGTCACTTTGGGGGCGTCCCGGTCTTACGCCCGGCCGATCCTGAGGCGGAGGACCTGCCGGACCCAGCGCGCGTGCTTCTTCTCGCCGGGGACGATCACCTGGAGCGGCCCGGCCGGGTCGGGCAGGGGCCGGCCATCCCGGCGGTCGGCCAGGAGGATGAGCCGCTCGGAGAAGGCCGGGTCGAGCTCCGCCAGGGCGAAGACGGCGCGATAGCCGTCGGACGCCTCGACGACCAGGTACAGCGCCATCGCCGGGCCGCGCAGGTCCTTGCCGACGGGGACGCCCGCGCGCGCCAGGATCTCGACCAGCGGCACGCCCTCGAATTGCGACTCGACCCGATCGTGCCCCAGGGCGCGCACCGTCCGGCGCGGCAGCCTGGCGAATTCCGACGCGGTCAAGGTCAAGGGACGAGACACCTCGCCGCGGACTTCCAGCAGGACCGCGGTGCCGGACCCGGCGGGAGCCTGGGAGGGTGAGCCGGACTTCGGCTGGCCCTGGGCCTGGACATCGAGGCCGATCATCGCCAGGAGGGCGGCCAGCAACCCAGCCCGGCATCGCGAACTCGCGGTCGTCATGGCGCTGCTCCTCGGAACCGACGAGAAGGGGTGTCGCACTGGGTTCGGCGGGGGAGCCCGCCCGTCCCCTCACGAGTTGGCAGACGGGGTGCCCTGCTTGTGCCGGATGATGGTCCCTTCCTGGAGGTACACGATCGTTTCGGCGATGTCCTTGGCGTGGTCGGCGATCCGCTCGAGGTTCCGGGCCGTGCTCAACAACTGGAGCCAGGCGTTGAGCTGGCCGGCATCCTGCCGGAGGTTCTCCTTCAACTCCTTGCGGAGTCGTCGATATTGCCGATCGATCGCGGCATCCCCGTCGATGATGGCCCGGGCGTGCCGGGCGTCGCGGACGGTCAAGGCGTTGTAGGCGGCCTGGACCTGGCCGAGGACCTCGCGGCCCATCGCCTTGAGGGGCTCGGGGACAGGGAAGCCATCGGACTTCCTGGCCAGCTTGCGGGCCCGGCGGGCGATCCGGGCGGCCAGGTCGGCGATCCGCTCCCAGTCGCGGTTGACCTTCAGGATCGTCGCCAGCCGGCGCAGATCCGAGGCGACCGGCTCGTACAGCGCGAGGATCCGCAGGCATTCCTGCTCGATCCGCACCTCCTCACGATCCGACTCTTCCTCGACGGTCTTGACGTCCTTGACCACCTCCAGGCATCCCTCACACAACACGTCGACGCTCTTGGCCAGCGAGTCGACGACGGCGCGGGCCATGGCGAGGAAATCCCTCCAGACAACCTCCTGGTCCCGCAGGGCGTGGCGGGCGGCCGACGGCGTGGACGGCCCGAATGGCCCCGACGCATCCGCGCCCGTGTCGCGACTGGCTCCCATGCTCGGCCTCCTTCCTCCGGCGGGTCCCGTGCGAGGGTTCTGGTTCGATCGCATTCCATTGTTCAGGCCGGTGCGGCGAGATTCAAGGCCGACTCGGGGCCATCGCCGCCGGCCGCGCCCGCTCGTCCACCGCTGCCTAAACGATCGCCGATCCCACCCGGACCGACCAGACTCACCGCAGAGACCGCGGAGCCCACAGCGGAGCAGACGGAGGACGGTTCAACTCCCCTGCAACTCCCCCGGTTCGTCTCGGCCTTCGTCTCCGCGTGCTCTGCGATCTCGGCGGTGGCTCAGGATCCCCACTCAGGCTCGACGCGCAGCGGCGGAATTGACAGCCGCGCGGGGCTGTCCTACCATCGAGCCTCGATGCTGGTTCACCGGTCACGAGGCATCGAGACCGCGGGGGAACGGATGTCGCTCGGCGATGCACAGATCGGCCACAGGAGTGCCCTGGAGGATGCTTCCGACCCGGTCGCGGCCGATCCGCCCGCGCCGCGACCGGCGGAGCAGCCCGCAACGCCGGCGCCGGCGTTGCGGGTCGCACTGTTCTACGACATGGATGCCTGCCATGCTCCGACCGGTGTGACCCGCCACGCGCTGGCGCAGCTCGAGCGGCTGGCGCGCCGGCCCGAGGTCGCGCTGAGCGTGCTGACCGGCCGGATGACTCATCCCGACGGCCTGGCGTTCTGGGAGTCGCTCGAGGACCTGTCCCGGCGCGAGCTGCCGGTGCGCACCCGCAACCTCCTGCGGTGGTGGCGGCTCAAACCCTGGCCGCCGATCGAGTGGTGGACCGGTCCGATCGACTGGGTCTACTCCCCGGCCGAGTCCTTCGTGCCCACCCGGCAGGCTCGGCGCGCGGTGACCAGCCACGACGTCTTGCAGCTCCTCCGCTATGAGCCGCCGCGGCGCCGGGAACACTTCGCCCGGGTCTTCGACCGGGCCGACCTGATCCTGTCCGTCTCGCGCTTCAACACCGAGCTGTTGAAGGAAGCCTTTCCCACCTGTCGCGATCGCGTGGCCTACGTCCCCAACGGCGCCGACGACCTGTTCTTCGAACCGGCCCCGGAGCACGAACGCCGACGAGTCCGCGAGGACCTGGGTCTGCCCCCGGAGGTCCCCTATCTGCTCTCGGTGGCCAATTTCCAGCCGCGGAAGAACCTCGAGCGGCTGATTACGGCGGCGGCCCGGCTCCCCGAGGTGGCCGAGGGCGCGCTGGGGCTGGTCTTGATCGGCACCGGCAGCGAGGACCAGGCCCGCGCGCTGCGCGAATCGGCCGCCGCGGCGGGCCGCCGCGCCGTGATCCGGATGCCCGGCTACCGTCAGGGCCCGGCGCTCCGCGCCGCTTACGCCGAGGCCACCGCGCTGGTGTTTCCCTCGCTGTGCGAGAGCTTCGGCATCCCGGCCGTCGAGGCGATGGCCCAGGGCCTGCCGGTCGCTCTCGCCGACTCGACCGCCCTGCCCGAGATCGGCGGCGCCGCCGGCTGGTACTTCGATCCCACCCGCGAAGAGGCGATCACCAACACCCTGCGCCACCTGCTCGACGACCCCCAGGAGCGGGCGCGCCGGGCCGCGATCGGCCGGACGATCGCCGCCGGTTATCGGTGGCAGACGGCCAACGACCTCCTCGTGGCAGCCCTCGTCGCGCATCACGACCGGGCACGGGGCGATTGAGACCGGCTCGGAGGGCCATTGCCCGCAGGGGGTTGTCCCAGCTCCGCGATCCAGCCCCGCAGGATCGTCATCGCCCGATCCACGGCCGCGACGTTCGCTGGCTCATTGAGCCAGCGGCTGACCCCCGAGGGATGAGGCAGCGGGAGGTAGCGGACGCTGTCGCGAATCGTGGCCGTGCCGACGATCCGGCTCAGCGGTCCGGCCACGCCGAGGAAGCTGCGGATCGCCAGCAGGCCGACCAGCAGGACGATCTCGGGCTCGAGCAGGGCGATCAGCTCATCCAGCCAGGGGCGGCAGAGGGCCTGCTCCCCGGGCGAGGGGACCCGGTCGCCCCGCGCGCCGGGCAGCCGGCCGGGATAACAGCGCGTGATCGCGGCGAAGTGGATCCTTCGGTAGAAGTCCGCGCGCGGGATTCCGGCTTGCTCGAACCAGGCGCGGAGCTTGTCACCGGCAATCCCCGCGAACGGCCGGTCGTGGAGCGTGGCGCGCAGGCCCGGGGCCTGGCCGACCAGGAGGATCCGGGGCACGGGCGCATCCGGTTCCGGATCCCGAGCGATCGGGACGGATTCCCGCTCATCAAGGAAGCCGGCCCGGTGGCACTTGCGGCAGGCGCGGAGCCGGGCGTTGAGAGCCACGAGCCGGGCGCGCCGGCGCGATTCCGGGGATGGGGTACGAGGCATCAGGCGCTTCCGTCCTCCGCGTTGACCTCGGGTTGATCGTCCTCGGCCTCAACCCCCGGATCTGAAACGCGAAGGACAAGCCGGGCAAGACCGAGCTTGGAGCCGCGACGGTGTTGGACTCACTTGAGGAAAACCCCAAGAATTACGTCACATCACGTCACAGCCTTATGCCCCTTGGACTTACGTCACGAAACCGGGGCGAGAAATTACGTCACGCTCGTCACAGCCTTACGCCGCTTGGACTTACGTCACGCGATCGCTGGCGAACCCGACTCGATCGCTCGTCCCGACGAGCGCTTCGCGTCAAGATGGCGCGGTGACGGTGAGTTTATCGCGCTCGATCCGGATCTCCCGGCCCGCTCGTCGGCGAAGAAACGTGACGATCACGCCGCAGGTGCGGAGTTGGGGGGCTGCGCGGCGGAGTTGCTCTGAGAGCCAGATCGGGCTCTTGGGCCAGCGTTTCGCGTCGGCGAGGGGATCCCGGATGAGTTCCCGAAGGAGCACCAGCAGTTCGCTGGCCGGACCGGTCCACGATCCCAGGCGGGCGACCAGCTCGATCACGCCGCGGGCGACGGGGGAGTCATCGACCGCCGTCATGCTGGCCAGGCACCGGTTGAGCAGATAGGCCTGGAGAAAGGTCCCCGGGGCCTGGCCCCGAGCTTGAGCGACGGCCTCGCCCCAGCGGGCGAAATCGGCCATCCGGGGCCGGGACGCGAGCTGGATTTCCGGCAGCAGCCGCAGCCCGCCCGCGACCGCGTCGAGCAGGCCGCCCAGCAACCGGGGCGCGTCGGCCTGGAACGCGGCCCACAGGTCCTCCTCATACTGGCGCTGGGAGTTGGGGATGGGCGGCAGGTTGAGGAACAGGCTGCGGTCGATCAGGTCACCCCGGCGCGGCAGCTCGCTGATCCCATTGAGGATCACCGGGCGTTGGGCGCTGAAGTGATGTTCCTGGTCGTCATCATACAGTTTCCGGGCCGCGAACGCTCCTCCGGTCGCCAGCCGGCAGAGGCCGTCGGACAGCCAGCTGGGAAGGGCGCTGAGGTTGTCGAAGGCCAGCAGCCAGTTGTTGAGGGCGCCGACCATGAGGTCGCGGCGGCTCTCGGGCTCGGCGCGCAAGGGTGAGGCGTGGGGATCGATCAAAAGCCGGGCCACCCGGGCCAGGGTACTCTTGGCCGATCCCTGTTCGCCGACCAGGTTCAAGACGGGATAGGGGCCGACGGGGCGGAGCGCGGCCGTGAGCCAGGCGACGAGCAGGGGAAACTCGGCGTCGGTGATGTTGGTGTACTTCCGCAGGAGGTCGACCGAGCCGTCGCGACTGGGAGTCGGCAGCGCGGCGAAGCCGTCGGGCCGCCGGAAGTGGACGGAAGGCCGATCGACCAGCCGCCAGCAGCCCGGACCGATCGCGATCGCACGCCGGCTGCGATCGCCGAGGTCGAGGTAATACGTCGACCTCCCGGTTGAGCCGGTGTCCCCACCACCGACCCGCAAGTAGGCGGTTTCGAGGGCGCCGGCTTGCTCGGCCTCGGCCTCGAGCAGGCCGACGACGCGCCGGATCAGGTCGGGGTAGAGGATCTGGTTTCCTTCCTGACGGTAGGCGCGGGTCAGCCAGCGGCCGAACCGGGACGAGCGCAGCTCATGGCACTCGGCACGATCGCCCTCCGGGACCGAAGCGTAGAACCGGCCATCGATCCCGCGCAGCAGCCGGGCGCGGGACGCGATCCGCAAGAGGGTCTGCGCCACGGTTTCCTTTTCCTGGTCATCGCCATGGCCGGATCCCGCGCCGGGTACGGGCGGTTCCGCGGCCGGACTTTCCCGAGGGTGATCCTGGGAATTCGCGGGCGGGATGACCGTGTCCGCGCTGGTCTCCCCGCGCGGAGTCGGGTCTGGTGGTCTCGGCCGGCCTTCCGGCGGCGACTCCCCGGTGGGACATCCGCGGGAGTGGGGGTCGGGGTCCCCGTCTCGACCGCACGACTCGACCGGGAAGATTGGGTCGGAATTGATGCTGTGGTTCATCCCGTAATCTCACGAATGGCGCCCAGGTCTCTCGTTCTCCTCATGATGAGTTATAGGAAATGGGACCCGCTCCGTGGGGTCGGCCCGCGAGCGTTTTCCTCGGGAAACGCGCCTAACCCCTGCTCTGACCAAGACGGGGTCTGGCCTGTCAGCGGATCAGTTCATGTCGTGATGCACGCATGCATGAATCGGGGTGGGCGTGGAGCACGCTTGCAGGTGCCGCGAGGACTGGGGATGCGACGGTGAGAGGTCGGATCGGGTGGCACTCTTCGCCTTCCCGAAGCGGGCGGTCGCCTCCCCGCGCGGGGGGAAACCGGGATTCCCCCCGCGCAGCCGACAGGGTACGATGCGGCCGGAGGTGGCCCCTGCCCGCGATCGCGCTCTCCGATGCTGCCCTGGCCCTGTTCGGCCTGCACATCGAGCGGCGGGGGGATATCCTGGTGGACGATTCCAACCGCACGGCCTACCGCGAGCTGGCCCGCGCCGGGCTGATGGTCGCTGGTAACAGCTTCGCCGGGGGGCAGGAGAGCGTATACCACGTCACGAAGCTGGGATTCGAGCGGAAGGCCGAACTCCTCGCGGCTCCCTCGCCCTCGCCCGGTTCAGCCGCCTAGCCTCGTCGCTGATGTGCAGCTTCGTCTTCGCCGCCGCCAAGAGCGCCTCGGCATCCACACCTCCGACGCGGAGTTCTTCGTATTCGTGCGCGATAATGGCGTCGATGCGGTCCTTGAGCCGCATTTTCGGCCCGATGCGTCCGCCCTTCCTCCCCTTGAGCAATTCGGGGTTCAGCACGCCGGAATTGACGACGGCGCCGGTGGTGTTGGTGCCACCCGTCTTGGTGTACGGATCGAACGCCCGCCACGTCCCGTCCCCGCCGTAATCCGGCTGGCCGATCTGATGATCCGGGATGCCGAGTTCCTTCATGCGCCTCCGCACGTAGCGCTCGCCCACGTCTTCCCATTCCTGCGCCACGGCGCGGGCGTGATCGGCGATGATCTTGGGCCTGCCGGTCCGGCCGCGCGCCGAGGGCGGCAGGCCGATCATGCCCGGTGGCGGCTCATCGGATGGCTTTCCGGTCCTGGGCCGATGGTAGCGGATTCCGCGCCGCCGCGCAATCCTCTCTGGGGCTCAATCTGGAGGGTGTCCCGCCCGTAGTTGAAATGTGACGCAGCTCCCCAAGGACATTTTCACGCCACGCCGGGTTAGTATCCAGTCCCTTGCTCTCGGAGTGAGGACTCCAGGGCCTTCGCGAGAGTCAGCATCCCGCGATGGCTTTCCAGTCAGTGGTGTTGGGATCGGACTGCGGGCGCGACTCACTCCTCGCCGAAGAACCAGGCGCTGAGAAGCCGCCGACCGCCCAGCCGGCCGGTGAGGTGAGGGCCTCGCGATGCCAGGCCGTTCCCGGCGTTCTCTGGCAAGGGACTTCGCGGGTAGGCGAGAAAGCCCAGGGCGCGGGCGGGTGTGAGGCGGCATTAGTCTGACATTCGAGGAGACCCGATCTTGGCGCGAGCCCGTCTTACCGGGGATCGCCGATCAGGATGAACGAGGCCCAGTAGTAGGGGTGGGCATACGGCCGCACGCCGGCTGGCTGGGGTGCGGACGACGTGTCGCGCGGCGTCGGGCCGTTGACTTTGGCCAGGGGGCGCACCGTGCCACGGTCCAGCGCGGCCAGCTCGCTGCCGACCTCGTCCGCGGTGAGATCCCGGAGCCAGCGCTTGGCCTCGTCCAGCGCCGCGGCCTTGAGCAACGGCTGGCTCAGGCCCGGCCGCTGGCCCAGCAGGTTCTGGTAGAACCGAGTCATCAACAGCGCCGTGGCCTTGTCGTCCACCTTCCACTGGCTCAGGACCAGGCTCCTTGCCCCCTTAACGAAGAGCGCTTGTGCGAACCCCAGATAGCCCTCGCCGCCCGCGTAGCGGCCCAGGCCGCTCTCGCAGGCCGAGAGCACCACCAGGTCGGCGTCCAGCTCCCAGGTCCGCACGATCTGCTCGGCGGTGATCTGGCC
>JAJPJC010000453.1 GCA_021324445.1 Isosphaeraceae bacterium
ACGGTATCTCCGCCATTCGAGACACTCAGGCGGGATGGGGTAAGTCGTTTCCATCCCTCGATCTTACTGTAAGAAACTTAAACCTCTTTGCGCAGCGGTCAGTAAGATCTCTCATGAAGGTTCTTCCCCGGTTGTCCCGCTCTCATCACACGTGAACGATCAGGCCCCTTGGCCGTTCTCGTCCCGGTTCTCCACGGTGGGCTCGGGCGCGTCGGGCGGATCCCAGGGTTCCGGGGGCCGGGGGATCGCCCGGAGTTCTGCCTGGAAGTGCTCCAGATTCGGGCTGAACGACGCCAGATCCACGGCGGCGTCAAGCACAGTCTCGTCGAGGATCGATCGCACCTCGGCTTCCAGCTCGGGCGGCACGGGACCGAAGCGGTTCCGCAGAAACTTGAGGATATCCTTGTGGCTCCTCTCCGCGACGATCTCCCGGATCAACGGCGACTCGATCATGGCCTTCCTCCCTCCCAGGATGGAGAGTAAATTGGGGTCCTTGTACCGCAGCGACGTGAAGACCTGCGTGACCGCGAGGAGCTGCTCGCGCTCCCCGGCCGGCGCGTGTTGATCGATCACCTCGCGGCACCGCCGCAGCACGACCTCGGGCGGGTCGGCCGATTGCATCAGCGGCACCCAGGGCATCATCCCCGGATCGGACGTCGCCAGCACCGGCTCGGACGGGACATTCCAGAGCTCGACCACGCGCCACCGGCCGACCAGCTCCGTCACCCCGTCCGCGCTGGGTCGTTGGGCGTGGTCGGGGACGCGAAGCTGCCCCTTTGGGTGGAGCACCAGCACGAGGACGTTGGGGACCTCGTTGCGGACGAGATAGACCAGCATCAAGTCGCGCAGGGCCTGCTCGGCGGCGCGGGTCTCGGGGTAGGTCGCGATCTCGATGACATGCGACTCGGCGCGATCGCGGCCGGCGCGCCAGGCGAGGATCAGTCCATCCGGGAGCTAGGCGGGCAGGACCAGGTCGGTCGGCGCCGCTTGCCAGCGGTCCAGGTCGGTAACCCCGCCGATGCGAAGGATGGCGCCGCCATGGTGCGCGATGAGCCACTTGGAACCCTTGTCCTTGTCCTTCTCCCTGGTCGGTTCGGGCATGTTCCACGGCGCCCCGCATCGAGCACGGATCGTCCCGCGCGGCGAAGTCGGCCTGACGTCGCCCGGGCGATCTTGCTCCCATCATACCGGATGTCGGTTGGGCCGGGAACGATCGTTCGGAACCCGCGCAGTCCCTCAACGGACCCGCACCCGCGCTCGATGGGACACCGGCCCGGCTCGCGGGAGGAAGCTTGGCCTTTCGGCTCAGGCCCCGAGCCCGAGGCCCGCCAGCGCGCCCAGGCAGAGGATTCTGGAACGTCTGGATCCACTGCGGGCCAGGCACCCTGCCCGGCCCGCAGAGCTACTCCACTCGTCAGAGAGAGCTCAGGATCGCCGCCGGTGCCCCAAGAGGCCCAGGATGGTCAGCGCCACCAGTCCCGACGCTGCCGGGATAATCGAGGACGGCTCCGCGACCGCAGCCGCAGCCGCAGTCATCACCATCGCACTGCCGCCCGGCCGCGGGTCGGACGCGCCGGCCCCCATGCCAGCAAGCGGGAGGCCTCCTGAGCCCGCTCCCTGCCCACCGCCCGTCCCTGGTCCCGACACGAGGTCGGCAACCCCGCCGCCCCCACCGCCAGAGATCGCCACCGTGTGGGAGACGGATGTCACCACACTGGATGGTTTGCTTTCGTGCGCCAGGAAGTCGGTCCACAGCGGCTGCATCAGCGCACGATGATGGTGCGCGAATTGGGCTTCCGCTTCATGCGCCACTGCGCGCATCCACTCCCACCGGGCCGAAGCCCAGAACCCAGTCTCGGGGAGGGTTCCTTGACGCGCGAGCCGCTGGCCGAGACCGAGATGCGCTCCGTCCCCATCGTGCCCCGCCAGACTGGATCGCCGTGGAACACGTCCCAATGATCCACATCGGAACCAAGGACGGCGCCAAATCTGTTGTATAATCATGAGCATGGGGGCGGTATGCGGCCCGGCCGGTCGTACCCGCTGACCGATCGGGCGTAACGTTCTACAACATACACTCATAAAAGAAATTAAACACTATGAGAGACTCTGTGTGTACGCTGGTACGGGGCGCCGGCGGATTCCGCTTGACGGCGATGGCCTTGGCCTTGGGGACCTGGGGCCTCTCCAGTTCCCCGGCCATGGCCCAAGGCCGTGGCGTCAGCACGGGCCATCCAGGCGTCCTGCGCGGCCAGGTCTCCCTGGCCGATTCCGGTTCCGGTGGGCCGGCCACCGGAGTTCCTGGCGTTCCTCCAGCTTCTTACGCCGCGCCCGCTGGCGGGGCTGGTTCCAGCAATGCGGGCTATGGCGGTTACGGGCTGGGTTATGGCAGTTTCGGGCTGGGTTACCCCGGTTACGGCCTTGAGTACGGCAGGGGCTGTGTTCTGCGCCAAGGCCGGTATTTAAGCCGGCTCTCCCTTCGGAACTGGTGCTCCTACGTCCTGGGGAGGGAAAACCTGGCTCCCTACGTGGCCGATCCTTACAGCGTTCCGACGGTCGCATTCGGCTATTGGCCCCCCTATGCGGCGCCGACCGCCAGCGCCGCGAACCCGGCGGCCCGCTGAGGCGGGAACCGGAGAGCCTGGCTCCGGAGTCCTCGTCCCGTTCAAACCGGGGATCCCGCGAGGAGCTCTCCGCGCGACCTCGTAATCCATGCTTGAGACGGGAGACACTGGTCTTATCGAAGAAATCGAGGACCGGCTGCCCTCCGGTCCGCTCCAATCCCTCTCGTGTCGGATATAATCTGTGCGGGTAGTATTCATTGTGATGCTCGCGCAGACCTTGTCGGACCGACTCGTGACGAGGCCGACTCACCGCGTGGGCGCCAAGGGACGGGTCATGAGAGGGTGGCTGGCCGCGGTGATCGGCTTGGTGGTCCTGGTCGCGGTGGCGACCTGGTCGGCTCCGCGGCTGATCGGTCAGGTTGCGCCGCCGATCCGGGTGGGGATCCTCCATTCGGAGAGCGGTCCGCTCGCGATCAGCGAGAAGTCGTTGATCCACGCCGAGGTCCTGGCCCTGGAAGAGATCAATGCGGCCGGTGGGCTGCTGGGTCGCAAGCTCGCGTGGGTGATCGCCGACGGCCGATCCGACCCGCGCGTCTTCGCGCGCGAAGCCCGGCGGTTGATCGAGACCGAGAAGGTCAGCGTGATCTTCGGCTGCGGGACCTCGTCGGCCCGGCGCACGGTCCGGCCGGTCATCGAAGAGGAGGACCATCTGCTCTTCTTCCCCGTGGCCCACGAGGGGCTGGAGCAGTCCCCCAACATCATCTACACCGGCGCGGCCCCCAACCAGCAGATCATCCCGACGCTGAAGTGGGCCTACGACAAGCTCAAGGCACGCAAGTTCTTCCTCGTCGGCACGGATTCCATCTACTCGCACGGGCTCAACGCGATCGTGACGGACCTGATCAAGTCGCTCGAGGCGGAAGTCGCCGGTGAGGAGTATCTCTTCTGGAATAGCGTCGACGGCGTCGACGGCGTGGTCGCCAAGATCCAGCAGGCCCGGCCCGACGTGGTGATCTGCTCCCTGCTCGGCGACTCCAACCCGCCGTTCTTCCAGCGGTTGCGCGCCGCGGGCATCCGGCCTGAACAATGCCCGGTGATCTCGTATCCCCTCACCGAGGACGAGCTCCGGGAGTTCGCCGCCGCCGACGTGGTCGGTGACTACCTCACCGTCAGCTACGCCCAGACCATCAAGACCCCCGAGAATCTGGAGTTCGTCCGCAAGTACCAGGCGCGTTTCGGGCAGGACCGGACGACCGGTGATTCAATCGACGCGGCGTACAACAGCGTGCGGCTCTGGGCACAAGCGGTCGCGGAAGCCGAGTCGGAACGGCCGGGGCAGGTCCGTAGGTTCCTGGGCCGTCAGAGCCTCAATGCCCCCGAGGGGGTCATCTCGGTCGACGCGGCGACCCACCACACCTGGAGGCCGTCCTTCGTCGGCAGGATCCGCCCGGATAAGCTGGTCGACCTCGTCTGGACCTCCGAGGTGCCAATCCGTCCCGACCCCTTCCCGCCGTCGCGGTCCCGGGCGGAGTGGCAGGCGTTCGTCGACGGGCTTTATCAGGCCTGGGGTGGCAACTGGATCAATCCTCGTCATTAGTTATTAGTTATTGGTTATTCGCGGCTCTGACCCAAGTGTGATCGGGGTGGAACAAGCACAAGGCTGAGACCCGGCTGGTGACAAGCAGTCGGCGCTAGGCGCCCCACGCTAATAACCAATAACAAATAACCAATAACAAATAACCAATAACAAATGACAGACCCATGACCATCCGCGGGCCTTCGTTCTCCAGGCTGAGCATTGCGACCCGGCTCCTGGGCACGTTCCTGGCCTTCTCGCTCATCCCGTGCGCGGTCTTGACGGCATGGGTCTCATTCCTGTCCACGCGCTCGCTGGAGCGGACGGTCCGGCAGGGGCTGCTGGCGATCTCCGACGCCAAGACGACCCAGCTCGAGGACTTCGTCCGCGAGCGCAAGGCCCACTTGATGTCGCTGAGCCGGGCCCCCACCATCGTGGACGCGATTGTCCGGCTGAGCGAGGTCCGCCGCAAGGAGCCGCTCGGTTCCCCGGCCCATCGTGAGGCCAGCCGGAGGTTGCCGGCCTACCTGTCGAACCTCGTCGAGGTCTTCGGCTATGCCAACGCGTTCCTCTTCGACCGGGAGGGCAACCTCTTGTTCCAGGAGAAATCCGGCCTGGATGTGGGCGCGAACCTCCTGAGTGGCCCGCTGAAGGACAGCGAGCTGGCCGAGCTCTTCGACCGGGTGCGGACGCTCTTGCAGGTCGAGGTGTCGGATTACCAGATGTATCCGGGCCGGAGCGAGCCGTCGGCGTTCATCGCCGGTCCGGTCGATCAGGAAGGGCGGATCATCGGCTACGTGGTCCTGGAGCTGGGCAACCAGCAGGTCTTTCGGGTCTTCAACGATTACGACGGCCTGGGCGAGACCGGGGAGGCGGTGGTGGCCAGCCGCGACCGCGACCAGTTGTGGTTCGTGGCCCCGCCGCGACACGATCAGGGCATGCCGGTCGACCGGCGCATGCGGTTCGGCAGCGGCCGGTCCATCCCCATGGAGCGGGCGATCCAGGGCCAGCGGGGCTACGGCGAGACGACCGACTACCGCGGCGTCCCGGTGATGGCCGTCTGGTCCTATCTCCCCTCGTTCCGCTGGGGGATGGTGGTCAAGCAGGACGTGGCCGAGGCGTTCGCGCTGATCGACCGCCAGCGGACGGTCATCGCCGCGCTCCTGGGGACGACCACCCTGGTAGTGATCGCGGTGGCGCTGCTGGTGGCGCGGACGCTCACCCGGCCGATCCGCGAGGCTGCTCTGGCCGCTGATCGCATCGCCTCCGGCGACCTCTCCGTCTCGTGTGACGGCCGCGCGTCCGGCGAGACCGGGATGCTCCTCCAGGCGATCCGCAAGATGATCCAGGACCTCCGGTCGCTGATCGGCCGGATCCAGCGCTCGAGCATCACCTTGTTATCGACGGCGACCGAGATCTCCGCCGCCAGCCGCCAGCAGGAGCAGGCTGTCTATGACTACGGTGCCTCGACCAATCAGGCCGCCGCCGCCGTCAACGAGATCTCGGCTACCAGCCAGGAACTGCTCAAGACGATGAACGAGGTCAACCAGCTCGCCAACCAGGCTGCCCGCATGGCCTCCACCGGTCAGCAGGGTCTTGCCGGCATGGACCAGACCATGCGGCAGCTCGCCGAGTCGACCGGCTCGATCGGCTCCAAGCTGTCGGTCATCAGCGAGCGCGCCGCCAACATCAACCTGGTCGTGACCACGATCACCAAGGTCGCCGACCAGACCAACCTCTTGTCGATCAACGCGGCGATCGAGGCCGAGAAGGCTGGGGAGTACGGCCTGGGCTTCCTGGTCGTCGCCCGCGAGATCCGCCGGCTGGCCGACCAGACCGCCGTCGCCACCCTCGACATCGAACGGATGGTCAAGGAGATGCAGTACAGCGTTTCGGCGGGCGTCATGGAAATGGACAAGTTCAGCGAGCAGGTCCGCAAGGTGGTGGGCGAGGTCGGCCAGCTCAGCGGCCAGCTCGGGCAGATCATCGGCGGGGTCCAGGGCCTGCACCAGCGGTTCGACCAGGTGACCGAGGGCATGCGCGTCCAGTCCCAGGGGGCCGAGCAGATCCGCGAGGCCATGGCTCGCTTGAGTGAGGGGGCCAGCCAGGCCTCCAGCTCGCTCCGCGAGTTCAACCGGGCGACCGAACGGCTGCGGGAGGCGGTCGGCGGGCTGAAGGATGAGGTCTCGCGCTTCAACCTCGGACCGGTCCAGCCGGCGGACATGCCCTCGCTGCCGGTGGGGGCGCCGGCGGAAGCCCGCTGGGGGGACGTTCCCTCGCTCCCAGCCTGACTCCACTCCCTCATCGTGGCGGAAGCAACCGGAGTTGACCCATGCTGCTGCTGACCTTCACGGCCGGTGCCAAGGACTACGCCGTCGACGTGGCGCGGGTGGTCGAGCTCGTGCCCAGGGTTGAGCTCCGCGCCGTCCCGCATGCCCCGGCCTATCTGGCCGGGCTCCTGGGCTATCGGGGCCAGGTCGTACCGGTGATTGACCTCGGCGTCTTGGTGGGTGCGGCCCCGTGCCAGGATCGGCTCAGCACGCGGATCATCCTGGTCAACGACGCGCCCGGCGATCCCCATCGCCGGGCGCTCGATCGCAACAATCCGGTCGGACAACCCGGCCAGCCGCGGCCGGGACCGGATCGGCACGGGTCGCTCCTGGGGTTGATCGCCGAGCAGGTCATTGACCTGACTCCGGCGCGACCCGAGCAGGTCGTTCCGGCTCCGGTCCACCTGCCCCAGGCACCTTACCTGGACGCAATCGCCCAGCTCGACCATCGGTTCCTGCCGCTGATCGCCGTGGAAAAAATCCGGGAATCCGTGCCGCTCCGGGTTGCGTGGCCAGCTCCCGGTGCTCCGGGAGGACCAGGCCACTCCCACAGCGATGAAACCGAACACGGAACACGGAAAACGCTGGTAACGGAGCCGGGATGTCGGGCGGGCTGAAGAAGATCCTGGAACTGCTGGGGCATCGGATCGGGCTGGACCCGGTCGCGGTCGGTGCGGATCTGGTCCTGCGCGCGGCGCAGCGGCGCATGATAGAGCTGGACCTGGACGACCTGGCGGTTTATGCGGCCCGAGCGGACCAGGTGGAGACGGAGCTCCAGTCGTTGATCGAGGAGGTGGTGGTCCCGGAGAGCTGGTTCTTTCGGGACGAGCGGCCGTTCCGATGGCTGGGGGACTCTGCGCGCGACCGGTGGTTGAACCAGCCGGCGCGGCCGCCGCTGCGGATCTTGAGCCTGGCGTGCGCCGGGGGCGAGGAGCCGTACTCGATCGCGATCACGCTCCGCGACCTGGGCCTGCCGGCAGATCGGTTCCGGATCGACGCCGTCGACGTCAGCACGCGACGACTGGCGATCGCCCGCCGCGGAGTCTATTCGCTCAACGCCTTCCGAGGTCCTCGGCTCGGCGGCCGGGCACGCCACTTTCGCGCGCATCCCCAGGGCTATGAGCTCGATCCTGCGATCCGGGCAACGGTCCGGTTGATCCAGGGGAACGTGCTGGATTCCAGGCTGCTCGCGGACGTGCCTCCCTACGATGTGGTCTTCTGCCGCAACCTGTTGATCTACCTCGATGCCTCGGCACGTGCACGTGTCGTGGCGGCGCTCGACCGCCTGCTGGCGGCCGACGGCACGCTCATCATCGGCCACGCGGATCGGCTCGAGCTGGCCGGCGTGCCGCCGCGCTTCGCGCCGGTCGGCGAACCGGGTTGCTTCGCCTACCGCAAGACGACGTCGCGGATGGCGGGTGACTCGCGGGAGGCGGGCGGCGAGCGGCGGGAGGCCGGAGAAGACAGGGAAGACGGATTGCCTCTTCCCGCCGCCCACGACGCGGCACCCGCCACCCACGACACGGGACCCGCCACCGACTCCGCGGCACCCGTCACCCGCCACCCGCCACCCGCCACCCAGGATCTCTTGGAGCAGGCCGCGGAGCTGGCCAACCAGGGGCGGCACGCCGAGGCGATCACGGCGTGCCAGCGGCATGTTCAGCTCAAGGGGCCCAGCGCCGGGGCGTATTCGCTGATGGGGATGATCTACCAGGCGGCCGGCGATCGTCGTCGGGCCGAGGACTGCTTCAATAAGGCGGTCTACCTCGATCCGAAGCATGAGGATGCGCTGCTGGCCCTGGCCTTGCTGGCCGAGCGCCGTGGCGACCGCGACGCGGCCGTCCGCTTCCGCCGCCGTGCCCGAAACACCGCACCGTCACCTCCGATCCGTCCGCAGGGGAGTGAATCACGATGACCACGAGCTGGGGCTTGGCTGCCCACGGTCCCGGACCGGCGGAGGACCGGCCCGATCGCCCGAGCGCATCCGGTGATTGCTGGCGGCGGATCGGCGTTGCCGGCGACCGAAGCTGCCCCGAGTTGAACACCTTCATCCACTGCCGCAACTGTCCGGTCTTTGCCCAGGCCGCGCGGAGCTTCTTCGACCGCCCCGCTCCCGAAGGGTACCTGGCCGAATGGACGCGGTGGCTGGTCGAACCAGAGGGCCTGGGGTCGCGCGAGGCGGCGGAGAGTGCCCAGGAGGAGGACCAGGGTGAGACCCCAGTCCAGCGCGAGGGGATCAGCGTCCTGATCTTCCGGCTGGGTGAGGAATGGCTGGCCGTGCGCACCGGGGCCGTCGTCGAGGTCACCACGCCCCGGCCCGTACACCGGGTCCCCCACCGCTCGAACCGCGTCTTCGCCGGATTGGTCAACCTCCAGGGCCAGGCTCAGCTCTGCGTCTCGCTGCACGGACTGCTCGGCGTGGACGCCCCGACATCGTCGGTGCGGCTGGTGGTGCTCCGCGACCGCGACCGCGCCGAGACCTGGGTCTTCGGCGCCGACGAGGTCCTGGGGGTCCAGCGCGTGCCGCGCAGCCATTGGCGCAGCGTTCCCTCGACCCTGATCAATCCGGCCGTCGGGTTCAGCCAGGCCGTCCTCTCCTGGAACGGGCGGAGCGTCGGTCTGCTCGACGAACAGCGAGTCTTCGCGGCCCTCCGGAACTTTGAGCCATGAGCAGCGATCTCAGCAGCTTCTCCCTGTTGGAGCTGTTCCGCATGGAGGCGGAGACCCACACCGCCACGCTCTCGACGGGCCTGGTGGCCCTGGAGGGTGCGCCGGCCGCGCCCGAGACGATCGAGCCCCTGATGCGCGCGGCGCACTCGCTGAAGGGGGCGGCGCGCATCGTCGGGCTGAACGCCGCGGTGCGGGTCGCCCACGCGATGGAGGACTGCTTCGTGGCGGCCCAGAAGGGGCCGCTCGTCCTCCAGCCGGTGCATGTCGACGTCCTGCTCCGGGGTGTCGACCTGCTGGTCCAGGTGGCGCAGCTCGGCGAGGCGGAGCTGGAGGCCTGGCAGGCCGAGCACGCCGTCGAGGTCGACGCCCTCGTGGCCGAGCTGACGGCCCTCAAGGAAGGGCGGATCGAGGCCAGGGCGGAGACGACAGTCGAGACACCCAGGGAAACACCACCGGAGGAGGAGCCGCCGCCCGCCGCCGAGAAGCTCGAGGTGTCCCGGGAGGGGGAGGCTCCTGTCGAGCCATCGGCGAAGCCGGCCGATCCCGACCGGGTCGTGCGGGTCACGGCCGAGAGTCTGACGCGGCTGATGGGGCTGGCGGGCGAGGCCCTGGTGCAGACCCATCGGCTCCCGCCGCTGGTCGACGCCCTCTGGCGGCTCCGGGCGCGGCAGACGGGCCTGCTGGAGACCCTGCAAGTCCTCGAGGACCGCGTCGCGGATGCGGGCGCTGCGCCGCTCTCGGCCGCGGGTCGCGAGTTGCTGGCCAAGGCGAAGGAGCGGGCCGCCGAGGGCGTGCAGAGCCTGGGCGAGACGGTCGAGGCGCTCGAGACATTCGCCCACAGCAGCGAAGACCTCTCCAGTCGGTTGCATCACGAGGTGCTGATCAGCCGGATGCGGCCCCTGGCCGATGGCATCCGCGGCTTCCCGCGCCTGGTCCGCGACCTGGCTCGGGAGCTGGGCAAGCAGGCGCGATTCGAGGTCTGCGGCGAGACCACCGGGGTCGACCGCGACATCCTCGACCGCCTCGAGGCCCCGCTCAACCACTTGATCCGCAACGCGCTGGACCACGGCATCGAGGCGCCCGAGGACCGGCGCGCCGCCGGCAAGCCCCCGGTGGGCACGATCCGCCTGGAGGCGCGCCACCGCGCGGGGATGCTCCAGCTCGTCCTCAGCGACGACGGCCGCGGCGTCCACCTGGAACGGCTTCGTGCCCGGGTGGTCGAGAGGGGATTGGCGAGCGCCGCGATGGTCCGGCAGCTCAGCGAAACCGAGCTGCTCGAGTTCCTCTTCCTGCCCGGTTTCTCGACCAAAGAGCAGGTCACCGCCGTCTCCGGCCGCGGCGTCGGCCTTGACGTCGTGCAGAGCATGGTCCAGGCCGTGCGCGGCTCGGTCCGCGTGGCCAGCCGGCCCGGCCGGGGGACGCGGTTCATCCTCCAGTTGCCCATCACCGTCTCGGTCATCCGCGCCCTCCTGGTCGCCATCGCCGGCGAGCCCTACGCCTTCCCCCTGAACCGGATCGACCGCATCCTGATGCTCGACCGCAAGGACATCCGCGACCTCGAGGGCAAGCCGCATGCCCTGCTGGACGACCAGCTCGTCGGCCTGGTCGAGGCGACGCGCGTGCTCGAGCTGGCCGAAGGGGATCACGACCGCACCGGCGAGCTCTTGCCGGTGGTGGTCACCAGCGACCGCAGCCATCGCTTCGGCGTGATCGTCGATCGGTTCCTGGGCGAGCGGGACCTCCGCGTCGTGCCGCTGGACGCCCGGCTGGGCAAGGTGCCCAACCTCAACAGCTCCTCGGTGCTCGAAGACGGCTGGCCCGTCCTGGTCGTCGATGTCGAGGACCTGGTTCGCTCGATCGACAACCTGCTCTCAGGCCGCCGGCTGGGCAAGCTCGCCGCCCCGGCGGCCGCGCATCACCCGGCCCGCGCGCCCAGGCGGATCCTCGTCGTCGACGACTCGATCACCGTCCGCGAGCTGGAGCGCCAACTGCTCGAGAGCCGCGGCTACGCCGTGGACACCGCCGCCGACGGCGTCGACGGCTGGAACGCCGTGCGCTCGGCCCATTACGACCTGGTGGTCAGCGACATCGACATGCCGCGGATGGACGGCATCGCCCTGGTGCGGCACATCAAGAGCGACGCCCGGCTCCAGTCGATCCCGGTCGTCGTCGTCTCGTACAAAGACCGCGAGGAGGACCGGATCAAGGGCCTCGACGCCGGCGCCAACTCCTACCTGACCAAGAGCAGCTTCCACGACCAGACCTTCTTGACCACCATCGCCGATCTCATCGGCGAGGCGTAGGCCTGGGGCGATGGCGTCCAGGGCGATCACGCCGGCCCCTTTTTCCTCGAGCGACGCTTGCGAGTCCACGCCCGGCGCAGCTCCTCCGGGCTAGCCGCCGGCTCGATCGCATCGAGAATCTTACCCAACAATTCGTGGTCTTGAATCTCACGGAGCTCCGGCATCAGCTTCAGACCTTCGTCGCCGAACTTCATTTTCAGGCATGCCTCAATCCCTTTGAGCAAGCCCTTC
Source organism: Isosphaeraceae bacterium (assembly GCA_021324445.1). Taxonomy (GTDB): domain Bacteria; phylum Planctomycetota; class Planctomycetia; order Isosphaerales; family Isosphaeraceae; genus JAJPJC01. The sequence goes on from JAJPJC010000453.1 coordinate 11,675, forward strand.
TCCAGGCCGACTCGTTCAAAAATCGTCATGAATGGCATACGCTTCTCCTGCTGGTAGGCGGTGAGTTCTTGCTGGAAAAGCCGTTCCTGCTCTGGGGGCAGATCCATGATCCAGTCAACGAATCGGAACAACTGCCGTATATCCTCCGGATCCATCCCGCGCTCGTAGAGCCCCTTGACCAGCCGCAGTTTCCAGGCGTGCCGGTCGGCCGGCGACCGCCGCGTCTCCAGGGTCTTGAGGTGGGCCAGCACCACCATGGCGAACGGGTTCAGGTCGGTCTCCAGCGCCTGCCAGTGCGGTGCGTAGTCCAGCAGCTTGACAATGGGAAACTCCGTGCTGGTGCGGAAGCCCCAGCGGCCGTAGCCATACTGGCTCGGCCGCCAGGCGGGGTCGTCGTCGGCCAGGATCGCCAGGCTGATCACCTCCTGATCATAGCGGTCGAAGATCCGGTGATTGTAGACATACATCCGCTTGGGGAAGTCGCCCTCCTTCCAGGCCTGCACCTCCACGTGGATCAGCAGCCACCGTTCCTCTCCACTCTTGAGCCAGACCTTGACCAGCTTATCCACGTAGCGCCGGCCGTGTTGGGCCTGGCGGACGATCGGTTGCAGCTCCTTGTCCAGCATCTCATAGCCGTGGGTCCAGTCGATGTCGGCGTGAGCCTGGGGAAAGAAGAAGGCCATGCACCGCTCGAAGTATCGATCGAGGGCTTCCTTCCACGGGCTATCAGAGTCGGTCGCGGGGCTGCTGCGTGCCCTGCTCCGGCCCGCCATCCTTCGACCTCGGTTCCGTTTCGCCATGGCAACGGCCAGAATACCTCTGCTGTTTCACGCCTGCCAGCCGGATCTCTACGTCATCTCGCCCAAACGGGACGGATGGCCGTGAGCCTCCAGGCGAAAACTCGGGATTCCTGAGCACTTGACAAGGACCGCCGGCTATCTTACAATTGTCGTTGATGAAAGGAACACGGTCTGTTCAGGATCGGGGGCGTGAGCCCGTCCGTTACGAGATCAAGCGAGGCACTCGATGTCGAGCCGGTTGGGCAGCGGGTCGCGGCGATCGGTCTGGCTCCGGCTGACGATGGCCCTGGCCCTGGTCGCGGCCGCCTGGGTGGTGACCGGGTTCGTGCCCGAGCGAACGCGGTCGTTGCCGTCGGACGCGATCGAGTGGGCCGTGGCGCGGCGGGTCGATCTGGATACGAAGATCCTTGCCGGTGGGGATCTCCAGGCAGCCAGGGAGACGTCGGTCGCCTGCCAGGTCGAGGACATCCCCGACGCGGACGGGACGCTCATCCTGAGCCTGATCGACAATGGCACGCTCGTGAAGAAAGGCGATGTCCTTTGCCGGCTGGATTCCTCGCAATTCGAGGAGCTGGCCCGCCAGCAGGAGATCGCGGCGGGCCAGGCGCGGGCCTTGTACCTTCAGGCCAAGCTGGTTCTCGAGACGGCGCGGATCGCGTTGCGCGAGTATCAGGAGGGACAGGTCACTCGTCTGACCAAGGAGTTTGAAGGCCGGATCGCCCTGGAGCAGTCCGCCACGCAACGGCAGGTGGACCGGCTCGCCTGGACTGAGCACATGCTGGCCAAGGGATATCTTTCCCGGAGCCAACTGCTCTCCGAGCGGCAGGCCCTGGCGCGGGCCCGCCACGAGCTTGTCCAGGCCGAGGGGGAATTCCATGTCTTCCAGCGGTTCCAGGTCCCCAAGGAGGTCCGGACGCTCGGGAGTCAGATCCAAACCGCCGAGATCGACTACCGCGTCGCGGCGGACCGGCTCAAGGCCGAGGAGGACCGCCTGGCCCACCTCCGGAAGCAGATCGCCAACTGCACCGTGCGCGCCCCGCAAGCCGGCCTGGCCATCAATGCCGACAAGGACCGATGGTGGTGGCCTCCACTCCGGCCCGGGGATCGGGTCTATCAAGGCGAGGAAATGTTCCTGATACCCGATCTCACCCAGATGGAGGCCCAGGTGTCGGTCCACGAGTCGATGGGCCCCCGAGTCCGGGTCGGGATGAAGGCCGACGTCCGGATCGCGGCGATGCCCGGCCGCGTGTTCCCCGGCCGGGTCACGGCGATCGACCAGTTGCCGAGCGTCAAGTGGAAGGAGTGGGACGAGAACCTGAAACACTACATCGTGCGCGTGCGACTCGACCAGGCGCCTGCCGGTGTCCGGCCGTTCATGTCGGCGGAGGTCGAGATCGACACCGGCCGGGTCCCGGACGCCCTGGTTATCCCCGTCGAGGCAATGACGGTCGTGGACGGCCGGCAGTCTTGCTACGTCGTCGTGCCCGAGGGCCTGGAGCGGCGCACGGTCACGACCCGACGGTCGACCACCGACCTCCTGGAAGTCACCGGCGGCCTGGCCGAGGGCGAGCGCGTCGCCCTCCGGGCCCCCGACGTTCGCGGAATCCCCGTCGATGAGCCGACCGAGGATCCGCCCGGCAGTCCCCCGATCGAGCGGACCGCCGCGCCGAGCCGGTCGAAGTCGCCCGAGCGGGCGACGGCCCGGGAGTCGTGAGGCACCCCGGCTGTTATCGTAGGGGTAGATATCGGACCTGTCCGTCCCACTCCCCTTCTTAGCTGCACTCCGCCACCAGCAGGATCTCGTCGATCGCCTGACCAATGGCGACCCGCCGGCTCACTTCGAAGATGCCGGGCATCGGCAAGCCCGCTCGCACCCGTTCGTACGCGTGATAGGTCATCGTGGACACGTCATGGGTCAGCAACCCGCGATTTTCCCGGGCGCACCACTCCAGCACTGCCGGGTCATCAGCTTCGGAGAGACCCACGTCCTGGATTCGAAGCAAGTCCACGTCTGGCTTTCGAAGAAGGACGCCGCGGATGATGCGGTCGTTGAAGTTCTCATCCGCGGCGAGACGAATCATCAGGGCCTTCCTTCCTGTCCGCGCGACGGGCGAGCAGACGTCCACGGACTCCGGCCGGATCGAACCGCGCTTCGTTGTCACGGCGAACCGCCTCGGATTGCGCCTGGCGTTGCCTCAGATAGGTCTCCACCTCGGGGAGATGGTCGAGGTAATAATCGATGACGGCGGACACATCGGTCAGGTCCAGCGAAGGATACTGCCGCACGATCTCCTCGGCCGTGGCTCCCTCGCGGAGCGCGGCGACCAGGGTGTCCAGCGTGACTCGGGTCTGGCCGACCCGAATGACACCATCGGCGCCCCGGCTCAGTTGTTCGATCAGGTCGAGGGCTTCGGCGTTCCCGTGAGACCAGGCATCCAGCTGGGCCTGGAGCTCCTCGTCGATGATCGCTTCCTCCGGCACCGTGATCTGGACCTGCAAGCCATCGGAGAGGGGAGTCAGCGGGACGATCTTGCCCTCCCGGACGAATCCCCAAATCGTGGCAGACATGAGCAACCTCCATCCCGTAACGATCCGCGACGGCTCCATTCTATCCCAGAGACACGCGGGTGATCGAGCTAGCCCGATAGGAATTCCGAGCCGCGCGCTGGGGACCAATGGGGCCGGTCGTGCCGGTGGTAATCAGCCGAAGAGCGTCCGGATGGGCTTGCCGTCGGCGAGCTTGTAGGGCCGGCCGGTCAGGTCGATGATCTCCCGCGCCGGGTCGAGGCCCAGCCGCCAGAACAGGGTCGCGGCCAGGTCGGCGGGGGTGACGGCATCGGTGTCGGGATAGGCGCCCAGCTTGTCGCTGGCGCCGAAGGTGATCCCGCCCCGGACGCCGCCGCCGGCCAGGATGATGCTGTAGCAGTGGGGCCAGTGATCGCGGCCGGCCTTCTTGTTGATCTTGGGCGTCCGGCCGAACTCGCCCATGCAGATGACCAGGGTCTCCTCCAGCAGGCCGCGGCCGGTCAGGTCCTCGATCAACGCGGCGAAGGCTTGGTCGGCCGGCGGGAGCAGGTCGTCCTTGAGCCGGGGGAAGACGCTCTCGTGCGCGTCCCAGTTGGCGGTCTGGCCGTTGTACTGGCCGTCGTAGACCGTGACGAACCGCACGCCCGACTCCACCAGCCGGCGGGCCAGGAGCACGCTCTGGCCCAGCTTGGTGCGGCCGTAATGGTCGCGCAGCTTGGGATCCTCTGCGGCCAGGTCGAACGCCCGCCGCACCTCGGGCGAGTGGAGCAGGCGGAAGGCCTTCTCCGTGTATACGTCGCAGGGGTCGAGCGGAGGCGCGGCACCGCCGCTGGCGTCCCCGCCGCCTTTGGCTTCGGCGCCCTCCCCGGCCTTGATCCTGGATTCGGCCGCCGCCTCCAGGCGGCGGCGACGGGCGTCGAGACGGCGCAGCAGTGCCGCCCGGTGGTCCAGCCTCTCGATCGACACGTCGCCGGGCAGCTCCAGCTCGCCCAGGCGGAAGTCGGGCGTGTTGGGGTCGGCGCTGACCTGGAAGGGCGCGTGGGCCGAGCCGAGAAAGCCCGCGACCTGACCGGGGAGCTGCACCACGTTGTACATCACGTGCGGCAACGCCACCGCGGTCGGCAGGCCCCGCCGCTCCGGCAGCACCGCACTCAAGATCGCGCCGTAGCAGGGCGGATCGTTGCGGTCGTTGCTCAGCAGCTCGAGGTCGCCCTTCGACGGGTTGCGGCCGCACAGCGTGGTGAACGCCGCCGCGTTGTGGTTGGTCATCGGGTGGTGCAGGCTCCGGACGATCGCCAGCCGGTCCATCACCCGGGCGGTCCACGGCAGGTGCTCGCAGACCCTCAGACCGGGCACGTTGGTCGCGATCGAGCCGAACTCGCCGCGCACCTGCTCCGGAGCCTTCGGCTTCATGTCGACCGTGTCGATGTGGCTGGGACCCCCGTAACAGAACAGCAGGATGCATGAGCGAATCGGTGCAGCCCCCAGCGATTCGTGCCCCGCTCGCCCCTCGGCCTCGGCTCTCAAGAGCGCCGGCAGAGTCAGCCCCAGCGAACCCAGGCCGCCGATTTGCAGCAGCCGACGACGATTCAGTCTTGGTTCATTCGTCATGGTTCGTCCCACGTTGGTGGATCGTGCCCGGCCCTGGGGGTGGGTCCTCATCGCTGTGCCGGGATCGGGTTGCACCCGGACCGTGTTGGTGGTCTTCGCCGGGTATCGCCCCTGGGACCGTAATTGTTTAACTAATTTTGGAGAATACTCGCTGCACGCCGGGCGTGCAAGGGGAGAAGCGGCCCCAGGGGGAGACGCAAGCGATTGGCAAGCGATTTGCGTAACTACGAAGGAAGTCGTAGTCGACAATGTCCGGTTTCCAGTCTGCTGGCTCTGAACGGGCCATCGCGGCGCGTACTCCTCGGAAGGAATCGTGTGTTCTTATGGGTTTTCATGCATTCTCGCTGGATCCGCGCACGGTCCTGGGGGTGGGACCGGAGGCTTCGCTGGAGGAGATCCATGAGGCGTTCCGCGCGAAGTCGAAGAAGCATCATCCCGACCTGGGCGGTGACGAGTGGGCATTCCGGATGGTTGCGCGGGCCTATGAGGTCTTGAAAGCGACGACAGGAGAGCCGGCGCCGCGGCCGTGGGAGCGGCGCGTGGCGGACATCGCGGGGCCGATTCGGCCCCAGGGGTGGACCTGGAGCTCGTCCTGGGCTCGGCCGGTCGGCCCGGCTGCGCCGCGCGACTTCGTGACCGCGAGGAGCCACGGTGCAGAAGCTCCCGCGGAGCCGGACCAGGCGGATCCGAGGGATCCGCCACCGACCGGGACGGAGCTACCTGGGCTGGACCCGAGCCAGATCCGGACCGTGGAGGTCGAGCTGATCTGGACGCGATTCGAGAGCGACGGGCCGGCGCCACCGATTTCGGCCGAGCAGGCCCACGAGGCGACCCTGAGCATCTGCATGGTGATCGCCTGGCCGCCAGCGGACCTGGTCGACCGCACGGCCGACTTCCCCGGCGCGACCGAGACGCTTCGCACGCTGATCAACCTCTTCGGGGTCCTGCGCCGCCGGGAGTCGATCGTCGCGGCCCGATCGCGGATCGAGGACGGCCGATTCGTCGGCTGGCTGAGCTACACCGATCTCCTCGCGGCCCAGGATGCCTTCTTCCAGATCCGGGAGACGCTCCGGAGCCGCGGGCTGACCGTCACGCTCCGAACCCGCGACGAACGGGTCCCATATGACTGGCATGCACCCTCGGCCGAGCCGGTCATCGCCGGCGCCGGGTGAGGCCGTGACGGTCGATGGGGATCTGTCATTTCCAACGTGCCCGCTGGCTCGTCCCCAGTGCAATTCGTTGTGGCGAAATGGGCCGGCTCGCCGATAACTCCATTCCACGGAACGAGCGTCGAGAGAGCGTCCGCTGTCGCGGGACGATGGGGAGTGGGATCAGCCACCCCGGCCCGCGGTCCGCGTGGCCTCGGTCAGTTCCTGACCGGCGGCACGGAGGCCGTGTGCTTGTCCTGAGGGCGGTGGAGTCACACCATGAAGGCCGTTTCGTTGCTGCGCGCCTGGGCGGCATCCCGGATTCGCCGTCCCGCTCGTCGGGCCGATCGACCGCGGAGACGGTCCACCTCATTCCCGCCGCTCGAGGGTCTCGAGTCCCGCTGGACGCTCAGTAGTGCCGCCACCGGCACCGTACCGCCGGCGGTCGTCATGCTCACGGCGACCACGACCGACTCCAAGAGCGTCACGATCGACTACCAGGTCAATCAGTCCCCCGGCGCGGGGACTCCCCTCCAGTTCGGAGTCTACCGGTCTGCCGACGGACAGTTCGACGCTGGAGATAGCCTGGTCGACCTGGTGAGTCTCATCCCGGCCGGCGATGCCTCGGGCCAGCCGGCGACGCTCGACCAGGCCGGCTTACCGGCCACGGCGGTGGGAATCCATCAGCTCACGATCCCGCTTCCCCAGGGCTTGCCCCCGTATCCCAGGAAACCCTATGTCCTGGTGGTCGCGGATCCCGAGAGCCCCTCCGCGACGACCGAGCCGGGCCAGACTGCCTCGTTCCGCACCTACGTCATCGGCGTCGTGACCCACGGCGGTCTTGAAGATCCAAGCTGGAAGCACGGGCCGCCCTGGGAACTCCAGATCGCCTATGAGATGAAACTTGAGGGTTACAACGCCGTGATCGCGTACAACTGGGTGGACCAGAGCAGCACACCCGGCGACGCGATCAAGCAGTCTCCCCGCCTGGCACGGATGATCCTCGGGGCGGTGCGGCGGTTCCCGGCATCGGCCCCGGTCGACCTCCAGCTCATCGGCCACAGTGAGGGAACAGTCGTCAACACCTATGCCCTGGTCCAGCTCGAGCAGGAGATGCCCCGGCAGCTCCGGGCGGGCTACATCGACGACACCCTGCTGGATCCCCATGCCGCCAACAACGAGGTCCCGGGTCAGCAATACAGCCCCGCGGCGGGTCCACTCGGCGGGTTGGCCGACGGGGTCGTCCAGATCTACCAGGACTACGCCCACGATCCACCGGTGTTCGTCCCGAGGGTGGTCGACTCCGCCCAGGTCTTCTTCGAGCACACGACGGCTGCCAAGCAAGGAGGCTTCGTCAACATGTGGGGCCAGGTCCCGGTCAAGGTCCAGGGACCAAACCCAGTGGTGCATTACTACAACCTGACAGCCGCCGGGGTGACCCACTCGGGCAACAAGGGCGTGGCCGAGTGGTACCGGAACTTCATCGCGCCCACCCTGGGAGACCAGGCCCCGTTGCTCCAGGAGCTTCAGCTCGACGGCCAGGTCGATCCGGCGTCCTCACCGGCGGCGGCCCAGGCGGCCTCGCCGGGTCGGGTCGACGCGGCGCAGCGCGCGGCCGCCGCCCGCAACGTCCGCGTCTACGGGCCGGCGCAGGTCGTGGCGACCGATCGGCCGGAGTTCTCCGGCACGGCCGCGCCCGGATCGGTCGTGCGCCTCTACGTCGGCCCGGCGAACCGGCCACCGGAGATTGTCCTGGCCGGCGGGACGACCGCGAGCGGCACCGGAGCCTGGTCGCTCTCCACCCGCCGCCCGCTGCCGGACGGCCAATACCGCGCCGTCGTGACGGCCTTCTCCTGGGCGCTGCACACCCGGCCGGGATTGACGATCGTCCCCACGCAGCCGCTGGGGCGCTTCGTGGTCGCGGTACCCAGGAACAGAGCACGTTCTTGACGAGCGAGGACCGGCTGACGCCGCAAGATCCTCTGACAGCCGGCAGCCATTCGAACGACGACAATCGAGCCAAGAGCAGTCATCTTCTCCTAGTACGCTTGTGCATATTACATCGATGTATTTCTGAAGGGAAACCCTGTTACGCGCCACCGTCACGATTCTGAGGTTGAGGAGAACTCGACTCCTCGGCCGCGAGTATGCGCAACAACTCGGCCGGGTCGAGGATCATGAGGTCCGGGAAAACCTGGCGGAAGGCTTCGTCTTCCATGAGGTCCAGTAAGAGTCTGTTCCTAAGGGTATCTGAGCCCCCGAATGGGGGCGGTGGTCAATAGCCAGGGGCGGTAGCCCCTGGGAGAGCGTTCCGGCGCCTCCCCTTGGAAGAGC
>JAJPJC010000474.1 GCA_021324445.1 Isosphaeraceae bacterium
ACGGTATCTCCGCCATTCGAGACACTCAGGCGGGATGGGGTAAGTCGTTTCCATCCCTCGATCTTACTGTAAGAAACTTAAACCTCTTTGCGCAGCGGTCAGTAAGACCTCGATCAGCGCGGCATGCTCGACGAGGTGGTGATCTTCTGCGCGGGCGAGTTCGGCCGAACTCCCCTGATCAATGGTCATGCCGGCCGCGACCATTGGTCCAACTGCTTCTCGGTCTTGCTCGGAGGCGGGGGCTTGCGAGGAGGCTGCATCCTGGGCGCCAGCGAGCCCCGCGGGGGTGACGTCCAGGACCGTCCGGTCACCCCCCAGGACATCCTGGCGACGATCTACCGCGCGCTGGGCATCCCGCTCGATCTTCACTTCCGCGACACCTCCGGCCGCCCCGTGAGCATCGTCGGGACGGGCAAGCCCATCGAGGAGCTCGCCTGATCGAAGCCCATGACCCCCAGGGATTCTGGGGGGGCGCGCGGCTTCCCTGTCGGCGGCCTGGCAGGCCGCGGCAGCAAAGCCCCGGGTGCAACCCGGGGTCCCCGGGACAGCCCCCCAATCTGCCGCGGCCTGACAGGCCGCGGGAGACCGCTCCGGCACCCGTTCCGGGTGCCGGAAGGGGCACACGGTGCCGACCGCGTTCCGGGGTTTCACCCCTGGGTCCCTGGGGCCCGTCGGGCCGCCGGAGACCGTCCCCGGCACCGGCTGGGCACGCAACCCCATCGAGAGGCGCTCGACTGACTGAGCGAGTGGATTGTGGGGGGTAGACAAACCTTGTAGAATCAGGAAGTCCAGGTTGGACCCAGAAACGAGCACCAAGCCCCAGCCGCACTTGCGCCGTGGGAGAGACGCCGCCGTGGCCGCCATCGATGATCGTCAGACGTTGCCCAAGACCGCTTCGAAGCCGACGACCGGGGCGGATGTCCTGGTCGAATCGCTGGTGCGGCACGGCGTGGAGGCCCTGTTCGCGTATCCGGGCGGGGCCAGCATGCCGTTGCACCAGGCGTTGACGCGGTACCGCGACCGGATCCGGACCATCCTGCCGCGCCACGAGCAGGGCGGCATCTTCGCGGCCGAGGGCTATGCCCGCGCCACGGGCAAACCGGGCGTGGTGATGGCGACCTCGGGCCCCGGCGCGCTGAACCTGGTCACCGGGCTGGCCGACGCCAGGATGGACTCGGTCCCGCTGGTGGCCATCACCGGCCAGGTGCCCAGCCACGTCATCGGCACCGATGCGTTCCAGGAGACACCCATGGTGGAGGTCTCCCGGGCCATCACCAAGCATCATTACCTGGTCTCGCACGCGCGGGAGATCCTGCGGATCGTCAAGGAGGCGTTCCACCTGGCCAGTACCGGCCGCCCCGGCCCGGTCCTGATCGACATCCCCAAGGACATCCAGAACACGATCGTCACCGACGCCAACCACGACGTGGCGATGGATCTGCCGGGCTATCGGCTCCCTCCGCCCCCGCCGCCCCGGAAGATCCGCGAAGTCCTGGCAGCGATCCGGGCCAGCCGCCGGCCGATCATCTACTGCGGCGGGGGCGTGGTCGCCGCCGGGGCTGCCGAGGAACTCCGCGAGTTCGCCGCCAAGACGGGCATCCCCGTCGCGATGACGGTGCACGGCCTCGGGGCCATTCCCAGCGACCACTACCTCTCGCTGAATATGCTGGGCATGCACGGCACCGTCTACGCCAATTACGCCGTGAACGAGGCCGACTTGCTTCTGGCGCTGGGCGTCCGGTTCGACGACCGAGTGACCGGCAAGCTCAGCGAGTTCGCCAAGCACGGCCGCATCGTCCATGTCGACGTCGATCCCTCCGAGATCAACAAGAACAAGTTCGCGCACATCCCCTTGCATGCGGATGTCAAGGTGTTCTTGCAGGCGATCACCCCCCTGGCCGCGCCGGGAGATTGGCGCGGATGGCATCAGCAGATCGATGAGTGGCGGGCCAGCGATCCGATGGCCTATGATCAGCGCGATGACCTGATCATGCCGCAGTATGTGATCGAGCAGTTCTCCAACCTGGCGCGGGGCGAGTTCATCATGACGACCGGCGTCGGCCAGCATCAGATGTGGGCCGCGCAGTGGACTCGCTTCAAACACCCCCGGACCTGGATCACCTCGGGCGGGTTGGGCTCGATGGGCTACGGTCTGCCCGCCGCGCTCGGTGCTCAGGCCGCCTTCCCGGACGCCCTGGTCGTCGATATCGACGGCGACGGCAGTTTCTTGATGAATATCCAGGAGCTGGCCACGGCCTACTGCGAGAAACTGCCGGTCAAGGTGATCCTGCTCAACAACCAGCACCTGGGCATGGTCGTGCAGTGGGAGGATCGGTTCCACGCCGGGAACCGGGCCCACACCTACCTGGGCCCAATCCACCACCCCGAGGCGCTCGGCCGCGGGGAGGGTGAGTTGCCCGAGACGTTCTACCCCGACTTCGTCGCGATTGCGCGCGGCTTCGGTGTCGCGGCGCGGCAGGTCCGCCGCAAGGACGAGGTCGTCGACGCCCTCCAGGAGATGATCGCCCATCCCGGCCCCTACGTCCTCGACGTCCTGGTTCCCTACCAGGAGCACGTCCTGCCCATGATCCCCTCGGGCATGACCGTGCGCGAGATGATCAAGAGCTGA
>JAJPJC010000461.1 GCA_021324445.1 Isosphaeraceae bacterium
TAGGCCAGGACGCCGAAGGCGAAGATGTCGATCCGCTCGTCGATCGGTTCGCGCCTCAGGAGCTCGGGCGCCATGTATTGCAGCGTGCCGGTGCGATTACCCGGGCGGCAGAAGGCCGGCGTGTTCGGGACCGTCAGCCCGAAGTCGATCAGCTTGACCGTGTGTTCGCGGTTGACCAGGAAATTCCGCGGATTGATGTCGTGATGGATGAAGCCCGCAGCATGGACGGCGGCGAGGCCCTCGGCGGCCTGGGCGAGCAACTCGACTTTCTGGGCGGTGCGGGCCGAACGGGACTCCCGGATGTACTGGAAGCTCAGGCCGTCGATGAATTCCATCACCAGGTAATGCTCGCCCTGCTTCGAATCGCCGTACTCGAAGGTGCGGACCACGTTGGGATGCACGAGCTGGATCGCCATCTCCCCTTCCAGGGGCCGCGACTCCTGGCCCGAGGCCCGGGCGGCGGCGGCGGCGTTCTTCTCGCGCAACTGGATCTTCAGGCAGACCGTGCGCCCGGTCTCGTTATCGATGGCCCGGTAGACGCGCGACATGCTGCCCCGCCCCAACTCCGAGACGATCGTGAATCGCTTCTGGAGGTTCACGCGACGCCGGCGCACGCCGCCCGAAGTGGACGAGCCGGGCCCGAATATCTCTTTCAGTTTGCCGATCATCGAGACCGTCTCCTCGTGTCCGAGTACGGTCGGGGGGATCCATGGTCCGGGCTTCGATGCGCCGATCCGGGCGATCGGCTGGAGTCGCCGGCCCGGGGCCTTCGGAGAGGCGCCCAAGACCGCATCGAAAGCCCCTCCTGGACTCGATTCCGCAAGACGCATTCGACAGTGCTCGATCAGGACGCGAGCACCGCACCCGAAAGGCGGCCGGTTGCGAACGACTGATCTCCACCCGATCCCTCGGCGGCGCGGCGCGCACGATCACTATCTTATCAGCAAGATACGACCGCGGTGAGCGTTCGTGACGAGAATTCGTGCGAGAAAACCCCGAATGGTGTGACGCACGGTGTTTGAGGTCTTCCCGGGTGGCGTCCGGTCGGAGCGCCGGTGGTCCGGTCATTCCGCGGCGACGAGCGGTGCGGCGGCGTTCCGGCCGGGGGACGGGCCACGGGCGTCCCGGGCGGGGACGGGGAGGAGTCCGGGCGTCCGGGCCAGGATACGCTCCTCGCCGCGGGGCCCCTGGAGGCGGGTGACGAGGGTGAGGGAAGGGGCCTCTTCGGGCCAGTTCTCGAATTCGGACGCCTGGAGCAGGACGAAGCGGGCCTCGCGACCGGGGAGGACGTTGAGGTGACGCGGGCTGGGCAATTGCCGGACGGGCCGGCCGATGAAGAAGGCCAGGTCGGGGGAAAGCCAGTCGTGGAAGGTGTACACCGTCCACTTGCGGGGGATCCACTGCCCGATGGCCCGGCCCCAGGGGCCCTGGCTGAGCCGATAGTTCCACTCGGGGGCGTAATAGCCCCAGTGAGCGAGCTTCAGCCCGGCCGCCAGGACGAGGAGGGTGACCAGCCCTCGCCTCGTATTGGACGTGGCCAGAGCCGACCAGCCGAGCATCGCGGCGGCCAGGACCAGGACGGACATGATGATGCCGAAGGTCCGGTAGTAGGGCATGGTCATGATCCAGATGAAGCAGCCATAGATCATGGCGACGAGCCAGAGGCCCAGGAGCATCGCGAACGCGGCGAAGAAGGTGCGGCGCGGGGCGGCGGTGTAGGACCGTTTCCAGGCCGAGTCGAGGCCGGGCGCCGCGGCGATGAGCAATCCGGCCAGCGCAACGACCCGCGCGGCCGGCCCGAGGCCCGGCACGGCCGTCCCGGCGATGGTGGCGGCGAGGCCGGCCTGGAGCCAGCCCTTGACCCAGGCCCGGCCCGGGGCCGGCCAGGCCTGGCGCGTGGATCGGCTCAGGGCGATGGCGGCGAACGGCGTCCAGGGGAGTCCCAGCCAGAGGAGCCCGGGCGCGAGCGACCAGTCCATCCCCCGGGTCAGGGGCAGGGCGACGGCCGACGCCCAGGCCTCGGTCGTCGCGATCCGGATGGCCGCGATCGACCAGGCGATGGCCGTCAGGGCCGGCAGCAGCACCAGGCGGAAGGAGATCCAGCCGGGCCGGCCGATGACGATCATGGTCAGCGCGATCAGCAAGAGCGGGGGCCAGCCTCCGGCCAGGAAGGCCAGCGAGGCCCAGAGCCCCGCGGTCCAGTCGGCCCCTCGGGACAGCAAACGGTCGATCGTCGCCAGGGTGGCCGCGCCGAGGATCAGCTCGAGGCCCATCCCGGCCGACCGGTCGATGATCGCCAGGCAGCCGAACCAGCAGACGCCCGTCCAGACGGCGGCGCGGAGGCTGCTGAACTGGCGGTACATGCCCCGGACCAGGACCCAGCCGCCGAGGATAGCCGCCAGCGCCGCGGGCCAGCGGACCGCGGAGGAATGCGCGCGCCCCGCCGAACTCAGGCGGGTCAGCGCCAGGCTCGGGAGGACCTCGCCGGGCCAGAGGTCGGGGGCCCAGTAGCCGAAGACCTGCCCCATGGGCCCCGGCGATGCGCCGGCCGCCAGGCCCAGCCGTCCCTCCCCGGGGCCGACGTCCAGGCCATCGGCCCCGAGGACCACGAAGCCGAGGGCCAGGGCCGCGAACGCCAGCGCCAGGGTGGTCCGCTGGGACAGGCCCCAGGGGGTCAGGGACGGGCGGTCCACGCGCATGGTCCGCATCCGGATCGGGTGCGGCGGCGCCATCCAGGCCGGTTCACTGTCCATGTGCCGCCTCCTTGGGGGATCCTTCCGCCGCGCGATTGCGGTCCAGGAGCATCTCCAGGCGCGGCATCGACGCCGACGGTTTGGACTTCACCATGGCGTAGATGTAGCCCGGGACCAGCCCATAGTGGTAGGTCTGGCGCCGCAGCTCGGACGCCACGTCCTCGGGGGTCCAGCCGTCGCGCTCGTAGCGATAGAAGGCCACGGCGGCGCCGGTCCGGCAGGTCCCGCGGGCGCAGTGGACGAGCGCCGGGCGTCGCTGGGGGTCGTCGAGGATCTTGAGGATCTCGCGGAACTGCCACTCCTCGCCCAGGCCGTCGCCGGGCATGGGCAGGTTGACGAAGTCGACGCCCAGGCGGCCGGACAGGGCGCGCTCGGCCCGCATCTCTTCGCCCGGCCACTGCAAGTTGATGACCGTATGGATGTTGTATCGCTTGACCGCCTCGGTGAGCTGGTCGGGTGTGAGCTGTCCGCTGCGGTAGAGGACGCCGCGCTTGACCTCATCGAAGTGATCCCAGACCAGCCGTCCTTCGCGATCCAGCGAGATCAGCCAAGCGGCCACCAGCGCCGCGGCCAGCGGAACCAGCCCCGAGAGCACTTTTCGCATCGACAGGGTCCTGCACGGCCGCGCCAGGGCCCGGATCGGCCCGCTGGCTGGGGTTAGGTACGAGATTCCGGGAGAAAGCGGCCGGCGCGGAGGGTGCGGGAATCCCGATCAACGGCGGCGGATGGTAGGATCAAACGCATCTCCGGTCAATCCGAACCGGTCGCGAGCGGCCTCCCGCGACGGATGGCCCGCGTTGTCCCACCCCCCCAGGGCGGCTAGAATGAGGAGGAA
>JAJPJC010000103.1 GCA_021324445.1 Isosphaeraceae bacterium
AGAGGGTCACCAAGAATCGATGATATTCTTCAGAATCGATAAGATCCCACCGTCACGGGAGATCGATGACCTCGTAAGATGGAGGCACTCTGTTGGCTACGTCTCGAGGAAGTAGGCGTGCGGCACCTTTAGCGCCGCTCGCGGATGATGGTTTCCGACAGCGGCTCTCCCTTGATGACGACCGGTTGATCCTCCGGATCGTCGTCGTCGATGTCGAGGGAGGGGTCGGGAAGCGCGGTAATGAGGCCGATGTTGAGCAGATGCTGCTGGAATTCCGCCTCGGTGAGCGGCTTCTTGGCCTGCGGCGGCGTGGCCTTGGCGCGTTTGGCGGATTTGCCGGTCGGCGGGGCCGGGCGTTTCTTCGGCGGTGCGCTCTGGCGGTCGAGCTGCTGGCGAACCTGCCGCGCCTGCTCCGGCGTCAGGCCCTTGAGGCTGCTCAGCAGATGATGGAAGTCGGTGTGCGTCATGGCTCTCTGCGAATCATGATTTCGTTATCCTTCTCTGGCTGAGATTACCACGGTCGGGGGCGATTGCCAAGGCGGAATGGCCATGCGGCGACCGAGGTGAACATGGATCGGGAGCAGGGCGAGGGCGCCATGATTCCCCCGGGGCTGCGGCAGAGTCCACGCCCACGTCGCATCGGCGGCAGGAAAGTCCGGATCGAGGCCGCGGGGGGCTTGCGACGGCCGCCACTTCCTCGATAATCGGGGCGTCTCCCCTGAGCCCCCGTCCAACGCCGGACACGACCTCAGCCCAACGATCCGGAGGTCCAGATGATGCGATCCCGCCTGGCCGCCCTCGTGCTGGTCGCCTCGGCCGGCGTGACCTTCGCCGCGGTGGGCGTCTTCTCCAGCGCCCGGCACGACGAGCACGAGCGGGCCCTTGGGCCGCAGGCCCCCGAGCCCCCCGGCTCTCGGTTCCCCGAGCGGGTCGCGATGCCGCGCGGGCTCGTCGGGCTGGAGCTCGCCCTCGGGCTCCTCGACGCCCAGCCGACCGCCTGGGAAGGGGACGTGATGGTCTCGGCCGGGGAGGTCCTCGACCTGACCGTCCTGGAATCCGGCGCCCCGGCCCAAGCCCGCGGGGCTCATTTCACCGTCGCCTCCCGGGAGTCCACCCCGGCCAAGAAGCAGCAGGCCAAGAAGAAAGCGGCGGCCAAGAAGAAAGCGGCGGCCAAGAAGAAACAGGCGGCCCAGGCCGCGGAGGCCGAACTGATCGTGCCGGTCACGATGCGCATCAACCTCGTCGCCCCGGCCGACGCGACGGTCACGGTCGCGACCGGACGCGGCAACTTCTCGGCCTCCCTCGCGGACCTGAAGCGTGGGGACCGCAGGACGTTCCTGGACGGCCAGGCGGCCCTCGTGCGGGTCGATCCCGTCGTGCGCCTCACCGGCGCGCCCGGCGAGGACGACTTCCCCGCCGCCGCCAAGGCCGCCGACGGCTCCGTGTGGCTGGCCTACACGACCTACACGGTCGAGCGGGCCACCCTCCGAGGGGCGGTCGCGCCGGAGGACTTCGACGCCGTCCTGGTCCCCACCCAGAACGGCGACCGCCTCCATCTGCGCCGATACGACGGCCAGGGCTGGGACCCGCCGATGCCCGTGACCGGCGGCGGGCTCGACCTGTGGCGCCCGGCCGTCGCCGTCGATGGCCGTGGCGACGTGGTGGTCGTCTGGGCCCAGCAGACCAACGGCAACTGGGACCTCTACCGCCGCTCCTACACCCCGGCCAAGGGCGCGGACGCCGGCCGCTGGTCCGAGACGGTCCGCCTCACCGACGACCCCGGGACCGACTTCCACGCCGTCCTGGCCACCGACGCCCGTGGGACGGTGTGGGTTGCGTGGCAAGCCTGGCGCGCCGACAACTACGAGATCCTCGTCATGCCGCTGACCGAGGGTGCCCGGCCGCGGTCGCTCTCGTCCAGTCCCGCCAATGACTGGAGTCCGGCCATCGCCGCCAGCGGCAAGGGGGATGTGTTTGTCGCGTGGGACACATATGAACGCGGGAATTACGACGTCCGCCTCCGCTCCGCGGCCGAGGGCGCCCCGACGGTCGCGGTCGCATCCTCGAACCGCTTCGAGGCCAGGCCGTCACTGGCCTGCGACGCCGCCGGGCGCGTCTGGATCGCCTACGAGGAGGGGGACGAGAACTGGGGCAAGGATTACGCCAACGCCACGCCCGCGAAGGTCCCCGTCCGCCAGCGCGGGTTCCCGCTCTACCTCGGGCGCACGGTCCGGGTGAAGTGCCTCGATGCCGAGGGCACGCTCAAGCAGGCCCCCGGCTCGCTTGCGGACGCCCTGCCCGCCGGCCCCCGGCGCGGCCAGAGCTGCCCGCGGCTGGCCGTCGATGAGTCGGGCGGTGTCTGGCTGCTGTTCCGCCGTCATCCGCTGCCCGGTGGCGCCGGCGAGGTCTGGGATAGCTTCGCTACCCATCACGACGGCCGCGCGTGGTCACCATCGCGGCACCTGGCGTTCTCCTCGAACCTGCTCGACAACCGCCCGGCCCTCATCCCCCGCGACGGCGGCCTGCTGGCGATCCACAGCACCGACAGTCGCCGCAACACGAATTCGCGCCGACAGGATGACCTGTACGCGACCTGGCTCGAGCCCGACTCCCAGGGCACCGAGCCGCCCGCCCTGGTGGCGCTCGAGGCCGAGCCCGCCCTGGCACTCCAGCCCGTTCACCCCAACGAGCCGGCCGACAAGGCCCGGCTCCGCAACTACCGCATCCACGTGGGCGGCCGGTCGCTCCAGCTCGTGCGCGGCGAGTTCCACCGCCATACCGAGTTCACCTCGCACAACGACCAGGACGGCCTCCTCGAGGACGCCTGGCGCTACGCCCTGGACGCCGCCGACCTCGACTGGATGGGCAACGGCGACCACATGAACGGCTTCGGACACGAATACATGTGGTGGTTGATCCAGAAGCAGACCGACCTGCACCACCACGGCCGCCGGTTCGTCGCCGCCTACACCTACGAGCGCAGCGTGGTCTATCCCAACGGGCACCGCAACGTCATGATGCCCCGCCGCGGCATCCGGCCACTCCCCTTCGGCGTGCTCGAGGGGACCGAGGCGGAGGGCGCTCCCGACACCAAGACCCTCTACGCCTGCCTGAAGCACTTCGGCGGCATCTGCTCGTCGCACACCAGCGGCACGAACATGGGTACCGACTGGCGCGACAACGACCCGGAGGTCGAGCCCGTGGTGGAGATCTACCAGGGCCACCGCCACAACTACGAGCACTTCGGTGCGCCCCGTTCCCCCACCGAGGAAACGCAGATCGGCGGCTACCAGCCCAAGGGCTTCGTCTGGAACGCGCTCCGAAAGGGATACCGCCTGGGGTTCCAGTCCTCCAGCGACCACGTGAGCACCCACTGGAGCTACGGGGTGGTGCTGGTCGAGGCCAACACGCGGCAGGCCCTCATCGACGCCTTCAAGCAACGGCACAGCTACGCCGCGACCGACAACATCCTGCTCGACGTCCGCTCGGGCGAGCACCTGATGGGCGATGTCTTCACCACCAACCAGGCCCCGACGATCGCGATCAAGGTCGTGGGCACCGGCCCGATCGCCAAGGTCCACGTCATCCGCGACAATACCTACGCGCTGACGACCGAGCCGAGGGCCGACTCGGCCGCGCTGACCTACACCGACGACACCGCCCGGCCGGGCGAGACGCATTACTACTACGTCCGCGTGGAGCAGGCCGACACCAACCTCGCCTGGGCCTCGCCGATGTGGATCACGTTCGCGAAGTGACCGAACGCCCCGCGGCCCGACCGACGCCCGCCCGGAGCTCCTGCGCCATGCATCGTGAGGATCGACCCGAGGAGCGGGACCGCGTCCCCAGAGCCCCGGCCAGGAACCGTCTCCTCGCGGGCGCGATCACGGCCGCCGTGATCGGCCTGATCCTCTGGTCCGGCCTGCGCGGCGGCGCCCCGGGTCCGACGGACCCGGGCCCGATCGCACCCGGCCCCTCGGGGGCGCCCGAGCCGCCCTCCCCCTTCGCCGACGCCGAGGCCCGCCTCCGCGACCTGCTGGACAGGGGACATCGCGGCGACGTGCCGGGGTATCTCGCCGGTTTCACCGGCGCGCTCCGCGACCGCCTCGAGCGCGCGGTCCGCGAGCGCGGGCGGGACGGCTTCGCGGACGACCTGCGCCGCGCCGCCGACGCCCGCAAGAGCCACGCCATCTTCGCCGCGGAGCCCGAAGGCCCCGACGCCTGCCGGATCGTGGTGGAGGCCGTCTATCCCGACCGCAACGAGCGGCAGACCTACCGGCTCGAGCAGACCCCCTCGGGCTGGCTCGTCGCCGCGGTCGAGGGCGTGCGCAGCCGCTCGCCGGCGGAGAAGTACGGCTCCCCCGCCGGCTTCGTTGGACCCGAGGGGCTGCCTGTGCCCGTGGCGGAGCCGGGGCCGGAGTGAAAACCGAGCCCCGGACGCGATCCGGCTCCGGCATGGCCTTCATGGCCCAGGAGCGGCCGGAGTCTTGCGGGGACGGCCGCGGGGGCGGATGGTCAGGTCCAGGCCGAGCCGCGTGGAGAGGTCTTCGACCCATGGGGAGGCACCGAACGGGAGCCCGGACGAGCACGAGCGCCGAATGGCGGCCAGCTCCTCATCCGAAGGGGTCTGGTGGACAAAGGCCGACCACCGGCGCCGGCGGGTTCTGGGGGTCTTCGCGAGGGCCTCGTACTCCGCGATCGAGTCCAGGAGCGGATCCAGGTGCCCGAGGCCGTGGGCGGCGAAGCTGCTCCAGCGGTACTCGCCGGCGGCCGCGACCATCCGGGCGCGGAGGGGGTTCGCTTCGATGTAGCGCAGCACCGTCAGGAGATGGTCGTCGTCCTGAATGACGGGGCTCTTGAACCGGCCTTGCCAAACGTGGCCACCGCTCTGGTGGCGGCGATGGTAGCGCTGGGTGTGCGAGACGAGGAGGCTCTGCATGAGTCGGCTGATCGGGGTTTCGAGCGGGCGGATCAAGAGGTGGATGTGGTTAGGCATGAGGCAGTAGCCGTAGAAGGCGAACGGCCGTCGCTGCTTCAGATCGCCGATCGCCCTGAGGAACGCCGCGTAGTCTTCATCATCGTGGAACACCGGTGCGCGGTTGTTGCCCCGGTTGATGACGTGGTAGACCAGGTGGTCGTCGATGGGGCGCAAGGGGCGCGGCATGGCACTGGAGCAAGGACCCTGGGTTTCGTTCTGACCCTCTTTGACCCGTCTTGACCTCAGCGGAGGAGCTCGTCGAAGGGGATGAGGGCGACCTCCCGGCCATCGAGCACCAAGGGCAGAGACTGGCCGGGACGGTAGGTCTCGACGCGGGCATACTCGCCTTTGCCGTCGACGACTCGTGGCTCGGAGTGGACCAGGATGCGGCGGCCGGGGACATCGACAACCCAGTACACCGGGATTCTGGCCCGGGCGTACTGCTCCAGCGCCGTGGTCAGGTCGTCGCGGAGTCTGGTGACGGCGACCTCGATCAGCAGGCCGACGTCTCCCGCTTCCGGGTAGCGCTCGGGGGCGGCGCGACCGAGCAGGTTGCCGGAGCGAATCACGGCGAAGTCCGGCAGCGGGGCGTTGGTGGGGTCCAGGACGACCGTGCTCTCGGGCCAGAGGCTCCAGTCGTCCGGCAACCGGCGATCGACCGCCCTGGTGACGGCTGCCCCGACCGATCCGTGTGCTTTGGTCTTGGCCATCTTCTCGTAAAGCCTTCCGTCGAGGAGAAAGACCCGGCGGTCCTGCGGGATCAGGCCCGATTCGACCATCCGGGAGACGAGGTCGATGGTCAAGTCGTAGGGCACGTCACCCGATGAGGTTCGCGGAGGCACGGCTTCGATCGCTGTGGACATGACTCGTCCCTTCTTCGCTCCACCGACTTGACCGGCTCATCCTGGTAACCCGCACCGAATGGGCGTGCGAGCGACCCGCAACAACACGAGGCGCGGGAGGATCCTTCGTCTCAGGGTACAGTCGGAGCGAGTCGGGGTCAATAAATCGTTCTGACCCTGTTCTGACCCCCTGACCCTGTTCTGACCCCCTAAATCGTTCTGACCCTGTTCTGACCCCCTAAATCGTTCTGACCCCGTTCTGACCCCTCAGGTCGATCTCCACCAGGACCGACACTCCGGGCCGAATGTCCCAACCATCGGCCCGCGCTACTTCCGCTCTCTGAGCCACTCCTTGACGTTGCGGTAGAACGACGAGGCATACGCCTTCTCGACGATCTCCTGGTACTTGGCGTAGCCCTGGTCGGGCTGGCGCTGCTGGAAGGCGGCGCGGGCCTCGCTGAAGGCGCGGCGGGCGACCGGCTCGTGCTGCTTGCGGAGTGTGGCGAAGGCGTCCATCACCGCGCGGGCGCCGTCGGCGAACTCGAACTCGTCGCGATAGGCCAGGAAGCCGTCGATCCAGGAGCGGTCCGCGTTCCGCTGGATCTTGGGCAGATACTCGTCCGCGCCGGCCTTGGCCTTGGCGTCGATGGCGGCGCCCAGCCGGTCGGCGCGCGGTTTGTGCTGGTCGTTCAACGGGAGCGTCCGCGCCCGGCGCAGCGCGGCGATCGCGTCGCGGTAGCGGCCGGCCTCGACCTGCTTCTCCGCGAAGCCGAGCAGCGCCGCCGGGTCGTCCGAGGTCAGGGATTCGAGCCATCGGATCGCGTCGCGGACGGGGAGCTGATGGAAGTTGTGACCCGCGGTGTCGCTGGTGAAGAAGTGCAACGCCGGCCAGCCGGATTCGCCGAAGAGCGCGGCGGCGTAGCGGCCCATGCCGAAGTCCACCACGGGATCCGTCCGGCCGTGGATGATCGCCAGCGGGACATGCCGCTGTGCCTGGCGGAGCGCTTCGTCGGCGTACGCCTCCGGCTCGCACTGAACGATCACGCCGCAGGAGATCGGGAACGCCCCGGCCAGCAACTCGGGGCTGTTCATCAGCAGGCTGTAGGTGAGGAACCCACCCTGGGAGTGGCCGCCGACGAAATAGCGGGTGATGGGGTAGACCTGCTTCAGCTCGGTGAGGGCCTCGGCCACCAGCGCGGGGCTCTCGCGGTCCGTGCCGGGGAAGCCCCGGAAGGTGCTGCGGCCGACGTAGTTCACGTACGTGTAGTTGAACCGGGGCTCTTTGCCGATGTCCGAGGGGGTCTCGCCGTTGATGCCCAGGACCAGGTAATCGCGGGCCAGCTCCGGCCAGGCGGCCGCCAGGGTCGCCACATAGGCACTGCCGTTGACGTTCGAGCCGTGGAGGATGACGATGGCCGGCCATCGTTTCTTGTCCCCCTCCTGGAAGCCTTCGGGGGCGCGGACGCTGTAGGTGAGCAGACCCCGGGTGGACCCATCAACGACCTTGCCCGGCTGAAGCGGGACGTGCCGGCGGAACTCGGGGGCGCGCCGGCCCTTCCAGCCGTACCAGGTGTTGAACCCATCGCCGAGGGCGGCGCCCTCGAGCCGGGCGCCGTCCTGGGTCAGGTCGAACCAGCCGTGGCCGTCGCGGAAGCCGTGGTAGCGGAATTCCAGCCGGCGGCCGGTGACATCGCCGTCGATCTTCGAGGTGCCGCGCAGGGCGTAACGTCCCTTCACCTCCTCGCCGGTTTGCTCCAGCTCCATCAGGCCCAGCGAGGTCAGCCAGAGTCCATCGAGCCGGGCGGCCGCTCCCTTGGTCGCCTCGGGGTCGGGGCGCCAGCCGTTCCACGGGCTGCGCCGCTGGCCGCCGAACTGGAACCAGCCCGCGAACGACCGGCCGGAGTCGTCGACCGTCAGCGACGCGTTGCCCTGGGTATTGCCCCCCTGGGACGCGAGCGTCGCCGTCTTCCCCTTCACCGCGCCCTTGACCGATGGGATCTGGGGAATCGCGAAGGTCGCGACCAGCTCATCCCCCTCCGGCTTGAACGTGACGACGCCCAGGTTCGTCCGCCATTCGCCCTGCAAGCCGGGCTCCGCGGCAGGCGCCGATGCCCAGGATAGTATGAGCACGGCGGTGGCCAGGGTGGCTCTTCGCATGGTGATCCTCTTCTCGGAAAGACGCGGGAGGTTCAAAATAGGGGAATGCCGGGGTATCAGAAACGGTCCGCGCGTTCCTCTTCGATGACGACGCGTGCCATGGAGTCCTGGATCTTCGCCGTGACGGCGCGGACGTCCTCCAGGCTGATGCTGTCATCGGCCTCGTTCTCACAGGAGGCAATGGCCTCGTAATCAATCAGGTCCTCCCCAAGGGGCGGCGCCCCGTTGGCAGCCTGATCTTGGCTGCGATCGTGCTCCGGAGTGCGGAGGTGCTCCTGAAGGACGGGGTGGGCAGAGCCCGCCAGGTCGCGCCCGCTCACCTGGGCTCGCTCGAGGAGGGCTCGCTCCTCGTCAGGTTTGAGTTCGAGGTTGATGCTCATGGTCGGCCTGGGTTGCGGGGAGATTCCCCGACCAAACAGCTTACCGCAGGTGGCCCGGTCCTGGCAAAGGAGCCCTCTGCCCGGGGTACTCGAAGTCGGATGACAGCCCGTGTCGGGCATCGCGAGAAGTCGATCGAGAATGGGGAAACCGACCATGCCGCTGGAAGACCACCTTCTGACCGAGTCGCGCAACCCGCGCTCCGAGGCCATCGATGCGCTGAGTCCCCTGGAGATCGTCCGGCTGATGACATCCGAGGATGCCCGGGTCGTGGCCGCGGTCGGGGCGGAGGCCGAGTCGATCGCGCGGGCGATCGAGTGGGCGGCGGAGCGATTGCGCCGGGGCGGGCGGCTGGTCTACGCCGGGGCGGGGACGTCCGGGCGGCTGGGCGTGCTCGACGCCGCCGAGTGCCCGCCGACCTTCAGCACGCCCCCCGGGATGGTGGTCGGGCTGATCGCCGGCGGCCCGACCGCGCTGGTGCGGGCCGTCGAGGGGGCGGAGGATGATCCCGAGCGCGGCGCCGCCGACATCGCCGGCTTGGACGTCGCCGCGGCCGACCTGGTCGTCGGCATCGCCACCTCCGGGCGCACGCCGTATGTCCTGGGCGCCGTCCGGGAGGCGCGGCGGCGCGGGGCGGCCACCGTCGGGCTCGCCTGCAACCGCCCCAGCCTGCTGGGCGCGGAGGTCGACCTCGAGATCGCCCCGCTGGTCGGCGCCGAGGTCCTCGCGGGATCGACCCGGTTGAAGGCGGGGACCGCGACCAAGATGATCCTGAACATGATCTCCACCGGGGCCATGGTGCAGATCGGCAAGACACTCGGCAACCGGATGGTGGACCTCCAGCCGACCAACGAGAAGCTGCGGATCCGCAGCCGGCGGATCCTCCGCGAGCTGGCGGGGGTCGATGACGCGCTGGCCCGCGACATCCTGAGCCGCTGCGGCGGGCGCTTGAAACGAGCCCTGGTCGTGGCGCTGGCGGGCGTTGCGCCCGATGAGGCCCAGGCGCTGCTGGATGCCCACGGCGGACAGGTCCGCGCGGCGGTCCAGGCCGCCGCTTCGTCCTCAGATCCTCGAGTCCTTGCCGCGGGACCGGCCTGCTCGGACTCACCAGGCTCTCGTTCTGGGAGCGGGCAGCCCAACCCTCATGAAGAATCTAGCGAATGATTGTGAGAGGTGTTCGCGGTCTGGTGGCAACAACCTTAATCGCTTCGCTCCTCGCTCGGCGATCAGCGGATCGAGGAAAGCCCGCGGCACCGTATGGACGCTGTGGAAATCAACGATTCGATGCTCAGTCGTGACCTCGCCCTCCGGAAGTGAATCCACCATGAACAGGTTCCACACAGAGCCGTTCTTGATATCCTCGCAGAATGCGGACCAAGCCGTATTGGTCGGGTTCTGTTTCCTGGCCCTCTCTGCCCCCTCCCAGACCGGCTTGTACCTGGAGAGTGGGCGGCACGGGCACAGGACCACATCCGAGACCTTGCCCTGCTCCAGGTCGCACGCCTGAGTCATGACAACGACGTCGGCCTTGATCCCCTTCGCCGCCTGGACCAGGCGCTCGCCCGAGGCCCTCGACTCACCTTCGGCTGCGCCGTCCAGTTGCCACTTGAGCAGTGGGCACTCAAGGATGATATCGCCTTGAGTTAAACGGACGTCCGGGCCAACGACCTCGTACCAAGGGTTAGTCATTTTCGTCTCGGACCCGTCTCTCGCTGGTGACTCCTTGGGGCCTCCACTCGTCGAGCTGCCCGGGACGAATGTCGAGGGACTTCGTGAAAAGAACCTCTTCAGGAAACTCCAGAGCGTAGACGCCACGCCAGGGTCGAGCCTCCTCATCGTTTTCCTTCTCGGGCTCGGTCGCAAAGCTCATCGGGGTTTGTCCCGGGTCCGGCTCCTCGATGAGGAAGCGCCTCCAGGCTTCTTCGAAAACGGCTTCCTCGTTCGGGAACTGGCCACTCTCGACCTTCTTTCTCAGACGCCGTTGAAGGTCGTCTGTCAGCGCGATGTTCATCATGCCGGACCCTCCCGATCCTGAGAGCTTCATATGCCCGCCTGCGTGATCCCATCTCCTAGTTTACCGTAGAGAGCCCCGGGCTGGCAAAACCTGATTTCTCTTCCGGCCGTATACCGGGACGCTGCCCGGCAACTCGCTGGCTGGTTATCCCCTGGAGCTGCGAGCTGTCGCGTTTAGAATGTCTGCAGCGGGCAGCCGTTGGCGGCTACGCCGCGGAGGACACCATGCACGACGATGTCACTGCGCGTCAAGGACCAATGACCAGGCGGTTGCTCGGTGTCGACGGCGGGGGCACTTCGACCGAGGCCTGGCTGGCGGAGCCGGGGTTGCGGATCCTCGGGCGGGGGAGCGGCGGGCCGTCGAACGCCAAGGCCGTGGGGCTGGAGGCCGCGCGGCGCGCCCTCGATACGGCGATCGGCGCCGCGTTCGACGCGGCCGGGCTGGTGCCCGCGCCGGTCGACGTCGCCTGTCTCGGGCTGGCGGGATTCGACCGGCCCGAGGATCGCCAGGTCCTCGCCGGCTGGGCCGACGAGGCGCGGTGGGCCGATCGGCTGGTCCTGGTCAACGACGGCGCGCTGATCGTCGCGGCGGGCACGCCTGAGGGCTGGGGCGTGGGGGTGATCGCCGGCACGGGCTCGATCGCCGTGGGGCGCACTCCCGAGGGCCGCACGGCGCGCGCCGGCGGCTGGGGTCACCTGATCGGCGATGAAGGGAGCGCCTATGCCCTGGTGCTGGACGCCCTCCGCCTGGTGGCGCGCCGCGCCGACGGCCGCGACGCGCGACCGGCCGGACCCGGCCCCGACCCGCTCACCGATCGGCTGTGTGCGGCCCTCGGCGTGGCCCAGCCGTCCCAGATCGTGACGGCCCTGTACGCGCCCGGGTTCGATCGCGCCCGGGTCGCCGCGATGGCCCCCGAGGTCCTGGCGGCCTGCGCCGCGGCCCCCGAGGATGCCGCGCGGCTGCTGGTGCCCGCCGGCGCCGCCCTGGCCGCGATGGTCGCCGCCGTGGCGCAGGCGCTGGGCTGGTCGTCGGGAGAGCTTCCCCTGGCCGCGGCCGGCAGCTTCCTCCTCTCCGCGACGGCCGTCCGCCAGGCGATGAGTGATGACCTGGTCCGACGCGGCTACCAGCCGGCCGTGACGCCCGTCCCCGATCCCGCCCGCGGCGCCGTCATCCTCGCCGAGCGCGCCCTGGCCGGCGACGGCTGAGCCGCCTCAAAACGCAAACGGGCCTTCGCGGATGAGCTCCCGCACAGCCTTGCGGCCGGAGGGCGTCTCGCGCGCCTGCAGCGCGGGCGGGAGCTGGGCGGGGTCGCCGGGATGGCCCACGGCCACCATCGCCTCGACGTCGTAATCGTCGGGCACGCCGAGCGTCGCGCGGGCCTTGTCGCGGTCGAAGCCCGCCATGCCGTGGACGACCAGGCCCATGGCCGCCCCCTGGAGCGCCAGGTTCTCGAAGGCCGCCCCGGCATCGAAGGTGTGCACCGGGTTGGGCTTGCCGTCGCGGGTGAAGACCTTGTGCGAGAGCACCACCATCAGCACCGCCGCCTGGCCGCACCAGGCCTGGTTGGCCTCCATGAGCAAGGCGAAGAAGGCCGGCCAGTGAAGCGTGTCGCGGCGCGCATAGAGGAAGCGCCACTCCTGCTCGTTGTACGTCGACGGCGCCCAGCGGGCCGCCTCGAACAGCCGCATCAGCTCGGCCTCCGCCAGCGGCTCGCCGCTCATCGCGCGCGGCGACCACCGGTCGAGGAAGAGAGGTTCAATCGGGTAATCCGGGGCCCGATGCTCGCGCCCCCGGGCAAGATTGGCCATGATCAGTCCTCCTGCGGATGCGTGCAGACGGGTCGGTTCTCTCCCACCCCAAACCGCTCGCCACATCATCGAATTCGAGAGTGGCCAGTGGCAAGTGGCCAGTGAAGACAAAGGCCGGTCCTTTCTGGCCACTGGCCACTGGCCACTGGCCACTATGAAGGAGCGGCATCGGGTTTGCGTCGACCTCGACTCTTGGGACCCGAGTCGAGGCAATCGGTTGGGAGCATGGGCTCGGACCTACTTACCCGGGAGGTGATCATGATGGCGCAGCAGCGTTCCACCATCGTCGGGGTTTTCGACGACCGCCAGCAGGCCGATCGGGCGGTCGACGCGCTCCGCAGGGCGGGGTTCCGCGACGACCAGCTCGGCGTCGCCTGGCGTCACGAGGAGGAGGCGGTCCACGTCGCGGGGAGCGATCAGGCCACGGACGAGACTCGGGCCGGGGAGGGTGCCGCGGTCGGGGCCCTGGCCGGGCTGGGACTCGGCGCGGTCGCCGGCATCGGGGTGCTCTCCGGGGTCATCCCGGTGATCGGGCCGGCCATTGCCGCCGGCACCCTGGGGGTGATCCTCACCAATGCCGCGGCCGGCGCCGGCATCGGCGGACTGGTCGGCGCCCTGGTCGGGGCCGGCATCCCCGAGGCCGAGGCCCAGTACTACCAGAACGAGTTCGAGGCGGGCCGGATGATCGTGACGGTCCAGGCCGAAGGCCGGGCCGACGACGCGATGGCGATCCTCCGCCGGTACGGCGCCGTGGATTGGAGTTCCCGCGGCGACCTCGGCACCGGCTCGACCCGGGCCGCCGCGACCGAACCCCTGGACGTCCCGGTCCGGAGCGAGGATGTCCTGGAGACGGAGCGGGTCGGGGGTCCGGACACGGCCACCCGCGGCACCGACCGGCCGGCACTCTGACCCGGAATCCTCGGAGGGGCGGGGGCGCGCCGGCATCCCCGCCCGTGATCCTCTACCAGTCCGCTCCGCCCCTGCTGATCTGCTGGCTCACGACGTCGAGCAAGCGGCTCGCTTCCTCGAGCTGAAGGTTCGCGTTGAAGCGGACCCGGAAGACACGCTCTCCATTCCAATGCCGGCTCTTCGCCCCGCCGCGGGCGTGGATGATCACGCCCTGGAAGGTCGTCCGTCTCAGCAGCTCATCGATGAGCTCCTCGGTGCTGAAGAGCTCGAGATCGCCCGGCTTCATGCTTCATCCTCAAAGAGAATTCGCGAGGGATCCCCCGCGCTGTCGCGGTGGGGATCGGACTCACTCGCCACAATCGGGACGCGCGTCGTCCCCGTCCCCTTCGCGTTCCGTCCTCCCCCGAACCGGCTCTGGTCGGGAGTCCCTTATCCTAATCGATCGCCGCGCGCCAGCGGAAGTGGGGTTCGAAACGCCACCTCCTCGAGCCTACCGAATCCGGCCTGGTTGCGGTTGCCGCCATGCCGGATTCGGCATAGAATCCCACCGTGACGAGGCGGTCAAGAAGGCCGGAGAGGAGGGAGGATAGTCGTGGACCCCAAGAAGCGTGAAGCCTTGGAGGCGGCTGGTTGGAAGGTCGGGGATGCCGCCGAATTCCTCGGGCTGACCGAGGAGGAGCAGCAAATCGTCGAGTTCCGTCTGATGGTGGGGCGGAGTGTCCGCCGGCTCCGGGAGAGCCATCATCTCACGCAGCAACAACTGGCCAAGCGGATCGGCTCGAGCCAATCCCGCATCGCCAAGATCGAAGCGGCGTCGGCTGAGGTCTCATTAGACTTGATGCTCCGCGGGTTCTTCTCCGCGGGTGGCCGGCTGACCAACCTCATCCCACCGCGGGCCGTGTCCGAACCCAAGGGGACCCGCCCGAGACCGTAGGAACCGATCGTGACCATTCGTCATCCGGCACGCCTGACTGGAGCATGAGCCATGACCGCAGAGGCCCCGCCGGCCGACGACGGCCGGCGCCCGGATTCCCCCGCCCAGCGGATCGACGCCGCCTGCGACCGCTTCGAGGCCGCCTGGCGGGCGGGACAGGAGCCGCGGATCGAGGACGTCCTGGCCCGCGCGGATGAGACCGATCGCCCGGCGCTGCTCCGCGAGCTGCTGGCGCTGGAGCTGGAGTTGCGCCGGGGTCGCGGCGAGCGCGTGACGCCCGGCGCGTATCGCGACCGCTTCCCGGGGCAGGCCGACGTGATCGCCGCAGTCTTCGCGGCGGCGGACACCCGGCCGGGGAGGAGCCGGCCGCGGCCGGGCCAGGCCCTGGCCGACACGGGCCGCAACCTCCTCTTCGGCCTGCTGGCTTTGCAGAACAACTTCATCAGCCGGGAGGCCCTGCTCGGGGCCTTCGCCGTCTGGACAGCGGACAAGGCGCGGCCGTTGAGCCAGGTCCTCCGCGACCGCGGGGCGCTGGACCAGGGCCGGTATGCGCTGCTGGAGGCACTGGTCGCCGAGCACCTCAAGCTGCACGGCGACGACCCCGAACAGAGCCTGGCGGCGCTCAGCTCGCTGGGCTCGGTCCGCGACGACCTGGAGCGGATCGACGATGCCGACCTCCAGGCCAGTCTCGCCGCCACCGCCTCCCGGTCCGCGGGGTCGGGCGGCGACGCCGAGGCGACGGCGAGCTCCACCTCCTCCTCATCCGGCCGTGCCGGCGGGCGGTTCCGCATCGTGCGCTTCCACCGCGAGGGCGGACTGGGCCGCGTCTACCTCGCCCGCGACGAGGAGCTCGGCCGCGAGGTGGCCTTGAAGGAGATCCGGCCCGACAAGGTCGCCGAGGCCCATCTCCGGGGCCGCTTCGTCCTGGAAGCGGAGATCAACGGCGGGCTGGAGCACCCCGGGATCGTGCCGGTCTACAGCCTGGGCACCTACGACGATGGCCGGCCGTTCTACGCCATGCGGTTCGTCGAGGGCGATAGCCTCAAGGAGGCGATCGAGACTTACCACAACGAGCACCCTCGGCCCGACCCGAGTGCCATCGAGTTCCGCAAGCTGCTGGGACGGTTCATCGACGTCTGCGAGGCGATCGCCTTTGCCCACAGCAAGGGGGTGCTGCACCGCGACTTGAAGCCGCACAACGTGATGCTGGGCCGGTACGGCGAGACGCTCCTGATCGACTGGGGGCTGGCCAAGGCGACCGGCCGCCGCGAGCCGGCCGGCCCGGAGGCCGCGGTCGAGGCGACGCTGGTGCCCCCCTCGGGCAGCGGCCACGAGCCGACCCTGGGGGTGATCGGCTCGCCGGCCTTCATGAGCCCCGAGCAGGCGGCCGGCGCGGTGGAGTCGCTCGGGCCGGCGACCGACGTCTACGGTCTGGGGGCGATCCTGTTCGCACTGCTAACCGG
Organism: Isosphaeraceae bacterium; assembly: GCA_021324445.1. Classification (GTDB taxonomy): domain Bacteria; phylum Planctomycetota; class Planctomycetia; order Isosphaerales; family Isosphaeraceae; genus JAJPJC01. The sequence goes on from JAJPJC010000103.1 coordinate 15,484, forward strand.
CGAGGCTCCGGTGGAGGGGGGGGCGATCGAGGAGGTGCTGGACCGGGTCCGTCGGGGAGCGATCCGATCACCGCGGTCGCTCAACCCGAGCATCCCGCGGGCGCTGGAGGCCGTCTGCCTGAAGGCGCTGGCGACTGAGCCCAAGGACCGCTATCCGACGGCGCTGGCGCTGGCTGAGGAGATCGAGCACTGGCTGGCCGATGAACCGGTGACGGCTTACGTCGAGCCGATGCTGGCCCGGGTGCGCCGCTGGAGCCGGCGCCATCAGCGGCTGGTGACCGGCGCGACGGCGGCGGGCCTAGTCGCGGCCGCGGCGTTGATCGTGATCACGGCGGTGATCTCGACCTGGAACCAGCGGCTGGAGACGACCATCCAGAAGTTGGCGACGGCGAACCAGACGATCCTCCGGTACAACGAGCAGATCACGCGGCAGAATCACGAACTGGAGGAGTCGAACGCGAACCTGAAGCAGGCCCGCGCCGAGGCGGAGCGGGAGCGGGACCAGGCCAAGGAGGTGACCGAATTGCTCGTGACGAGCTTCCGCAGGCCAGACCCGGCTCGGGACGGGAAGGATGTGAAGGCGGCTGAGGTGCTGGACCAAGCGGTCAAGGACCTGGCGGGCCGCCCCAAGATGGCCCCGCTCACGCGGGCCACCATCCTCACCGCCGTGAGCGAAACCTATCGCGGTTTGGGCCTGGTCGCTCCCAGCGTTGCGACCAGCGAAGAAGCCTTGGCCATCCGCCGTCGGGAACTGGGCGAGGCTCATCTCGGTACGCTCGAGGCGATGAACAACCTTGCAGGGGCCCACCTCGCGGCGGGCCGCCTTCAGAGCGGCCTATCCCTGTTCGAGCAGATCCTCGAGGCGCGTCGATTGAAGCAAGGCGAAGATCACCCAGATACACTGGATGCTATAAACAATCTTGGACTAGCGTATCATGAAGCGGGCCAACTCGATCGCGCCATCCCCCTACTCGAGCAGGCGCACAAGGCCGCTCGCGCCAAGCTCGGCAACGATCATCGCGACGCCCTCAGCGTCGCGAATAATCTCGCTCGCGCCTACCAGGATGCGGGTCGACTCGATCGCGCCATCCCTCTGTTCGAGCAAACCCTTGAGTTGCGGCGAGCCAAGCAGGGCGAGGACCACCCCGACACGCTCATGTCGATGCACAATCTGGCCTCGGTTTACGCGATCGCCGGTCAGAACGGGCGCGCCATCCCGCTCCTTGAGCGGACGCTCAAAGCGAGGATGGTCAAACTGGGCGAGGACCATCCCGATACCCTTCAAACCATAAATAACCTCGCGGTGAGCTACGGCGAGTCGGGTCAATTCGATCGCGCTTACCCCCTGATGGAGCAGGTGTTGAAGGTCCGGCTGGCCAAGCTGGGCGAAGATCACCCGGCCACGCTCACCGCGATGAGCAACCTTGCCGGCGCTTATCTCCGTTCCGGCCGGCTCGACCAGGCGCTCCCTCTCTTAGAACAGACGCTCAAGGCATCCCAAGTCCAGCAAGGCCCAGACCATCCTGACACGCTGGTGTCGATGGTCAACCTCGCTGTGGCCTACCGCTACAAAGGCCAGTTCGATCACGCCATCTCGCTCCTCGCGCAGGCCCTCAAGGCCCATCAAACCAAGCTGGGCAAGGGTCACCACCAGACGCTCATGACTCAAAGGAACCTGGCTCTGCTTTATGAGAAGGTCGGACGGCGCCAGGATGCCGAATCCCTGTTCCGCGAGGTCGTCGCTGCCGCCGGCCGGGGCAAGCCGCGCAACGATCCGTTCTATTCCCTCTCGCAGACGATGTTGGGCCGATGCTTGATTCGAGGGGGCAAATTCGCAGAAGCGGTGCCCATCCTCCGCGACAGCCTGGCGATCGAGGAAGAGCTCCAGCCGGATGATTGGACTACGGCGGCCACTCGTAGCCTGCTGGGCGAAGCTCTGGCCGGACAGCGGGAGTTCCAGGCCGCCGAGCCGCTCCTGTTGAATGCCCAGAAGGCCCTGACCGAGCAGTGCGAGAAGATCCCGGCCCTGGAACGCGAGGTCACCCTCCGTGACACCGTCGATCGCCTAGTCCGGCTCTACGAGGCCTGGGGCAAGCCGGACAAGGCCGAGCGATGGCGGAAGACGCTCAGCGAGAATCCGCTGGATCGCGGCTTCCCGGCCGACCCGTTCGCGCGGTGAAGCGCCATCCTGATCGGCATGGCCCATCCCCTTCTCGGCGACTTCCGGATAGAATCGCTTGGGAGGAGGAACCACCCTATGCCACCGATCGAGAAACCATCGGACATCCCGCCCGAAGCGATGGCGGACCTGGAAGAAGTCTGCCGTCTGATCTCCGAGGGGAAGCGCGTCACCGATCCCGCATTGCTGAAGCGCATCTCGGAGCGCTCCGAAGAGGTCCAGCGCCGGATCCGAGAGAAGTACGGCGTGGTGGAGTGGGCGGTTGATCTGATCCGAGAGGCCCGTGACGAGTAATGAAGTACGTGCTCGATGCCTCGATCGCGCTGAAATGGGTCTTGAGCGAACCGGATGCCGCCAAGGCTCGGCAGCTCCGCGACGACTTCCGCAACGCCGTCCACGAGCTGATCGCACCCGACTCCTTCACGGTCGAGATCGCCCATGCCTTGACGAAGGCCCAGCGGCGGGGGATGATTCCGGATGCATGGGCCCTCTGGGCGGACGTCATGACGACGGTCCCCCATCTCTTCCCCGCGCACCCCATGACCCCTCGCGCCATCCAGATTGCCACCCAGGCCCGCATCGGCGTCTACGACTGCCTCTACGTCGCCCTGGCGGAGCGGGAAGGCTGCGAGCTGGTCACCGCCGATGCCCGGCTGCTCAACAGCCTCCAGCCAACCTATCCGTTCCTCATCGCGCTGGCGTCGGTGCCCTGACGCTTGCGACGCGGTTCGACTCGGCTTGGTTCCGCGACCGCGATGGTTTCCAGCGGCCGCTTGCCGAGCTGTTCGACCGCGGCTTCCCGGCCGACCCGTTCGCAAGGATCAGGCGGCCGCGCGGCGGACTCGATCCGTTGCGAGCTATCTCCTGGTAGAATTGAGGATCTCGGGGCCTGGACCGGACCGGCACCGAACGTAGGGGAGGGGGAGCCATGACCGCACAGCAACACGCCGACTTGGGGCAGCAAGCCTTGCGGGCGTTCGAACGGGATCTGCCCCGGCTCTGGGCCGAGCGTCCGGGGCAATGGGTGGCCTACCGGGGCGATCACCTGCTGGGCTTCGCCGCGCACAAACACGAGCTCTATCACCAGTGCTTCGCTCAAGGGTTGGCGCGTGGAGAATTCGTCACTTTCTGCATCGAGCCGCTGGAAACCGAGATGGGGATCGGGGTCGACACTGCGGGCTGAGATCACCATGGGCCCGGAGGCGCGTGACCTTCGGCGCCCCGTCCCGAGGGAGGAAATCACCATGGCCACAGCCCCCGCGACGGCGGCCTCCCTGCGATCGTTTGATGATCGGGGCAAGGCCGTCCAGCTCACCGCGGAAGAGATCCGCCAGCGGAACGCGCTCGCCCTGACTGCACTCGAAGCCATCGAGAAGATCGGGGACGACGCCGAGCAGCGCGAGACCCTGGACTATCTCATGCGCGTCGGCGATGAGGACCGGTGATCCGACCGGCGGCGGTTCCACTCATCGACCTGATCCCCCTCCTCGGCGTGCGCCCGAACCCGAGGCGCCCCGGGCGAGACGGAGCAGCGCCCGGAGCGGTCCTTCGTGGTCACCAAGTCGGCGGCAGGAACGCGAAGAATCGGCAGACGTGTCCCCGAGCTGCCGCGATCGGGATCGGATCGACTTCCTCTTCGCGCACATGGACCAGGGCGTTTCGATACTCGCGCACCGCATGGGCGTTCGTGTGCGCGCCGTTCGGGACTCGCCGGGTGGCGGCGACGCCATCAATCAAGTCGCGCGTTCGACCCGGCGGGTCGGTCCCTCGGGCTGTCCGCCAGAACAGGCGCAGTGCCGCTTCAAATTCGGCGAAGTTGCGGATGACGTAGGTCCCCTGGAGGTGTTCCGAGGCGATCTCGATGTCGTGGAGTTTCAGACCACCCGTGAGGACCGTGGGGTCGCGATGGGCGGCGGCCCAGTGGCGATCGATGGCCAGTCGCATCGAGGAATATTCCCGCTCGACAGTCCTGATCCGCCGAAGCCAGTCATGGAGATGATTCGGCATTTCTGGTCATCGCTTCGAGGACACTCTGAAACGTCTCCTTGGAGAGCGGCCGTGGTTCGGCCTTACGAAGGTCTGCGGCGGTCGGCGCCCCAGGAAACTCGTGATACAACTGCCACCCGTCGTCGGAGAAGAAGAGCCTCGCGATATCATCGAAGGCCGGCATCAGGTAGAAATCGACGATGCCCGCCACGCCGGGGGCGGAGTGAGCGATCGGTTCCAACAACGCCCGGACCGTCTCCTTCTGGAGGAGCAGGGCAGGGGCCTTGTAGGTGCCGAGCTCGGAATCCTCCATCTTCTTTTCGATTCGACGCGTGGACCAATCGAGGTCCTGGGCCCAGCCACGGACGGTCTCCACGAGATCGGACAGGCGCTCGAGCCACTCTTCCCGCAGTTTTTCCTTGTCCTCGGCCTGATTCGTTGAAGTCTCAGCGGTTGCCATCAGATCGTCCTGCACCAAGAGGGCCAGGGGGATTGTGCGGGTCACCCACGGTTCCAGCTTGCCGGGGAACCTGCTACATTCTACCAGGCGATGCGGCGACCCGTCGCTTCGTTTTCACCGGAGCAAGCCCGTCATGACCCATCCCCTTTCCGACCTCCTCGAGCGCAGTCGCAAGCCCGCGCGCCTCGTCGTGGGCCTGATGTCCGGGACCAGCGCCGACTCGATCGACGTCGCCGTCTGCCGGATGATGGGGCAGGGAGCCGAAGTCGAGGTCCAGTTGCTCCATTACCGCGAACACGCGCACGACCCCGAGGTCAAGCGGCGGGTGCTCGGCATCGCCGGGCTCGACGTCCGGGGCATCGCCGAGCTGAACGTCATGGTCGGCGCGGCGTTCGCCGCGGCCTGTCTGGCGACCCTCGACGAGGCCGGGCTCTCCCGGGACGAGGTCGACGTGATCGGCTCGCACGGCCAGACGGTGTATCATCACAGCGGCGTCGCCGGCGCGCTGCGGGCGACGCTCCAGGTCGGCGACGGCGACGTGATCGCGGTCCGGACGGGATGCCCCGTGATCTCCGACTTCCGCGCCCGCGACATCGCCGCCGGCGGCGAGGGCGCGCCGCTGTCGCCGATCGCCGATTTCCTCCTCTTCGGCGGGCGGGGGCCGGAGGCCAAGCGCCGGCGCGCCATCCTGAACCTGGGCGGGATCGCCAACCTCACGGTGCTCGACGACGACCCGGCGCGGGTCGTCGGGTTCGACACCGGGCCGGCGAACGCGCCGCTGGACCGGCTGGCGCGGCGGCTCTCCGGCGGCGCGCTGGCCTGCGACCAGGACGGGCGGCTCGCCCGGTCCGGCCGCGTGGATCAACGGCTCCTGGCCGCGATGCTGGAAGCCGACCCGTTCCTGCCACGCCGGCCGCCGAAATCGACGGGGTTCGAGATGTACGGCGACGCCTTCGTCGCCTGCGCCGTCGAGCGGCACGGCGGCTGCGACGCCGATCTGATGGCCACCCTGACCGCGTTCGTCGCCCGGACGATCGCGCTGGGACTTGGCCAGTGCGCCCGGCTCGGCCCGCCCGTGGAGGAGGTCATCGCGGCCGGAGGTGGACTGAAAAACCCGGCCTTGATGGAGCAGATCGCCGCGGCGATGGCGCCGATCCCCCTCAGGCGGTCCGACGAGTTCGGCGTGCCGGCCGACGCCCGCGAGGCCATGGCCTTCGCCGTCCTGGCCGACATGACCCTCCGCGGCCAGTCCGCCTGCCTCCCGCCTGTCACCGGCGCGGCCGCGCCCCAATTGCTCGGCAAGCTGTCGTTCCCTTAGTGTCTCTCTCATTACGCCGAAGGCGTTGAACATCAAAGCCCGGGGTCGCGCAGCGCACCCCGGGAACTCAGGAGTCATTCCCCGCCGCCGAACCCCTTCAGGGTTCTGGGGGCAGGGAGTGAAGATTCGGGGGCCGCCTGGGGACTCCTCTCCTCTCCCAGGGTGCGCCTCCGGCGACCCTGGGCTCTGTTGTGCAACGCCTTCGGCGTAGGGGACGGTATGCCAAAGGCGTGGCACATCCCAGTTTGGTTCTCGGAGTCGAGTCCGACCGGCAACTGTCCCTTCCTACGGCCGGGCCGGCAGCTTGAGCCGAGGGTCGGACAGGTCGAGCCGATACATGATCTGGTTGTACTCATAGTAAGGCGTCGGGTGCCGATTGCCCGAGAAGGTGTTGACGTACGAGCCCTCCAGGTAGATCACCCGCCCGCCGTCCCGGTCGAAGAACGGGTGATGGACCGGGTTGTAGAAGTCGTGCGCGTCGTCCTTCTTGTTGGCGTGTGTGATGATCTTTCGCGCGTGCACCCACGGCCCCTCGGGGCGGTCCGCCTCGCTGTACCAGACCTCGCCCAGCATCGTCGCGCCGAAGACCTCCGACGCGATCATGAGGTACTTCTTGCGGTACTCGTTCCATGAGCAGGAGCAGTTATTCAGCAGGATCGGCTTGCCGCCGTCGGCGTCCTGGAGCCGAAAGGGCGACTCCGCGCGCGTCATCGTGCCGGCGGCGATCAGGTCCTGCTGGTCCTTGGGGCTCAGCGGTGTCGTGTCTTGCTTCCAGGCCCACACCAGCTTGCCGCCGGCATCGCGGTCGAGCTGGACCGGGTCCTTGCCGGTGGAGCGCGTGCCGGGCTTGAGGCAGGTGTAGCCCTCGTAGGACGCCAGGTCCAGGTACGACTTCCAGTCCGCCTTGACGCGCAGCGCCGGGTACGGCGCGGTGAAGTAGATGTATTCGGTCCCATCGTCGCGCTTGACCCGGAAGGGGTAGCCCGTGGGGAAGATCGGCGGATCGAGCGGGAGGTCCTTCAGCTTGTCGAAGGAGTCGGTCGCGTCGTTGTAGACGACGAAGCCGTTCTCCAGGACCGGGCCGAGCCCGCGCCGCCGCTGGAAGTAGGCGAGCATGCGCTCCCGGCCCGACTCGTCGGGGAGGACGACCACGCCGAAGAGCCAGACCACGCCCTCGCCCGGGATCGGGGCCATGGGCCTGACGAAGCCGTCCCGGCCGACGAAGTACTTCAGGGTGAAGCCGGCGGACGGATCGATCCGGTCCGGCAGCTCGGTGGTGGCGCCGGACATGGAGAAATTGCCCAGCGCGTAGGAGAGTTTGTTGGTGTCGCCGTAGAACCAGTAAAGCTTCCCGCGGTAGATGGCGTTCAAGGTGCCATCCTGCCCGGTCACTCCCGCGTTCAAGAGCGGCTGGGCGACCGGCACCCGGCGGCCCAGCAGCACGCTGTCGCGGTAAATCCCCTGGCCGGTGATGCGGTAGATCCGCTCGGTGATGTTGATCCGCTTGATCTTGAGCCGCGCGGCGCCGCCGGGCGTGGTCTCCAGGACCGCGCCGCGGATGCCGAAGCCGTCGGGGGGGAATTCGTAACCGTGCGCGGCGACGCCGAAGAACACCTTCTGGTTCATCAGCCCCGGCTCGTCGAAGGCGACCAGGCCGGCCGAATCGGTGTAAGAGCGGACGCTGCTGGTGGTCTGGAGCTCGACCATCGGCACGCCGCGGCCGGTCTGCTCGTCGACGACCTCGATGGCGAAGTAGCGCCGGGGCTGCGACGCCGGAGGTTCACCGCGGCCGATCCCCGGCACCAGCAGCATCAGGAGGAGACCCAGACGGGGGATTCTCATGCGAGCCATGATCGCCGGACGATCACAACCGGTCAACGGCGCAGTCCGGCCATCGCCGACGTGGTACAATCGGCCGGTGGTCGACCCGCGTCGGGGAAACCGGCGCGGGGTCCAGGCGGGAGTCGTTCGGGATCTCACGAGGTCGAGGCCGGAGCCAACCGATGCGAGGGGCTTGCCTTGGCGCACTGGTGGTCGTTCTGTCAGCTCCCGGCGGGCCCGCCCGCGCGGCCGACTACGCCGTCGGGGCCGACCTGTCGTTCGTGAAGCAGGCCGAAGATCGGGGCACCGTCTTCAAGGACGAGGGGAAAGCCCGGCCCGCACTGCGGATCTTCAAGGACCACGGCTACAACTGGGTGCGCCTCCGGCTGTTCCACTCGCCGAAAGCGCTGCCCAACAACCTGGACTACACGATCGCGATGGCCCGGGCCGCCCGCGAGCAGGGGTTCAAGTTCTTGCTCAACTACCACTACTCCGACACCTGGGCCGACCCGGGCAAGCAGTTCACGCCCGCGGCCTGGAAGGGGAAGTCGCACGAGGAGCTGGTCGAGGCGGTCTTTGCGTACACGCGGGACACGATCGCCGCGTGCCGCGCGGCGGGCGTGCTGCCCGACATGGTGCAAATCGGCAACGAGGTCATCCACGGCATGCTCTGGCCCGACGGCAAGCTGCCCGAGCACTGGGACAGCTTCGCCGAGCTGGTGAAGGCCGGCATCCGGGGCGTCGAGGCGGGCCGGGGCGACGGCCCGCGGCCGCGGATCATGATCCACATCGACCGCGGCGCCGACCGGCGCGGCACCCAGGCGTTCTTCGACCGGCTCCATGCGTACCACGTCGACTATGATGTGATCGGCCAGTCGTACTACCCCTGGTGGCACGGCAGCCTGCTCGACCTGCGCGAGAACCTCGCCTTCATGGCCGGCGCGTACCACAAGGACATCCTCCTGGTGGAAGTGGCCTACTGCTGGCGTCCCACCGAGTATCGCCGGCGGCCCGGCCCGTTCCCCGAGACTCCCGAAGGCCAGCGGGCGTTCCTCGACGAGGTGAACCGGCTGGTGCTCGCCACGCCCGGCGGCCGCGGCATCGGCGTCTTCTGGTGGGAACCGGCCGTCGCCGGCCCGTTGCGGAGCCGCGGATACTTCGATGACGACGGCAACGCCCTACCCGTGCTCCAAGTGTTCGACCGCTTCACCCGGAGGTGAGCGACTCATTCGGGGCGTGAGTCGCACAGCCGTGTTAACTTGGACACATCTCGGCGATCCCCACCGTGGTCCCACGGGCCTGACCGCGGCGACCGTCGCGATGGAGCCCCGAGGTTCACCGCGGAGATCGCAGAGACCGCCGAGGAACACGCCGAGGAAGCGACCGAGAGCGCATCGGGCTTCCGTCCTCCGGACCCTCCCGACCCGCTCTCCTGGCTCGGTTCCCTTCTCGGCGGTCTCTGCGATCTCTGCGGTGAATCCGTCCCCTCCCTCGCGGCGGTGCGACGGGTGGTCCAAAAGGTGGTGATCGCCCAGGAGTGTCCATAGGAGGCGCACACGGCCAGGAGCAGCTCCCCCGGGCGGCAGAGGCCGCCGAGGCGGGCCCGTCGATACAACATGAGTGGGATCAAGGCGAGGCTAGCTTTCCCGACTGGCTCTTCGACGAACAACGAGATGATCCGCCACCAGGGCTCCATGACCGGCTGGGGCAGTTGCACCCAGCCGTTGTACCAAGGTAGCGACAAGGCCAGGGCGATTCCAAAGACGAGCACGAGCGAGTCAGCGATGGTCATCGAGTGCGATCTCGAGAGTTCGCATCCTTGACGCCTGTCAAGGTCCGTCTACTGGCCGAACGTCTGATAATGGGCGTTATGTCTGATTGGGCTCAAGCCCGCCCGCAAGGCTCGCGGAGCCCGCACGGCCGGCCCTTCCCGGCTGCCCGCGCGCCACGACGTAGCCCAGGAGGGCGACCGCGAGGCTGAGCCCCAGCATCGCCTTGGCAAGACCGGGAAGGTGGCTCGGCGAGACGAACGCCTCGATCGCGCCGGCGACCAGGAGTACCGGCACGATGCCCACCATGATCTGAACCGAGCTGCGGCCCTTCAGCCGCAGCTCGACGCGACGGCTGTAGCGCCCCGGGACGAGCAGGGCCTGGGCCATCAGCAGCCCGGCGCCGCCGCTGATCCAGATGGCCGGCAGTTCCAGGGATCCGTGGGCCACGATGAATTCCGCCAGCGGCCCGAGCATCCCCGCGCGCAGGCAGGCCGCGGCAATGGCCCCCAGCATCACCCCGTTGAGGACCAGCAGCCAGACGGTGCCGATGCCGAAGGTCAGGCCGAGTCCCCAGGTCAAGAGCGAGACCTTGATATTATTGACCGCGATCGCGCTGCCGGCCCCCGGCGCCGCGCGCGTGAGCGATTCGGTCCAGAGCCGCTTGGCGGCGATGGCCGCCCGCATGGGCGGGCTCACGAAGAAATTCTCCAGCACGGGGTTCCGCGCGGTCAGGAAGAAGCCCAGGACCGCGCCGGCCCAGAACAGGCCCGTGGCCAGCAGGATCGGCCGCACCGCCGCCCGGAGGCGCATCGGCCAGGTGTCGCGCCAGAACTCCAGCCAGTTCCTTGACTGGGCGCGGCCGGCCTGATACAGAATGCTGTGCGCGTGGCCGACGAGGTGCTCCAGCTCGCGGACGACCGGATGATCGGGAAAACCCATCCGGGCATAGGCCAGATCGGCGACGGCCTGCCGGTACAGCGCGCTGCCTTGACGGAAGTCCTCCAGCGGCACGCGCGCCAGGGAGAGGCGGCGCGCCGTCTCGAGGAAGGTCTGGAGCCGCGCCCAGGCCTCCTGCCGCGCCCGGATGAACTCATGAACGACCATCACTTACCTCTCGCCCAGCGCGTGATTTCGATCCGCACCCCGGAGAACATCGAGCTCTCGTACGCCCTGGCGGGAGCGGGAAGCCGCGCCGCCGCGTACTTCCTCGACGTCTTGATCATGTCCGTCGTGTGCCAGATGCTGCTCAACGTCCTCGTGTATGCCTTCGGCTTGCTCCTGAGCGCCTTCGGTGCCGACGGCGCGGCGTGGGCCGCGGCGATCCTGGCCCTGGGCTCGTTCGCGCTCTACATTGGCTACTTCATCTTCCTCGAATGGCTCATGAACGGCCAGACGCCGGGCAAGCGGTTGCTGCAGATCCGGGTGATCAAGCAAGGCGGGTACGCGCTGCGCTTCTTCGATACCTTGCTGCGGAACCTGCTGCGCGTGGTCGATTTCCTGCCGCTGTTCTACGGGGTGGGGCTGACGAGCCTGCTCTTGACCCGCGACAGCCAGCGGCTCGGCGACCTGGTCGCCGGCACGCTGGTGGTGTACCAGGAGCCGGTGCAGACCGAATCGCTCCTGCCGGACCTCCCCGCCCCCGAGGAATCGGAGCGGCTGTTGCCGGCCGCGCAGTTGTCCGCGATCCCCGACGAGGCGATCGCGCTGGCGGGCCAGTACCTCCGCTCCCGGGTCGAACTGGCCCCCCGGCCGCGCCAGGAAGTTGCCGCGGAACTGGCGGAGCTCATCCGCGAGACCAGCGGGCTGGAGCCGCGGCCCGGGCAGAGCATCGAGAGCTTCCTTGCAGCGATCGTCAGACAAGCCGAGCCAGCCCCTCCATGGTCAGCCCGAACTTCGGCGGAAGCTGAACTCCCCTCTTGATCAGGCGCCGCGCGATCTTGTCCCGGTCCTTGGCGAGCTTTTTCTCGGTGTCGATCACGCGTGTACCGGCCCAGCGGTCGCCGTAGCGGCGGAGCAAGGGATCGGAATACGCCGCCGCCGCGTCCACCAGGTTGAAAATGGGAACAAACTGGCTCAACCACCGAAGAACCCCCTGGCCGATGGTCAGTGGTGTCTTTCCGTCCCGCGACTGCACGACCCGCAGACCGGCGCTCCGCTTGCCGAGCCCCGCGCCGCGAAGGAGCGAGTCGCGCACGAACAGGAGGCCAACGCCGATCAAATCGATGATGAAGATGAGGAGCGATGCCACAGTCTCGCCGGCGCCAAACACCGCCCCGGCTATGATCCCTGCCACGATGATAGGGAAATACAAAAACATGCATATATCAAATATCATTGCTACGACTCGGCGGTTCCACATGCCGACCTGGCAGCGGCGGCAGAGGAAGAACTGCTTGCGAAAGGGTTTGGCCCGGCAGCGGTTGCAATAGGGGGCATGGCAGCGCACGCACACCAGCACGGCCGGCCGATTATGCCAGGCGCAGGGCAGCGAGTCTTCCGCCAGGGCGAGCTGGTCCCGCTTGCGGCGCGGCCAGGCTTCGGCCAGCCGGTCGCCCAGCGCCGATCCCTTGGCATCCAGGCTGAGCTGCTCCATGATCGTGGGCTGATCCGCGGCCGGCCTGGCTTCCGGCTGGGTGCAATGGCGGACCAGCGTGTTGGGCGTGATCGTCCTGTCCTCGAGGAACTGGCGGAGAGTCCTGCGCGACACCGGGCCGTAAATCTCCTCATCCGCCGATTCGATATACCAGCCGATTTCGTAAGGATCCATGGTGGTCGGCTCAACACCACCCTTGGCGACCTGGACCCCGTCGAAGTCTGGGTCATAAGTCATGGCGGGTCTCCTGGGGTGATCGGCTTAACACGGCTCTTTGCAGCCTGGACCTGGCTCATGACTGGCTCCTGTGAGGTGAGAAATCGAGAGCCCAGGACGCTGATTATCGACCGGCAGTTCCGCGCGATCAAGCTTCTGGAACCGGCACGGTCTGGTTTGCCGGCGCCTCGACTGGGTCCTTGCAGCTTCGAGCGCGCCCATTCAGAATACAAGCACCGCGGCGAGCGGAGCCCGGCGGGCGGCCCGCCGCGACCGCGGCGTGGAGGGAGGGCGGCCCCAGTCATGGCCGGTCGGAAGACCTCGATACTCCGGCGGATCCTGGTGCAGACCGACTGCGCGTTCTGGTGCATTCACGATCACCTCGACGTGCTGGCGTACCTGGGTTTGCCCACCCTGGCCGCCCTGCTGGCCGGCGCGCTGGGGCTGGTTGCGAGCTGGCGCACCTGGGACTTCCCCCCCGAGGTCAATGTCTTGATCGCGGGTGTGGCCTGCCCGTTCCTGGCCCTGTTCATCTTCACGGCGATGCCGCTGCCCTGCGCCGTCTTCGCCTGGAAGGAAGCCGAGGGCGAGCCGGCCACGGCCGGCGAGTGCTTCGCCTGGTGCCGCCGCCGCGCCGGCCGGCTGGCGGGCGTTTTGATCCGCCTGGGACTGCTCTGGCTGGTTTCCCTCCTGTGTTGCGGCCTGCCGCTCCTCTGGGTCTGGCCCAGGACCTGCCTCACGCCGCTGGTCGCCCTCTTCGAGGACGAGCGGCGGATCTTCCGCCGCAGCCGGCGAATCCTCCGCGAGGACATCGGCGTCACCTTGATCGGCTCGCTCTACCTGGGAATGGGCATCGTCCTGGGCCTCCTGATCGTCTTGCCGCGGATCGTCCTGAGATTTCCGGTCCTGGGCGCTCACCTGCTCGAGGAAAGCTGGCGCACCGCGGTACTCGAGCACCTGTGGATCTTCGAAACGATGTCCGGCGCGATCCTGCTGACCGCCATCGCGATGAGCTGGTGGATGTCGCTGACGCTGGTCTACCACGACATCCGATGGGTCCGCGAAGGCGAAGACCTCAAGCGCCGGATCGCCCGGCTTCGTGCCAGGCTCGCGACTTGAGGGATGCGCGAGGAAACAGCCGGGCCCCGGAAAGGAGTGATGTGCGTGACGGTTTGGCGGCCGGTCCCCAGAGTCATCGCGGTCCGGGCCGCGGCGGGGTTCTCGTGGTTGGTCACCGCACCGTCCCCGACGTTCGCGGCCGCGCTTCCTTCCGGGCCGGCCGGCGTGGATCCCGCGCGCGCGGCCCGCGATGTGTTTCAAGACCCCGGTTTCTGGTGGAAACGGATCGAGACGCGGACGGTTTCCACCTCCTGGCTCGAGTCCATTCTCCTGGCGGTGTGGGACCTGTTCGTGTGGATTGTCCGGAAAATCTTCGAGCTGATCTTCAAGATTCTCGGCAGCCTCTTCGGCGTCTTCACGGGCGATCTCTCGCGCGCCACGGTCGTGGTCTGGCTGGTCGTCGTGGCACTCCTGGCCTGGGCGGCCTGGAAGCTCTATCCGGCGATCGTGCGATGGCTCAGCGGCGCGCCGGCACCCCGCACGCCGGATGGGGTCGCGTGCCAGACGCTGGCCGAGGCTGCCGACCTCTTCGAGCAGGCCGGCCAGGCGTTGCGCGATGGGCTCTACGCCCAGTCGATCCGGCTGGCACTCCTGGCGCTGATTGCCCGGTTGCAGCAACACGGCCTGCTGCGCTACGACCCGACCCGGACCAACCGCGAGTACCATCGAGAGCTGCGCGGCAGGTCAGACCTGGCCGCGTGCTTTGGCCAACTGGCGCGGATCTACGAGCGGGCCTGGTATGGCCGGCTGCCGGCCGGCCGTGCCGAGGCCGAACAGGCGATCGACCTGTGTGGATCCGTGATCAACAGGGAGGACCTCGCTCCTGAGTAAACCCACGCGGTCCCGGTGGATCCTGCTGGCGGCCCTGGCACTGGGCGTCGGATTCCTGGCGTTCCTGGGAAGCCGGCTGCGCGTCACCTACCGAACGCCATTGACCGGCTGCGCCTACGACGACGGCACCGGAGGCGCCTCGGGCGTGTTCCGATGGGCGGAGCGGATCGGCATTCCGGCCCGCCTCCTGGAGGTTCCCATCTGGGAAGCGGCCCAGGCTCTCCCAGGGCGCTCGGGTCACTGCGTGCTGACGATGGGCAATGACCCCTGGTCGCCCACGGGAGAGGACCTGCAACCAGAAGACTGGCAGCGCATCCGCGGCTGGCTCGCCGACGGCAACACGCTCATCATCGTGACCAGTGCGCCCCAGAGCCTGCCCCGCGCCCTCCGGCGGGACTTGATTCCGGCGACGCTCGTGGAGACAACCGCCGCAAAGCCCCGTTCCGCGCCCGGCTCATTCCCGAGCTGGGAGTCCGTGGACAGCCGGCCGGAAACCACCCAGGCGCCCGTGACCAGCGGGGGAATCCTGACGGTCGCCGCCAAGGGACCGCGCTGGAGCGTGGCCGCGACGAAGCCCGCGCCGGCTCGCGACCACGACCCAGCCCGCTGGCAACTGGCCGGCGATGGGCGTGGGGGCGTTTTCTTTCGCATCCCCGTCGGGCACGGCGCCGTCTGTATTCTCCTGGATGACTTTGCGTGGACGAACACCGGGTTCGATCACGGCGACAACGCGCGCGTGCTGGCGGAGCTCCTGGGGCGCGAGATCCGGGGCGGGGCGCTCGCGATGGATGAATACCGCCATGGCCACGGCCGGGCCGAGTCGTTCCTCACGTACATCGGGAACTTGCCCGGTTCCTCGGCCTTCCTGTGGCTGGCCGCCCTCTGGGTGCTTCTCGTGTTTTATGGTCGAAACGTCCGGCTCAAGCCGGTCGAGGCGTATCGCGAGCGGGAGCGGCGGACCGCTCAGGAATCCATCGACGCGGTGGCCCAGCTCTACGAGCGCGCCCGGGCCGCGCCCCTGGTCGTCGACGCGGTCGCCCGGCGGCTGCGCCAGGTCTCCCGATCGTCGGCGGAGCATCCGCCCGCCGTCGATGCACTCCTGCAAACCGCCGAAGACTACGTCAGGACGGGGGAGCGGCCGGCCGCTCCGGCTGCCGCCCTGGATCTCGTCCGAAAACTGGTTCAGCTCCGGAAACGGATCTATGGAACTCGCACAGTTTCATGAACACGCGGGCCGGCTCAAGGCCGGCCTGCGCCGGGTCTTCTTCGGTCAGGACGACGTGCTCGACCAGCTCCTGGCCGCGCTGTACGCCGGCGGCCATGTCTTGCTCGAAGGAGTCCCCGGCCTGGGCAAGACCCTGCTGGCGAAGAGCCTGGCCCGGCTGTTCGAGGCCGACTTCCAGCGGATCCAGTTCACGCCGGACCTGATGCCGGCCGATATCCTGGGGACGGAGGTCTTTCAGCTCGCCTCGCAGACGTTCCAGTTGCGCCGCGGGCCGATCTTCACCACGATCCTCCTGGCCGACGAGATCAACCGGGCCCCGCCCAAGACCCAGGCCGCGCTCCTGGAAGTCATGGAAGAACGATCGGTCTCGCTGGGGACCCAGACGTATGCGCTGCCGCCGCTGTTCACCGTGCTGGCGACGCAGAACCCCATCGAATACGAAGGGACCTATCCCCTGCCGGAAGCGCAGGTCGATCGCTTCATGTGCAAGATCCTGCTGCGCTATCCCAGCGCCGAGGAGGAGCTGGCGATCCTGGCCGCGTATGACCAGGGCCAGGACCTGCACCGCGCGGCCCAGTCGGAGTTGACGCCGGTCACCAACCCCGCGGAGGTGCTGGCAACGCGTCAGGAGCTCACGGGGATTCAGACCAGTCCCGAGGTCTTGCGCTACTTGAGCGAAGTGGTCCGCGCGACCCGGTCGTCGCCGCAGATCCAGGTGGGGGCCAGCCCGAGGGCCGCCGTCCACCTGCTCTTGATGAGCAAGACCCTGGCGGCGATGGACGGCCGCGAATTCGTGACGCCCGATGACGTCAAGGCGGCGGCGCCGGCGGTCCTGCGGCACCGGCTGCTCCTGACGCCGGAAGCCCAGGTCGCGGCCGAGACTCCCGATCGCGTGCTCACGAGGGCCCTGGCGCAGGTCGAAGTGCCGCGCTGACAACGATGATCATTCCCGCGCGACGACTCCTGTGGCTGGCCCTCGTCCCCCTCGCCGTCATCCTCGGCGGCCGGGGCGAGCCGGGAGCGATCCTCGCCGCATGGGTCCTCATGGGTTCGCTCCTGGCCGCCTTCGTGGTCGATGGGTTCCTCGCCGGCAAGCGGTCGCGCCTGCGGCTGGAACGGCAGACACCGGGCCAGCTCCATGTTGATCAGCCCCACCGCATCGCCTGGATCGTGGAGAACCCCAGCGGGTTTCCCCTGGCGCTTCAGCTCTCCGATCGGATCCCCGATGGGGCGCGCGCCGATCCACCCATCCTGGAGCTGAATGCACCCCCCCGGTCGCGCACGAGCTTCTCCTATGAGCTGATTCCCACCGAGCGCGGCACGGCGGTCTTCGGCGATCTCGACTACCGGATTCGCGGGCCGCTCGGCCTGGCCTGGTCGCAGCAGCGGCTGCCGGCCCGCCTGGAACTGCGGTGCCTGCCGCACCTGGCCAACGCCACGGCGGCCGAGCTGGCGGAGCGGCGCGCCTTGTTGCGGCAGGCGGGGAGCCATCGCTATCGATGGCGGGGCGCCGGCACGGCGTTCGAATCGCTGCGCGAGTACAGCACCCAGGACGACATCCGCTGGGTGGACTGGAAGGCGACCGCGCGGCTGAGCCGGCCGATCAGCCGGAACTTCGAGGTCGAGCGTCATCAACAGGTCATGCTCCTGGTGGATGCCAGCCGGGCGCTGACGACGTATTGCGGCCATCGCACCAAGTTCGATGCCATGCTGGAAGCCGCGATCCTCGTGGCCCGCGCGGCCCTGGGTCAAGGAGACGGCCTCGGCCTGGTCGTCTTCGCCGACCAGGTCGAGACCTACCTCCACCCGCGCCGCGAGCGGGCGCAGTTGAAGGCGGTCATCGAGCACCTTTATGCCCGGCAACCGCGCCTGGTGGAACCGAACTTCGAGGCGGCGCTGACCCTGGCCGCCAAGCGCAACCTGCGTCGGACGCTGTTCATTCTCCTGACCGACGTCACGGTGATCGAGGCGGCCCGGCGCATGCTGCTGTACCTGCGGATCCTCACCCCGCGCCATCTTCCCCTGGTCGTGACCATCGCCGACGAGACGCTGGAACAGAACGAGCTGCTGGAGCCGCGGACCGCCGAGGAGTTCTATCGCGTGGGCGTGGCGACCGAGCTGATGTACGAGCGAACGCTGTTGCTGGAGGAGCTGCGCCGCTCCGGCGTGGAGGTCCTGGACTCGCGCGCCGACCAGGTCGCCGCCCGGGCCATCGAGCGCTACCTCGACCTCAAGCGCCGTCTCCGCTTGTAGGCGCTCATTTCGGGTCGGTCCCGGCGAGCCTGGTGATCGCGGGGAGCTCGTCATGGGTCAGTTCCCGGGCCATCGTGAAGCCGAGTTCCTCGAGGACGGCGGTCAGTTCCTTGCGGGTCTCCTTGTGGACCACCAGCCAGCCCGGTCCGGGGCGAGCGAGCAGGAAGGGGCGGAGGCGCGGGCTGGTCGCGATCGCCTGGAACTGGTCCTTTTCGGGAATGTGCAGCAACACAGCGTCGGCCAGCTCCAGCGGCCGGCCCCTGCCGACGCGCAGCCAGGCGTCGATGGCCACGGCGATCAAGGGAGGCGCCGGGCGCGCCAGGTGGTCGCTCAACCAGCCGTGCACCACGCCCGGCTTCAGGCCCCCGGCCGCCGCCCGTCGCATCGAGGCGGCTGTGAGCTGCCAGCCGATCGCGGCCGATCGCGGCGGCTGGGCGATCCGGCGGAGCCGCGACTTCTGCACGAGGTCGAGCGGTTGGGTCAGGCTGATCTGGCCCTGCTCGTCCAGCTCCAGGGTGCGCCGGCGGTCCCCCAGGTGCCGCGAGACGAGCGCGCCCGGGAGCTGGAGGGCCTTGCCCGAGCCCGACCCGAGCACGCAGTGCTCACCGCAGGCTGTGCCGGCATGGCGCTCCAGGTACGCGTCGCGGTCGGCCGTGCTGGGGAAGGCCAGCACCGTGACCCCGGAGCGGATCGACAGGCTCTCGCGCCGGCCGGACCAGTCGGCGAGCGAGCGCAGCACGTTGGCGGGGAGCTCGCGCTGGCTGTGCTGCTGGAGGAACTCGACGATCTGGGCGTGGCTCAGCCCGCTCTCCTCCGCCTGGTAGACGCTGGTCTGCGTCAGGCGGAACGTCTGGATGGGACCCGAGTGGGCCGAGTCACTCTCGGCGATCCGCCCCAGGAACCCGGCGGTCCGGGCGCCGGCCTGATCCAGGTAGGCGACGATGTCGAAGTTGGGTTGGATCACCAGGCATCGGCGCTGGGCCGGCTCCGGCGGCGGGGCGACCTCGGGGGCGCCGAAGACGGCCCGGCCGGACTCGGTCAGCCGAAAGCCCAGCGGCGCGGACTCACCCCGGCCCAGCCGCGCGCGCTCGACCAGGCCCAGCGCCACCAGGCTCACCATCAGGGCGTTGGCATACCACGTCCCCTCCTTGCTGAACCACCACGCCCGCAGCCGCGCATCGCCGCTCTGCCGCTCCTTGTCCCGCGCGGCGGCCAGCCTGGGATCCCAGGTCAGTTCCATGTACGGCAGGTGGGAGCTACTGGGATGTCCATGGAGGGCATGGAGCCGCTCGAGGAAGGTGTCCAGCTCATACCAGCGATCGCCGGCGTGGGCCAGGCACCCCAGCGCCCAGGCCAGGACTTTCCGGGCGCTCTGCACCGGCCCGGCGTAGGCCAGCGCCGCACGACCTTGCTCGGACCCGCTGCCATCGAACCAGTACCGAGCCGACAGCCAGCCGCGCGCCCAGGAATCCATTTGCAGGAAATCGGGCCGGGTGAACTGCCGGGCCGCCGCGGTCGCATCGGCAACCAGCTCGCTCCCTTGCACGCCAATCAACCCGGCGGATCGCATCAGCTCGAGGGAGAAGCCATGCGGGTCAGGGAGCCGGGGATCGGCACCCTCGTCCAGGGGCACGGCCTTCTCCAGGGCCCGGAGGGCCGGGCCGGCCGGGGACCCGTCCTTCCGGGCCTTGACCGAGCCGCGGCCCGCCAGGTAGGCGAAGACCCGGGACAGGTCCAGGGCCACCTCGGCCGGCGACCGCCGGGTGATGGCCTCGGGGATGCCCGCCGCCGGCGGAATCGACCACGGGGCCGGGCCGGCGGGCTCGAGCTGCCGGGCGATGCCGGCGTGCAGGCTGTAGCGCGGCAAGGGACTGTCCGGCCCGCTGCCGTAACTGTAGGACGAATACGAGTAGCCCAGGTCGATTTCTTCCGAGAGCAAGATCCACCGTTCCACCATCGCCGTGATCGGGTTCTGCTTCCACTGTCTCTGGATGTAGTGCTCGGAGTATTTCCTCTCGATGATCTCCAGGAGACCGCGGGCCATCAGGTCGAGCCGGATGACCTGGCCGTCGACCGAGCCGCCATAGCGGGCATAGGCGGCGGCCACGGCGCGTTCCTGCGAGGTGAGCGAGCGGAGCACGCGGGCGGCCGCCGCGTCGTCCTCGAGGGCCTTGCGCAAGCGCGAAATGAGATCCTCCCTCGGCAGACTGCTCAGACCGGCATCCAGCCAGGTGCGCGCCGCCTTGCGTAAGGGGTCCAGACGCATGTGCTCCAGGCCGCCGGGGACGCGCCGGGTGGACGGAGCGAACAGGAGCGGGAGTGAACGGCCCGGACTCGGTGTCATGGCGCGCTCAGGATTTGAGGATCTTCGGGGTATGCCCGCGACGGCGGAGCACGTCCGCCAGGTCGTCGGCGCGGCCGGGGTCCACGAGCGCGACCTGCGGCGCCAGCCGGCAGAGGAGGTACGGCCGCACCGCCGTATCGCCGGCCAGCTCCAGGAGCTGGGCCGGGTCGCTGACTTCCAGCACGGCCGCACCGAAGTGAACCTCGGGAGCCGTCGGCTCGGCCAGCGGCAACAGCTCGTTAAGCGGATCGGATGCCGAGGGTTGGAGAGCTTTCTTTCGCGCCATGAGATGACATCCATGTCAGGCTCCGAGACGCTGCGTTGTGCCTCCCTCGAGCTTTTCGAGCAGGCCGGCCCTTCCTAGCTCGTCGGAACCCGGCGGATCCTCGGACTTCCAGTAGTACGCCAAGTCACGGAGCCATGCCTCAACAAGTGTCAGCAGGTATGACTCAAACACGCGCTCTCTGGGAAATTCCGGGTCGTAACGCTGGAGGACTTGCCGGGTGTCGAGGCGGACAATCGGCTCCCCGAGGCTCTCTCCCTCTGTCCTGTACAACTGAATGCAGTTCGGATCGATCGTCAAGACAAAAGCGACTCGTTCAGCGGATTTCGCCAGTTGCCTTGGAAGGATTGTCGCCCATCTCTCTACGGGATGCGCCTTCACCTCGATGAGGGCGACTGTATGGTTCTCCCTGTCCACGACGGCGGCATCAAACCCGTTATCGGCCGTTCGCGGCACGGCCATACCTCCTTTCTCCAAGTCGTCCAGGGGTTTCACCCCTGGCTACTGACCGCCGTCCCTCCGGGGCGTTCCAGACCGTCTCGCCTTCGTTCCGATCGCTCTTATGCTAGCAACTCGCCCGCCCCACCGCCAGCCACGTACTCGGCCCCTGAACGCGTACACCGTCTCGCCGGCGCGGCTGCGTCGCGAGGAAGTTGACCGTGTCTGCCCTTGATGTTCTGGATTTGGAAACGACAATGCCTGGCGGGGAGGACTTGCCATGTCCGCGAAGAGAGGCAACACATCGGGGCCGGCGGGAAGAGCCTACCTGGCGTTGATCCGAGAATTCCCCCTCAGGCCGATCCGCTCGGAGGCCGAGTTAGGCCGAGCGATCGCAATGGTCGATGCCTTGAGCGACCGGAAGTCGCTCACTCCCGACGAGCACGACTATCTGCTCGTGCTATCCGACCTCATCGAGAAATACGAGGACGAACGCTCTCCGATTCCGGCGATCTCCGGGGTCCCGATGTTGCGATACCTCTTCGAGGCCAAGGGGGTCGCCCAGGCCAAGGTAGCGGCCGAGGCAGGCATCGCCGAGTCAACGCTCTCGGAGATCCTGGCGGGCAAGCGGAAGCTGGGGATCAAGCATGTCACCCGCCTGGCCGGGTACTTCAAGGTGGATCCGGGTTTGTTCCTCCCCGGCTGAATTGGCCTTGAGGATCGATTCCGCGGCCCGCAAGACTCCCTCAGGGAGGCAGCTCAGATGTTCGCGATCAGGTCGTAATACTCGTCATCCTCGTTCTTACCGCCGTGGCCCTTGCCGACCTGCTCGACGCCGGCAACGAATTCGACCGACTTGATCCACTTGACCATCTTGTAGCCGAGCTGGTTCTCGACCCGGAGCCGCAGCGGGGCGCCGTAGAGCCGCTCCAGCGGCGCGCCGTTGCGCTCGTAGGCGAGGAGGCTCTGGGGATGGAGCACGTTGGTCATGCTGTGGCAGTCGTAGTATTCGCCGCCGTAGAGACCCTCGCCGAAGGAGTGGAACACAACGAATTTGGCCTCGGGCGCCGGCCGGACCAGCTCGACGAGCCTGGCCAGCGGCAGGCCGCCCCACTGGGCGATCCCCGACCAGCCCTGGATACAGTGGTGCATCGTGATCTGTTCCTGCTTGCCCAGCGCGCGGATCTCGTCCATCGAGAGCTCGACCGGGTGCTGCACCAGCCCGTGGACTTGGAGGCGGTAGTCGCGGAAGCCGTCGTCGGCCAGCCGCAGCCACTCCTCGGAGGTCGGCAGCTTGCCGTTGGGCCAAAAGTGCGGGGAGATCTCCTCCCGGCTGTACCGGGCGCGCGGGGCCATCGGATCCAACCCCACGCGCATCAGGCCCTCGACGAGCCGACGGGCGGCGTACTGCAAGGCCCGGGGGCGGCGCCACGAGACCCAGTGTGCCGCCACGCAGGCCAGGATGATCACCCCGATCCCGATGCCGCCCAGGATGAGGCCGGGGATGCCGGTCTCGTCGGTGCCCATGACGATGTGGTCCATGTTCCGGGCCAGTCCGGTGACGACGACCATCAGGACGTGGACGGCGATGAAGCCGAGGTAGGCCAGCAGCAGGAGGAAGTGGATCGATCGGGCAGCCTGGCGGCCGCCGAAGATCCGGGCATACCACCGGAAGCGGCTGTCGACGGCCGGGGACATGGCCAGCCCGGTCAGGATCGACAGCGGGGGCAGGATGAACACGACGGCGAAGTAAGCGAGATGCTGGAGCGAGTTGTACTGGTAGAAGCCGTCGGGCTCGGGGGGCATGTGGAACGTGGCATAGTGGACCAGCACCGCCCAGGCCTCCGGGACGATCTGCCAGGAGTGGGGCACGATCCGGCGCCACTGGCCCGTGGCCCAGAGCAAGGTCACGAAGACGAGCCCGTTGGCGACCC
Source organism: Isosphaeraceae bacterium (assembly GCA_021324445.1). GTDB lineage: Bacteria > Planctomycetota > Planctomycetia > Isosphaerales > Isosphaeraceae > JAJPJC01. The sequence goes on from JAJPJC010000103.1 coordinate 38,256, forward strand.
AGAGCAAGGCCACCAGGAAGTGCCAGTGCCGCGCGATTCCGACGGTGTGCCGGCCGCCGGGCAGGGCGAGCCAGGGCGAGATGTACCGGGCGTCGTCCTTGGCCGTCCAGACGCGATCCGTGGGCACAAGTACCGGAGTCACGCGGAGCCATTCCGAGCCGGGGGTGCAGTGGACGTTCCAGTAGAGCCGGGGATGGTCCATCAGGATCGACAGCCCGCTCCGGATCATGAAGACCATGAGCAGGAGGTTGAGGTAATGGGCGGACCGCAGCCAGAGCGGGAACCCGTGCGGCCCCTCGGCCGAGGCCGGGTCGCGCGGGCCACTCACCGACGGCAAGCCCGCGATCGCGTACTGGACCCAGGCCGCGACGATCGGCGCCATCGCCACGGCGGCCAATACGACCAGCGCCGAGGGCCGGATCCAGAGGCGGAGCCGGCGGTCGGCCGGGAACGTCATTTGTTCGTGGGTCAGAGCCATCGTGCCTCTTAAGATTTATTCCGATTTTGCTTCGACGGTCCCGCATCAGCCGCGGCGGTGAGGATGCGTCCCCGGAAGTGGCCCGGGGCCATCTGGATTTCATCGAGGAATCGCCGTGCGATCGGGGAGGGCTGGCGCAATCCCTGTTCCCATGATCGGATTGTCATGGGACTCACTGCCAAGAGCTGGGCGAAGACCTCTTGGCTTGCCCCGATGAGCTCCCGCACGGCGCGCACGCGCGCTGGGGGATACGGCGATGGCTTGGGGATGACCCTCACCTGCCGCACCGTGTACTTGGTCTCGATCGGCGTGCCTGCGGCGAGGTCGTCGGCGAACTGATTGAGGGCCTTCACGATGCGTGCGCCCCGCGCCGAAAGTTTCCCTTTGCTCACGAATTCCTCCCCTGATCCAACTGCGCTTGAATGCGCGCGATCAGCCAGCTCGGGGATTTATCCTAATGCCCAGTAATAGGGTTTGCAAGGTCATTCCCCAAAGGAGTTGCGGCCTGTGGCTGGGGGCCTGATCCCAAGAATGGGGCCTGCTCGGTTTGCAGCTATTCCGATGGTACAGGCTGTATCTCGGGCGCTTCCGACCAGCTCGGGACGACGAAGCTCGCGGCCAGGCCGACGGCGAAGACCGTGGACGAGCCCACCAGGGCGAACCACGGCCAGGCCAGCGGGGTCGCGAACTTGGCGGCGGTCACGGCGGCGATGCCGGCCAGCGCTCCCGCCAGCGCCGCCGATTGGCCGACGCGGCGGGTCAGGATCCCCAGCAGGAACAACCCGAGCAAGATCCCCGAGACGAACGAGGCGATCGCCAGGGCGTTGTTCACCACGTTGTCTTCCAGCCCGCGGGCACCGAAGGCCACGGCCGTCAGCACGACGCCCCAGAGCACGGTCATCGCCCGCGAGAGCCGCATCAGGTGCCGCTCGTCGCTGACCCCGGTGACGGGCCGGTACAGGTCGTTGACGATCGTCGCGGCCGACGAATTCAACGAGCCGGCCAGGGTCCCCATCGCCGCCGAGAAGACCGCGGCGACCACCAGGCCGAGCACGCCGGTCGGCAGGTAGTGGACGATGAAATACGAAAACACCTCGTCGGAGCGGGCCAGCCCGGCGCCGGCCGACCCCAGGCCCTCCGTGGGGGGAAAGACCTGGTAGAACACCCACAGGCTGACGCCGATCAGCAGGAAGAAGGCGAACTGGGCCAGGATGATGAAGCCGCTGGACACCAACGCCACGGCGGCCTGCCGCTGCGATCGCGCCGCGAGGTAGCGCTGGACCATCATCTGGTCGGCCCCGTGGGTCGCCGTGTTCAGCACCATGCCGCCGATCAGGCCGGCCCAGAAGGTGAACGGCCTGGTCAGGTCGAAGGAGAAGTCCAGCAGTCGGAACTTCCCCGCGGCTCGGGCCGTCTGCACCAGCTCGGACCAGCCGCCGGGGAGCCGGCCCGCCAGGATCATCAGGGCCACCAAGGCGCCCAGGATGTACACGCTGAACTGGATCACGTCGGTCCAGATCACCGCCTTCATCCCGCCGAGGAAGGTGTAGACCACCGTGATCGCCGCCACGGCCACGATGGCTGTCTCGAGCGACCAGCCGGTCAGGTGCCTGAGCATCGTCGCCGCGAGGAAGAGCCGCAGGCCGTCGCCGAGCGAGCGAGCCACCAGGAAGAGGAGCGAGGCCGTCGTTCGGGTCGGCCCGCCGAACCGGTCCCGCAGCACCTGGTAGGCCGTGAAGATCTGGCCGCGGAAATAGGCCGGCAGGAGGACCGTCGCCACGATCACGCGGCCGAGGAGGTAGCCCATCGGGAGCTGGAGGTAGGTGAAGTCGCCCCGGTAGGCCACCCCGGGGACGCTCAGGAAGGTCGCCGTGCTGGTCTCGGTCGCCACGATCGAGATCATCACGGCCCAGGCCGGGATGTTGCTCTCGCCCAGGAAATACCCCTTCAAGCCCTGCGATCGCGAGCCCAGCCAGGCCCCCAGCGCGGTGCAGCCGGCGACGTAGACCGCGATCACGGCGAGGTCGATGGGGTTCATTCTGATGGGGTCTCTGGCGGGGCCTGGGAAAACAGTCGGAGCAAGGCGGGCGGTTCGAGGATGGTGAGCCAGGGGAACTGCTGCCGGAACCCCTCATCGTTCATCAAGTCGAGGAGGTCTCGATCCCAGCTCACGAGATAGGAGGCTACGGAAGCAATCGCCAGGTTGAGATAACGCTCATCTTTCGGATCACGCTCGAGCCGGTATGCCTCGGGTACTTCCGAGAGCATCGCGGCTCGGGCGTGGACATCTCGCAAGAAGGCTTCGACTGCCTCATCCGTCAAGCCGGGCAGTTTCCGCCTGACCTTCGGGCGGCTCAGGACGTCGGCCGCCTCAGCCAGGATCTCCGGGCTCACACAGAGGACCAGCCGGCCGCTGCGGACGAGCTCATAGCAGGCACAGGCCGGCCCCTTCGCATTGGCCAGTGCCTGGACGAATACCATGCAGTCGAATACGGCGGCGGGCGTCATGACGTCTTGCTCGGCCGGCCGTGCTGCTCCCGCCAAATGTCCTCCCTCACCTCTTCGACCAAGGCGGTCAAGTCCTCATCAGTCAGGCCACTCCGCTCGAAGTTGCGACGCACCGGGGCGAGGATGGCATCGAGGTTTTCCGCCCCGAGGTCACGATCGATCAGGTGATGGACGTAGGCGGTAACCTCCTGTCCGGCCTGGGCCGCTCGCTTGGCAAGCCGCCGCTCCTGCTCGGGATTGAGGCTGATCGTAATGGTCATCGCGCACCTCGACTGGGTACTCGGGTCAACGCTTTCTCCTAGCGTATCACTGGCTCTCTCTCGCTGTCATCCTACGAGCCTTCCCCGGACCACGACGCGCCCCCCTTTTTCTCCTCGGACCGATTCGGTGACAATGGCTTTCCGGGCCGCCGAGGAGCGGGACGCGACGGCGGCCGACCCGGGAGCGAGACGATGCGGACTGCGGCCGGCCCGGTTCTGCGGAAGGTTTGCCTGCTCGGCCTGGGGCTGGTCGCCCTGTCGCTGGGGGTGTCCCTGGTGGCGACCGACCCGGAGCCGGCGACCCTGCCCTCGCGGGCGCGTCGATGGCTGGCGAGCCGGTCGTGGCGGTCGACGGCGCCGGCGCCCCCGTCGCCGCCGGCTGGCCCGCGCGCGGCGGACGAGGAGGACCTCCGCCCCTTCTCGGATATCACGGCCGACGACAGCGGCTATGCGACGGCCATCCGCTTCTCGAAGCCGATCACCGACCCGACGTCGCTGGCCCAGATCCGCGACTCGGTCGTGGGGCGGGGCCGCCGGGGGATCGCCTACCTGGAGGCCAAGCTCGCCGGCCTGCCGCCCGGCGACCCGGCGACTCCCTCCACCACGACCGACATCCACCGGCTCATCGGCTACTTGCTGCTGTATGAAGGGGACTGGGACCAGGCCAGTGCCCACCTCGCCGTGGCGCAGACCACCGACCCGGCCCGGCCGGCCTTGTTCCGGGCCAACCTGGACGCCTTGCGGGGGGTTGCCGCCCTGCGGCGCGGCGAGATCGAGAACTGCGTGGCCTGCTGCAACGAGTCGAGCTGCATCTTCCCCCTGGCCGGCGCCGCCGTCCATCGCCGGACCGCCGGCTCGCGCGAGGCGATCGGGCACTTCCGGCGCTACCTTCAGCAGCGGCCGGAGGACCTGGGAGTCCGCTGGCTGCTCAACGTCGCCTACATGACCCTGGGGGAGTATCCCGCGGGGGTTCCCCCCGAGCTGCTGCTGCCGCTGGGCCGGTTCGCCACCGCGGCGGGGGACGACCCGCGCCGGATGGTCAACGTGGCCGCCCGGGTCGGGCTCAACGCGCGGGGCGAGTCGATGGCCGGCGGCTGCCTGGTCGACGACTTCGACGGCGACGGCCTCCTCGACGTCTTCATGCCCACCACCGACCCCGAACGCGGAGCCTTGTTGCTGCGCAACCGCGGCGACGGCAGCTTCGCCGACGTTGGCGACGCCGCCGGGTTGGCCGACCAGGTCCTGTCGCTGAACGCCTGCCACGCCGATTTCGACAACGACGGCGCCCTGGACATCCTGATGCTCCGCGGCGCCTGGGAGGTCCCCCGGCGGATGACCCTCTTGCGCAACCGCGGGGGCCGCTTCGAGGACGTCACGCTCGGAGCCGGCCTGGGCCGGCCGATCGCCACACAGGCCGCCGGCTGGGCCGACTACGACAACGACGGCCACGTCGACCTCTACGTCGCCGGCGAGTTCGACCCCCACCGCCCCGACCCGCGCAACCGGGGCCGGCTCTACCACAACCGCGGCGACGGCACCTTCGAGGATCGCGCCGACGCCGCCGGCGTGGCCAACGACCGGTTCGGCAAGGGGGTGGCCTGGGGCGATTACGACGGCGACGGCCGGCCGGATCTCTACGTCTCCAACCTGGGCCAGCCCAACCGGCTCTATCACAATGAAGGGGACGGCACCTTCCGCGACGTCGCCGTGGTGCTGGGCGTGACCGAGCCGCTCCACAGCTTCGCCTGCTGGTTCTGGGACTACGACAACGACGGCCGGCTCGACCTCTGGGTCAACCCCTACGGCGCATCGCTCTCGGAGGTGATCCGGGACCAGCTCGGCCAGTCCACCGCCGGGGAGCGGCCGCGGCTCTATCGCAACGTCGGCGAGCCGAACGTCTTCCGCGACGTGACGGCGGAACTCGGCCTGGACCGGGTCGTCCTGCCCATGGGCTCGAACTTCGGCGACCTGGACAACGACGGGTTCCTGGACATCTACCTGGGGACCGGCCGGCCCTCGTACGCCTACCTGATGCCCAACCTGTTGTTCCGCAACGACGGTGGCCGCCGGTTCGAGGACATCACCGCGGCGACCGGGACCGGCCACCTCCAGAAGGGGCACGGCGTGGCCTTCGCGGACTGGGACCGCGACGGCGACGCCGACATCTTCCTGGAAGCCGGCGGCGCCGCCCCGGGCGACCGGGCCCACAACGTCCTGTTCCAGAACCCGGGATCCGGCCACCACTGGCTGACCATCAAGCTGGTGGGAACCCGGACCAACCGCGCGGCGCTGGGGGCCGGCATCCGGGTCGACCTGCCGGGTCCCGACGGCACGGTCGTCTCCCGATACCGGACCATCACGACCGGTTCGAGCTTCGGCGGCAACCCCCTGGCCTGCACCGTCGGCCTGGGCCCGGCCCGGGCGATCCCCGCGCTGGAGGTCTCCTGGCCGGCGAGCCGGACCCGCCAGACCTTCCGCGACGTCCCCGTCGATCGCAGCATCGAGATCACCGAGGGACGGCCGGGCTTCCGCGTCCTCGACGTGCCGCCAATCGTACCGCCGTAGGCCCGTCTCACCGGCAGATGACCGGCGGCCGCGTTGGCGAAATCTGACGATCGATTGACGATGACGCCATGATCGCATTACACTCGGGATTCAGTCATCTCCCTTTCTGTTCCGGTCGTGCATCCCAAGGGAAATCATGCCCATGAGAAATCCAGTCCGCGAGCGACGGGGATTCACCCTGATTGAATTGCTCGTCGTGATCGCCATCATCGCCGTGTTGATCGCCCTGCTGTTGCCCGCGGTGCAGTCGGCCCGCGAGGCGGCGCGGCGCGCCCAGTGCGTCAACAACCTCAAGCAACTGGGCCTGGCCGCGCACAATTACATCTCGCAGACCAACGTCTTCCCCAACCAGACGATCCAGAACACGACCTACTGGGCGTGGGAGCCGTCCTGGGCGGCCGCGATCCTGCCGATGCTGGAGCAGCAGCCGATCTACAACGCGATCAACTTCAGCGTCCCCATGCTCGACCTGGGCCCCTTCACCGGCGCGAGCTTCCCGCAGAACACGACGGCCGGGCTGACCTTCCTGCCGACCTTCATCTGCCCCTCCGAGAGCATCATCCATCAGGCGGGCTACCAACTGGTGGAATATGCCCAGACCAACTACGCCGGCAACTACGGCGGCCCGGCGATGCTGACCTCGTGCAACGGCCTGATCGTCCCGGCCAAGGGGGACCTCTACGTGAGGACGCCCGGTACGGGGACGCTCTCCATCGCCGCGGTCACCGACGGGACCAGCAACACGGCGATGTTCAGCGAGCACCTGCTGGGCTACGGCAGCGGGGAGCTGGACAATCCGGCGGTCTCCCCCGCCGTCGCCGGCTCGCCCTGGGCGAAGCGGGCGCTGTTCCTGGCCTCCTCGGTGACCGTGGACGCCGATGCGGGCGACCTGGTCACGCTGCAGAAATTCGTCGCCGCCTGCCAGGCCATCCCCGGCGGGACGGAGCCCACGGAAGACGCGACCTTCGGGGCTCAGTGGATCATGGCCCAGGGCTATGACACCGCCAGCGTCTCCTACACACACGTGATGACCCCCAATAAATACTCGTGCATCGGCAACGGTGCGGGCTGGCCGACGTTCCTCTCCGACGGAGCCCAAGGAGGGTACGCCGCGGCCATCACGGCGACCAGCAACCACCCCGGCGGGGTCAACGTCTGCATGGGTGACGGCCATGTCCAGTTCGTGAAGGACTCGGTCAGCTTCCCGACGTGGTGGGCCCTGGGGTCGCGGAACCTGGGCGAAGTCATCAGCGCCGACTCGTATTGACCGGATCGGATCTCCCTCCCAGGAGCTTCACCTTGAGGCATCATCGTCGTGCCGCACTCGTCGCGAGTGCCCTGGCGTGTCTCGGGACCGGCTGCGGTTCGGGCAGCGACCGGAGGACGCCCGCTGCCACCGCGATCCCCAGCCCCAATCGCCGGATCCTGGCCAATGAGAAACTCAAGGAGCTGATCGGCAAGGACGGTAAGCCCATCTGGACACCAGGCAAGCCGATGCGACCCCCGAAGTGAGAGGGTCCAGCCGTGGCCGCAACGCCCCCGGAACCGAGGCCCGTGCCCGAGCCGATCGAGGAGCGCGCGCGGGGTCCGGCCGGCACGGCGGCGGGCGGTGGCGATCCCGGGCCCGGTGCGGGCCCGCGCGCACCCCTCGGCATGATGCTGGCCGCCGGCCTGGTCGTCGGGGTCCTCTCCTGGCTGGCCGGCGAGATGGCCAGGCACGCCTTCCCGGCGCGTCAGGTCCTGATGACCAACCGGCGGGGTGTCCAGGCCCTGGGAGCCACGGACCGGACGGCGGCCGCAGCCGAGGTCAAGAACGTCGCGCTCTCCTCAGGTCTCTTCGGCGCCCTACTCGGGACGGCCCTGGGTGCCTGCGGCGGACTCGGCCGCCGCTCGCGTGCCGCGGCGCGGCGCGCCGCCCTGATCGGCCTGGGGGCGGGGGCCGTGGCGGGTATGGGGATGGCCCTGGCGATCGTGCCGCGGTATTTCCGATGGTACCTCCGCCTCCGCCCGGAGGGCCTGGTCCCGCCGCTGCTGATGCATGGGGGGATCTGGGGGGCCATCGGCGCCGCCGGCGGGCTGGCTTTCGGCCTGGGCCTGGGCGGCCGCGGGCACGCGGCCAGGGCCCTGCTCGGCGGCCTGCTGGGTGCCCTGATGGGAACAGCCCTCTACGAGATCCTCGGCGCCCTGGCCTTCCCGATGTCCCGCACCGATCATCCGGTGGCCGCCGATTGGGCCCCTCGGCTGCTGGCCCGGCTGCTGGTCGCCACCCTCGCCGCCGTTGCCACGACGATGGCCGTCGCCGACCCGGGGCCGACGACAGGGAATCACGTAGGTCAGGCTGTCCAGCCTGACAGCAAGGAATCACGTAGGTCAGGCTGTCCAGCCTGACCGACGGACTCGCCGGAGGACTAACCGATGCCAGGGTCGTCCCCCGGAGACCGGCTTGGGGTCTGGTGCCGATCGATGACCTGCCTGGGCCTCATCCTGGCCGGTTGCGACGACGCGAGCTTGACCGGCGAGCCCGACACTGTGCCCGTCCGGGTGAGGGAGCCTGGAGACCCGGCCGTCCGGCGCTCTCCCGGTCTGAGCCCCCGCATGAACTTCATCGCGATGGCGGACTCCATCTCCAGCCTCTCGCGCGACCCCAGCCCTTTCCGATTCAACGACATCCGCGCGGAGAGCGGGATCGACTTCGTCCACGTCTCGGGCACGACCGACGAGAAGCATTACCCGACCGCCAACGGCTCGGGCGTGGCGCTGTTCGACTACGACGGCGACGGCCGGCTCGACCTGTACTTCGCCACCGCCACCCCCCTGCCCCTCGGCACGGCGCAGACCGGACCCAACCGGCTGTACAGGAACCTCGGCCGCGGCCGGTTCCGGGACGTCACGGCGGAGTCGGGCCTGGTCTTCGCCGGCTTCTGCCACGGGATCATCGCCGGCGACCTCGACAACGACGGCGACCCGGACGTCTTCCTGTGCAACTACGGACCGAACGCCGTGTTCCTCAACAACGGCGACGGCACCTTCCGCGACATCAGCCACTCGGCCGGGATCGACGCTCCGGGCTGGTCGTCGGGGGGCGCGCTGCTGGACTACGACAACGACGGCAACCTGGACCTCTACGTCGCCAGCTACGGCGAGTGGCAGTACCCGCGCGACGTGGGCCACCGCGGTCCGGAATGGGCTCCGCTCTACCGATCCCCGGAGGAGGTCCGCACGGTCAAGCATCGGCTGTACCGCAACAACGGCGACCGGACTTTCACCGACGTGACCGACCGGGCCGGCCTGGGCCGGACCGACGGCCACGGCTTCGGCGTGGTCGCCGCCGACCTCAACGGCGACGGCCGGATTGACCTCTACGTCGCCAACGACATGAACCCGAACTTCCTCTACCTCAACCGGGGCGACGGGACGTTCGCGGACGCCACCGAGACCTCGGGCGCCGCCTTCAACGCCGAGGGCGTGCCGCAGTCGAGCATGGGGGTCGACGCCGAGGACTGCGACGGCGACGGCCGCCCCGAGCTGATCGTGACCAACTTCCAGGGCGAGTACACCGCCTACTATCAGAACCTCTCCGGCACGGATCCAGTCCCGGCCCGCCCCGGCGAACCCCCCCCTGCCCTCTTCCGCGACCGGTCGGCGGCGGTCGGCCTGGCCGCCGACAGCAAGCCCTGGGTCGGCTGGGGCTGCGCCCTGGCCGACTTCGACAACGACGGCTGGCCCGACTGCTTCGTCACCAACGGCCACGTCGACGACAATCGGGGCAAGATCAGCCCGGTCCTGAGCTTCCCCGAGCCGCCGCTGTTGCACCGCAACGTCCCGGTCGACTCCGGCGCGCAGGCCGGCGGGTTGCGCCGGCGGTTCCAGCTCTCGACCCGGGACGTCGGGCCGTACTTCGCCGCCAAGCACGCCGGCCGGGGCGCCGCCTTCGGCGACATCGACGACGACGGCGACATCGACATCATCGTCAACCACAAGGACGGACCCCCGGCCATCCTCCGCAACGACACCCCGGGCGAGAACCGCTGGATCCGCCTGAAACTGGTCGGGACCCGGAGCAACCGCGACGCGATCGGCGCCACCGTCAAGGTCACCGCCGGCGGGCGGACCATCACGCGGCAGCGCAAGGGCGGTTGCAGCCTGGAGTCGACCCACGACCCGCGGCTGCTGATCGGCCTGGGCGTGGTCGATGAGGTCGCCCGGGTGACCATCCGCTGGCCCTCCGGCACCGTCAGCACGCTCGAGCACCTGGCGCCGAACACGACGTATGAGGTCGTCGAGCCGAACGACCAGGACGGCAAGGCGGTGGTGACCGCAATGCCGCGCGCGCCGAGCCCAGTGAAGACGATCGGGGTGCGCTAAAGAGTCGGGGAACGCTTCAGGCGCCCCGTGGTTGGCTTGCGCGCTCTGGGCGTTCCCCGCTCGACGATCTTGAGCCGTGCTGCCTCGATCAAGGTCTCCACATATTCCGAGCCGATATTCCGAGTGCCCCTGAGGTACTCATAGACCGCGGACGCAGACAAGGTCGCGCAGCGCGCGTGGGCCTTCTTCCACAGTTCGTAGCGCGTCATCTGATGGCGGTCGAGTGCGGCCAGGATGGCGCGACGAACTGGCCCCAGGGGCGGCCTCACGATCTGCCCCGATGCGTCCCGGCGCACGGCGGGGCCGAGCTGGTGGTACTCCCGCTCTTCCGAGGGTTTGACCGGGATGCGCATCGCGGCCTCGAGCCGGTCCCTGTCCTGGGTCGTCCGCGCCGGGAGCTCACCCGCCGCACTGCGGACTAGCCTGGCGCTTGCTGATTTCTTTGGCATAGTGTTTCCGCTCCTGGGGGGTCGCACGGCGTGCGCTGATGATCCTGGTGAGAGTCCGCCCGCGCTTGCGCCGCTGGGTCCAGTGGATGAACAAGACGATGTAATCCACACCGGTGGGGCCAGTGCAATGGCCCAGAGCGGCAGGCGGCGCGACCAACTCACGAGGATCAACTCCGCTGGAGAGAGAGGGACGAGAACATCCGGAGATGAGTCCGACCCCCATCTTGGTCGGTCCCCTCTGGGACGGCCAACTCGGTTTGTCGTGCATGGCCCTGCTCCTTCCGCTGGCGCAACGACGCTTGTCCCCTCTGTGTGGATGATACGCGGCTGGTCGAAACCGAGCAACTGCGGGCGACCACCGTGGGATCCGCCTGGAGCTGGCCCAATCGGGAAGAGCCCGCGCCACCGTCTTGATTGTTTTCATTCTGAAAACTATAATACCACTGTGCTGGATCGACAGTTGCGAGGGTCGCCGGTGCACATCATCTCGAAGAAGCGCCTGGTAGCGGCCGGCGAGAACCATCCGGATGCCTTGCCTGCGTTGATGCGCTGGTACCGCGTGGCCAAGAAAGCCCGGTGGCACGACCTCCACGAGACACGAGCCGACTTTCCGCATGCCGACCCCGTGGACAAATTCACCGTCTTCAACATCAAGGGGAACGACTACCGACTCATCACGGTCATTCACCACAACCGGTACAAGATCTATATCCGGGCCGTCCTGACCCACGCCGCGTCTGACAAGGGCGGATGGAAGGACGACTGAGATCCTAGCGAAAGGCGCTGTGATGGCGACCAAGACCAAGAGCACGAGCAAGACCGCAGCGAAAAGCAAGGTGCATGGAGCCAACGGCCCGGGAAAACGGACGGCCCGATCCCAGAGCCAGTCCCGGGCTGCTGACTCGGGCGGTGCCGATCCGGCCTACCTTGCCTTGATCCGACGATTGCCGCTGCGGCCGATCCGCACCGAGGCCGAGCTGGACGCCGCCTCCGCGATCATCGACGAGTTGACCGGCCGGGATGATCTGTCCCCAACCGAGTCCGATTACCTGGACGTGCTGGGCGACCTCGTGGAGAAGTACGAGGACGAGCATGTGGAGATGCCCCACGTCAGCGATGGCGAGATGCTGCGGTCCCTGATGGAGGAAATGGGGGTCCGGCAGGCCGACGTCGTGCGCGGCACAGGCATCAGCAAGACGGTCCTGTCGCTGGTTCTCCACGGCAAACGCGACCTGACCCGAGAGCACATCGAGGCCCTGTCGAGGTACTTCGGGGTGAACCCGGCCACGTTCCTGGGTCGGCCACCCGATTCGTGACCCACTGCGTCGCGAATCCTCGCGAGACCACCCGATCGTCGCGTCCCCAACCCTGTTGACGCCGGCACCCTCCGCATGATCCAGGTACTCTGTGTGATCGGCACCCGTCCCGAGGCCATCAAGATGGCCCCGGTCATCCAGGAGCTGGCCCGGCATCCCCAGCGGGTCCGCTCGGTCGTCTGCGCGACCGGCCAGCACCGGGAGATGCTCGACCAGGTCCTGGACCTCTTCGGCATCGTCCCGGATTTCGACCTGAAGCTGATGCAGCCCGACCAGGGCCTGGCGCCGTTGACCGCCGCGTTGTTCACCGGGCTCGATCGGGTCCTGGGCGCGGTCCAGCCCGACTGGGTGCTGGCCCAGGGGGATACCACCACGGCGATGGTGGCGGGGCTGGTGGCCTACTACCATCGGCGGCAGTTCGGCCACGTCGAGGCCGGATTGCGGACCGGGGACAAGTACCGGCCGTTCCCCGAGGAGATCAACCGCCGGCTCGCCGACGTCGTCGCCGACGTCCACTTCGCACCGACGGAACGAGCCCGCCGCGCCTTGCTGGGCGAGGGGATCCCCGACGGTCGGATCCACGTCACCGGGAACACCGTGGTGGACGCGGTGCAGATGATCGCGTCCCGCCCCTACGACTGGGACAGCGGCCCGATGGCCGCGCTGCCGCGCGCGAGCCGGCTGGTGCTGATCACCGCCCACCGCCGCGAAAGCTTCGGCGGCCCCTTCCAGGAGATCTGCCTGGCCCTTGGCGATCTGGCCCGGGCGTTCGCCGCGGAGGACGTCCACTTCGTCTATCCGGTTCACCTCAATCCGAACGTGCACCAGCCGGCCGTCGAGAGCCTCGCCGGGGTGCCCAATGTGCATTTGCTCGCGCCCCTGGACTACCTGTCCCTGGTGCACCTGATGCGGCGCTCGGAGCTGATCCTCACCGATTCGGGCGGGATCCAGGAGGAGGCCCCGGGACTGGGCGTGCCGGTGCTGGTGCTGCGGGAGACGACCGAACGGCCCGAAGGGATCGAAGCCGGAGTCGCGCGGCTGGTCGGCACCCGCCGGCCGACCATCGTGGCCGAAGCCGAGCGGCTGCTCCGCGACCCCGCGGCCCGGGCCGCCATGACCACCCGCACCAATCCCTATGGCGACGGCCAGGCCGCGGTCCGGATCGCGTCCATTCTCCTTCGTCGTGGGTGACCGAGCTTTCCAGCCCTTCCGGACCACGAGAACTTGCTTCGAAATTCCCCACCGGCGGCACGGGCTGTGCACAAAAGAACCGGCGAGGATGAGGGATTGCCTCGACCCTCCTCACTTCGACCACCGAGGACGATGTTCCCGAACAACCCGCGGCGGGCGCGCCGGTTCTCCGCCGGATCGCCGTCCGCCCACGGTCCCAGATAAGACTGCGCCCAGGAAGCTCCACACCATGAACAAGCTCACGAGAAACCGGAAGGCGTTTCGCCCGTCGCTGGCCGAGGCGAGCCTCGAGGATCGGCTGGTCCTCTCCAGCGGCGCCACCGCTGTACCCGACAGCACCACGAATCCCCTGGTCACCGTCGTGATGCCCGTCACGCAGCCGGGTGTCACGCCGCCCCCCGCATCGCCGCCGGTCAACCCTGGAGTGATCGCGGCGCACCGGCTGACCGTGGCCCATTTGCGGACCGCGTACGCCCGGCAGGTCCGTGCCGCGGTGAAGGACTTGCGCACCGCGATCCGGGCCGATGTGAACCAGCTCCGCGCCAGCGGCTCGACCCCCACGACGCAGCAACTGGCCGACTTCAACGCCAGTGTGGGCGGAGCGATCGACGCGACGGCGCTGCGGCTTTCCAGCCAGGCGGCGCTCCTGCCCAACGCGAGCAACCGCCTCATCCCGGCGATCCAGAACGCGCTCCTGGGCTCCGGGTCCAAGAGCCTGACCAGCAGCCTGAGTTCACTGGCCCAGTCGGGCCGGCTCCTCAATGGGTCGGTCGGGGCGGTCCAGTCCGCCATCGCGCGCCAGATCAACCTCGCGGGCCGGCAGGCCTCCGCCCAGCTCAACAACTTCTTCACCACGACCCCCCTGAACCGCCTGTCGGTCAACAGCAGCGGGCAGCGGATCCCCCTCGCGCAGTTCCTGGGCGGGCAACTTCTCAACCAGGTTGGCAACACGCTCGGGACTCTGGCCCAGAGCTTCCCGACCGTCGCCAACGCCCTGCTGTTCCCCAACGGCACAACGGGCACCCCCAGCCAGAGCGCCCTGAGCGCCTTCGCCACCCAGGTGGGTAACGCGCTGGGGACCGCCGCGTTCCAGCTCGGCAGCGGCCTGGCCCTGTTCCCCGGGTCCTCGAACGTCATCGCGCAACTTCAACCGATGCTCTCCGGCGCCGCGAACAGCACCAGCACCAACAGCCTGGTCTCCGCCCTGGAGAACCTCCAGTTCGGCAGCACCGGCTTCAATTCGGCCGTCTCCACCGCGTTCAACAACGCCTTCTCGAACTTCGCCAACCCGCTGGGCTCGTTCTTCCAGATGACCGGCCAGTCGAACCTGGCCCTGCCGACCAGCGGGTTCACCAGCCCGTTCGGATCGTTGTTCAGCGGCAGCAGTTTCAATAACGGCTTCAACAACGGGTTCGCCACCGGCACGAATATCGGGTTCATCGGTTTCGGCCAGGCACCCAGTGCGTTCAACACCAACTTCGGCACCGGGTTCAACAACCTGGTCTCCACGGTGAACCAGAACATGGGGTTCAGTCCGGTGAATCCCGTCTTCAGCAGCGGCGGCACGGGCGTCACCCCCGTTTCCGGCGGCACGGGCGTGACCCCCACCTCCGGCGGCACGGGCGTGACCCCCACCTCCGGCGGCACGGGCGTGACCCCCAC
>JAJPJC010000300.1 GCA_021324445.1 Isosphaeraceae bacterium
CACCCACCCCCACACCGACACCGACACCCACGCCCACACCGACACCCACCCCCACACCGACGCCCACACCGACGCCCCCGCCCCCGGTGACGATCAGTAGCGTTCAGGCCACGGAGAACAAGAGGCACCAGGTGACCGGGATCACCGTCGACTTCAGCGGCCCCGTCAACGCGGCCGAGGCGGATAACACGGCGTTCTATCAGCTCAAGATGGAAGGCTCCAGGGGGTCGTTCACGGCCAAGAATGCCAAGGTCATCAAGCTGGCGTCGGCGTCGTACAACGGTGCCCTGGACCAGGTGGTGCTGAAGCCGAGGAAGACCTTCGCGCTGACCAAGCCGGTCCAGCTCCTGATCAACGGGCAGCCCCCGGGCGGCCTCCAGGACACGACCGGCCAGTTCATCGACGGCGCCGGTCACGGGACGGGGGGAAACAATGGCGAGTTCGTGCTCAGCAAGAAGGGTGCGGCCCGCGAGAACATCGCCGTGAGCCCGTCCCCCGGGAGTCAGACGATCCGGGTGGTCACTGCCGCGGTCCCGTCCAATCCGCCAGTCCTGATCGGCATCACGACTCCGCCCGAGGATCCGGGATTCAAGCCGAAGAAGTAGTTGTCTCCGGCTCGATCCGATCTGTCCAAATGGGAGCCGGACCTCGGCGCTCCAGACCGTCCGCTGGAGCCTGGCGGCCGTTCCCATTCGGGGGCTCGAGCCGCTCCCCGGACCGCGCTCGGCGGGGCGTCTGCGGCTTCGCCGGGCCTGGTCCAGCAAGCGGCCAGGGCTGTCACGAGCATGGCCGCGGAGAGGGTCACGCCCCGTCGTCCCAGTCGCGACCGCAGCAGTTCCCGCGCCCGCGCCAGCCGCCCTTTGACCGTGCCGACCGGCCACTGGAGCAGCGTCGCGACTTCCTCATTGGTCTTGCCCTCGAGGTAACTGAGGACCACCGGGAGGCGGTACGTGTCGGGCAGGCGGACGAGCTCCTCGAGCACGATGGGCCGGAGCTCGTTCCGGGTCGCTTGCTGGCCCTGGTTGTCCGGCTCGATGCGGGTCGGCGCCAGGGCCGCCCCCCGCCGTTCGACAACACGGCGGCGGCGGGCGCGGTCACGCACCTTGATCGCGATGCGATAGGCGACCTCGCGGAGCCAACCGACCAGGGCGCCCCGATCGCGAATCGAAGCACCCCGGCGCACCAGCACCAGGAACGTCGCCTGGCAGGCATCCTCCGCATCCGCGTCGTGATCGAGCACCCGGCGGCAGATCCTCCGGATCATCCGGCCATGGCGCGCAACCAGGATCCGGAACGCGTCCTCCGACTCGGATTCCGCTCCACCGAGGAACTGCTCGAGCAGGTCTTGGTCCGGCGGTCCTTCGTTGCGCGCCACCGTGTCTTACCTGATGAGCTTCGTTGCGAGCGTGCCGTATCGGCCGGGCTGGCGCGTGCCGCATCCCAACGACCATACTGTGCCTCCGTCTGGGAATTCGGTTACAGCAAACCAGGGAATCCGGCTGATCGCGATGCGGTCGCATCGATGAGGGGACCTACCGCTTCCTGAGGATGGCCGCGAGGCGATCGCGGAATCTCTGAAGGATCTCGCGGGCCGCCGTGGCGCCCGCCAGGTTGAACCGCTCCTCCGGGTCGGCCCCCAGGGAATACAGCTCCTCGGACCCGTCGCCCGCGCGGATGTAGTGCATGGTGCCTGCGACCAGCGCCTGCATCGAGCCCTTGGCCACCGGCTCGCGACCCTGGTTGGCCAGGACGATCGGCGGGCTGGTCTCCATGAGCAAGGGCTCGACCTGTGACCCGGCCGGCCGTGGCTGTCGGTCCGGGCTCCAGAACCGGGCCAGCGATCGACCCGGGAAGGGAGCATCCCCCCCCAGACCGAGCAGGTCGACGACCGTGGCCGGCACGTCGCGCAAGCTGACCGGCTCGGCGACCACCCGGCCCGCCGGCACTTCCGAACGATCCACGATCACCAGGGGGACCTGGACGAGCTGCCGGTACAGGCTACAGCCGTGGAAGAACAGGAGGTGATCGCCGAGATGCTCACCGTGATCCGCGGCGACGATCACCAGGGTGTCGTCGAGCACGCCGCGGCGGCTCAGCTCATCAAGCAGGGTCCCCAACCGCCGGTCGAGGTAAGCCACGCAATCGTCATAAACATCGGCGGCCATCTGCACGTCGTGGCCGGACAGACTCGCCTTCTCCAGCCAATTCCAGCTCAGGAGCGTCAGGCGGTCGTGGCAGGACGCGGGGCGGAGACCGAAGCCCGGCGTCGAGGGGTCCGGCACCTCGTAGGGCGTGTGGGCGTCGTTGAAATTCAGGAACGCGAAGAACGGGCGGCGGCGTCCCTGCTGCCACGCGAGCCAATCCAGGAACGCCCGGTCCACCGCGGCGCCGCGCTTCGCATGCTCGTTCGAACGGAGGGTCAGCTCAAACGACCGCCCGGTGATCTTCTCCAGCAGCTTGCCCAGGACGCAGGGCCATGCGGCGAGTTCCAGCCGATGGCTCAGGGCGATGTAACGGGTGAAGACCTCGGTCAGCTCGAGGGGGTAATCGTCGTAGTGCGCGAAGCCCCGGGCCAGGCCCGTCTCGCGCGAGCAGTACTCGAGGTTGGCCACGAAGCCGGCGGTGTCATAGCCGTGGGAGCCGAGGTACTCGGCCAGCGTGGGCGCACCGGCGTTCAGGGGCGACTTCCAGTCGACCCCCACCTCATGGGGCCACCGCCCGGTGAACAGGCTGGCGTGCGAGGGGAGCGTCCAGCAGGAGGTCGCAAAGGCCAGGTTGAACCGGACCCCGCGACCGGCCAGGAGCTCGAGGTTGGGCGTCGTCCGGCGGCCGGAGCCGTACAGGCTGAGGTTCCCGGCCCGGACCGTGTCCCAGACGATCAGCAGCAGGTTCCTGGCGGCGCGGGGCGGCGGCGGCATGGCGGCCACCGCCCGATGCTCCGACCAGGCCCGACGGCCGGTCATCCCCAGCAGGACCGCCGCCAGCACGCCGGTCAGCAGCGGCGTCGTCCCGCGCACCAGCCTGAGAAATCCCTGACGGCGCCGACCGACCAGTCGCGCGGACTGGACGGCGAGCCCTCCCGAGAGGAGCAGCGATGACCAGAACTCCAGGGGCAGCCGCGCGCAGAGGTCGAGGAACCCGATCAGGGTGAACAGCCCCACGGCTACCCCCAGGCGGACCCCCCGCCGCCGGAGCCCGGCGCTCAGCGCGAGCATCGTGGCCGGCACCATCACCACCGCCGCGACACCGATCGGGATGATCCAGACGAAATGCTCGCCCAGGCGATAGAAGTCCCCATCGACCAGCCGGTGCACGACCATGAGCCCCAGGTCGAGCCCGCCCGCGATCAGGCCGACCCAGGCCGCCAGCAGGAGGACCGTCGCCGGCCCGACGCCGAGGGGAGGGGATGTCGCGGCGCCCTCGTGCGGCAGCGACTCGGGCGCTGCCTCGGTCGCCATGGCCGGAGGAGAATCCATCACGAGGCCCAGGAACCTGCGGGGATGTCGCCGGAATCTACTACACCGGAGCGAGGCCGCGATTGCAAGTCCCGATCCCTTGGTCTCGGAGACCGTTCCCACAGCCCCGCCGCCTGCGGGACTCCCAGGGCTTGGGGAACAGGCGCTCCTGGGATCGGCGCGCGCTACCGACGGTAGGTCCCCGGTGGGAAGCCGAAGGACTGCCGGAACGCCGGGGAGCGAGACGCCCCATGCGTGAAGCCGGTTCGCTGAGCGATGACCGAGAGCGGTAAATCGGTCTCGGCCAACACTTGCTTGGCCCGTTGCAGCCGGACCGGAGCAATCCTCCCGTGAATCGACCACCCCAGCCGGCTGCGGAACCGCCGCTGGAGGACGCTGCGCGAGTCCGGCACCCGGGACAGCACGTCCTCGACGCCGATCCCGTCACACGCGTGCTCGCGGATAAACCGCATCGCCGCGGCGACGTCGTGATCGGCGATGGCGTTGACGTCGGTGGACAGGCGGGTGACGACCCCCGCGGGGGGGATGACCAGGGGAGTCACGGACCCCAGGCTGCTTCCCGGCGATCGCCGTCGCAGCAACGGGTGAATTTTTGCTTCGAATCATTGTTCCTTGCACGACGACATCCTCTCCCGGCTGGGTGCGACGGCTGCGGAAACCCCCGCGGAAGGGGCCGGGGGATCCTCGACTCAAGGCTCTCCCCCGCCAGGGACATCGCCGCGGGCCGGCCCGGCTTGCTTCTGGCTGTCGTACCACTGCTGCCAGACCTCGCGGCCGGCGGGGAAGAAGCCGAGCACGGTGCGGAACTCGGCGTCGGCCTTCTCGGGCTGGTGGGAGTGCAGGTAGCACTGGACCAGCAGGGTCCGCGCCGCGATCAGCTCGGGATTGAGCCGGATGGCCGTACGGCACGCCGCGATGGCCCCGGCCCAGTCCCCGGCCTGGGAGCAGACCCGGGCCAACGCCAGGTGATGATTCGAGCGCCAGGGGTCGACGGCGATCGCCTTCTGGACGGCCGCGCGCGCCGCCTCGGGTCGCCGGAGGCGGGCCAGCACCTGCCCGGCGGAGCGGAGGGTCTCCTCGTGGCCGGGCTCGATGCGGAGGACCTCCTCGAAGGCGCGGAGCGCCTCCTCGGGGCGGTCGAGCATCCCCAGGACCCGCCCCAGCGATTCGCGCGCCAGCCGGTCGCCGGGCCGGTCGCGGACGGCCGCCTCCAGCCGGGGGAGGGCTTGCGTCGCGGCGACCCGGGCCAGTGGCGGCGCCGTGCTCATGATCCGGGCCGCCCAGCCCAGGGCCACGCCCAGGTCGCGCTGGGCGTCCCGTCGCTCCGCCGGGGTCATCAAACCCCAGTGGTAGTCCATCAGGGGAAGCTCCCCCGGCTGACCCGGTGCGACGCGGAGGTCCTCCGGCACCGAGCCGGCTCCCCCACGGGGGATGCGGTGATCGGTCGCCGCCGTGTGAGGGATGTTGGTGATGGCCGGGCGCGGCATGTGGCAGGCGACGCAGTCCTCGCCCGGCCCCCGGGCCGTGCGCTGGGCCAGGGGCAGGGCGCAGCCCCGTTGCTCGTGGCACTCCAGGCACCGGCCGCGATAATAGGCCGCCCTGGCGGCCGGCGCCGGCACGCGGTGCGGGTCGTGGCAGGAGATGCAGCCGAGCTGCCCCCCGCTGGCGCGGAAGCAGCGACTGGATTCCATCTGCTCCACGTGGCCGACCGCCTCGAACTTGTTGCGGTTCCCCCTCTGCATCAGGAAGACCGCCCAGAACCGATGCAGCGGCAGGCCCGGCCGGAAATCGAACGACTGGCGGTCCGCCCGGGTGAACCGGAAGGAACCCTGGAGATGGCATTGCTGGCAGACCGATTCTCGCAATGCGGGGGCCAAGTTGCCCGGGTTGACGATCATCGAATCGGAGCCGGCCGACAGCCCACCCTGCTTCACGTGCAGCGCGCCCGGACCATGACAGCGCTCGCAGCCGATCGCGTGGCCCTCGAAGATGGGGACCTCGAAGCGGTTCAGCGTCCCGGGTACGGGGCGGACCCGGTTGGTGTGGCAGAACAGGCAATCGGTCTGGATCGGCCGCTCGAAATCGGGATGGGTGGCGAACTCGCCATAGCCGGGGGAGACATCCCAGCGCCGCCCTTGCGCGAACCAGGCGATCGGCGACTGGAAGAGGAAACCGTCGCGCTCGAACAGGTAGGCGATGCCGCGGGTCCCCGAGCCCAGCGCATAGCGGACCTCGGCCTCGACCTCGCCTAGCACGTCGCCGTCGGGTCCGCGCCGCGTCGCCTTGTGGACCAGGCGGCCGTCGCGGCGCTCGACCGCGTAGTGCACGCCTTGCGCCTCGAACGAAACGCCCACCCCGGCGCCGGCCGGCGAGCCGTCCCCGGCGGACCCGACCGGCGCCAGCGATCGGCCCATCGGGTGCGCGCGATACGCCTCGGCGATCTCACGGTGGCAGCGGGCGCAGACGGCGTCGCCGACATAGGCGACCCCCGGCCGCGCGTTCGGGTACGGCGAATCGGCGGCGACGTCGCGCGCCGGCAGGGACCGGCCCGCTGGCTTCGTCCCGAAACCGCCGATCGTGCGCAGGGCCGGCCAGGCGGCCCAGACGAGCCCGGCCAGGAGCACGGCCGCGGCCAGGAACGCAGCCCGGCGCGACAGGATGAGGCGGGGCGCGGGGGCGGGGCTGGGGTCGTTCACGGCTCATTCCCGTGGGCGTTCCGGCTGGGCAGTCGCGACACCCGGCGCGAAGATACGGAGCTGGCTACACGCCCCTCTCACCTCTGGCCAACCTGAGACCACACCCGCCAATGGTCGTTCAGGTCATCATACAGCTCGTCGTACGTTAGGCAAGAGATCCGGTGCGTGTTGATCGTCACGCGGTTCGATCGCCACCGCAGGCGGGTGCGATCGTGGTCCGAGAGGTCTCCGGAGCGGCCGATCACCAGCATCCCAGAAAACTCGACGTGGCCGAAATCGAAGTGCCGCGCGAAGCCCGCGGTGTTCCTGTGGTCGTCGAACGAGAAGAACCAATCGACCAGTTGGCCGAATCCATGCTCCAGACGGCGCCCCCACTCCGGCGTCGCTCTCCCCTCGAGCTGATTGAAGATGCTGTTGTGACGGGCATCCTCCAGCTCGATCGCGCAGTAGCACTTCCTTTCGAAGTGCCCGATCACAATCTCGGCGACATAGTCGCCGAAGACCGGGAACTCGTAGGCTAATCGATTCGCCACACGCATCCTGGGAATGCCGCCGCCGATGAGGGCCGTCAACTGCCGGCACTCCCGGAACAGCAACTGCAAGTCATGCCGTTCGGATAATTCTTGCTTGGAATCGAGGAGCGATTGAAATCGATCGAGCTCCGCCCGACACTGGGCCAGATCGATGGCAATCGGGATGAACTCTTTCATGCCGTGCTGAACTCCTCCAGGCGTCCAAACGCGCGCAGGAGCTCCTTCCCGATGATCGAGCGCAGGATCACCTTTCCATCGGCAATCTCGAAAGCGATGAACAGATCATTACCTGCGTTCACCGCGTAGATCTCCTCATCGGGCTTGAGGCGCTTGGCCCTGGAGCGCAGGAACTCGTCGTTCCGCCAATTCCGGAGCTGTTCGAGCCAGACATCGATGTTGCGCCGGTCTTCTGACCCTAGATTCGTATAAGGCAAGTAGGCATGTTTGCCGATCTCGATGCTCAGGAGGTTATTCTCCATGTCCTTTCTCCCGGAAAGAGCCCGCGCGGCGTGAACTAAGATCCGGCGGGCACGGCCGCCGATCCAATGATTGCGGCTTGGCTGTCAGTGTAGCCTCGTGATCTCCCGTCAGCAACGAGGAGTGGTTCGTCAGGATCGTATGCGATGGGGGTCTCTGCGGGATCGGTTCCCGGCAGCCTGGGTGCGGCGGTCTTGACGGCGTCCCTGGTGGTCGGCCACGATCAGGAGTGCCAATTATTGAGATGAGACTTCGATGATGCGGATGCGGCGGCGCTGGCGATGGCTGGTGATCCTGGCGGGGCTGCTGGCCCTGGGCTGGGCCGGGTACGCCCGGCTCGACACCTGGAGGGCCCGGGGCGAGCTGGTCCTGGCCCGGCAGGAGATCGCGCGCGGCCGGCTGGAGAGGGCGCGGCGACGGCTGACGGTGCTGTCGCCGCGCCTGGGTGCGCTGGGCACCGCGGCCGATTACTGGCTGGGGATCTGCGAGGGACTCGATGGCCGCCCCGAGGCCGCGCTGCGGGCCTTCGCCCGGGTGCCCGCAGGGTATGTTTTCGAGCCGGTCGGCGCCTACCATGAGGCCAAGGCCAACCTGTCGCGGGGGCGGCTGCATCCCGCCGAGCGCCGGCTCGAGGAGGCCCTGGCCCGGGGCGGTCCGGGCCTGGACCGGGTCCGCGACCTGCTGAGCCACATCGAGCAGATCGAGGTCCGGTTCGACGACGTCAAGCCGCTGCTGTACGCCAGCCTCGCGACGGCGGAGGACCCGATCCGCGATCTGAAGGAGCTGAGCAACTTCGACATCGAGCGACTCCCCTACGACGGCCTGCGCGCCACTCTCGAGCAGGCCGGCCAACTGGCGCCGGAGGACGACCGCGTCTGGCTGGGGAAGGCCCGCTTGGCCATCGAGGACGGCCATTGGGACGAGGCCCAGCGCTGGCTGCGCCGCTGCCGGGACGCCGGTGCGGATGCCACCGTCTGGAGGACCTGGCTCGACTGGGCGCGCGGCGCCGGCCGGCCCGCCGAGGTGCTGGAGGCCGTGCGGCACCTCGGAGTGGAGCACCTCGATGCGGCCGAGTCGATGGCGGTGCGAGCGTGGCTCTGCCGCCATCGGGGCGACGCATCGGGCGAGGTCCGGGCCCTGGAGGAGTGGCTCCGGTTCGACCCCGCGGCGACGCCGGCGCTGGAGCGGCTCGCCGAGCTGGCGCATCGGGCTGGCCAGGCCGATCGAGTCACGGACTTCCGCCGCCGCAAGGCTCAGGTCGAGCGGGCGATGGAAGCCTACCGGCTCCGCCTCTGGCGCGACCAGCCGCCCGGCACGGCGGCCGAGCGGTCCGAGCTGGCTCGCCTGGCCGAAACCGCCGGCCGCCGGCATGAGGCGCGCGCCGTGTATGCCTGGGCCCTGAGGGCCGATCCGTCCGATCGGGCCGCCCGGGAGGGACTGGCCCGGCTCGATCGGGCCGAGGCCCATCGGCACGAGCTCGCCCGTGCCGCCGCGAGCGAGCCCTGGCCCGAGCCCACACCGGTCACCCGCCCCAGCCAGGGCGCACACTCCACCGGCGCATTCGCCTTCAGCGACGATGCCGACTCGGCCGGCCTGCACTTCGTTTACGACAACGCCGAGACGCCCCTCCATCAGCAGCCCGAGCCCTTCGGCGGCGGCCTGGCGCTCCTGGACTACGATGGCGACGGCCGGCTGGACGTCTACTGCGTCCAGGGCGGCCCCTTCAGGCCGGGTGCTGACCACGATTCGGCCGGCGCCGCCGGCTCGGGTGATCGCCTCTTCCACAACCGGGGCGACGGCAGCTTCGAGGATCGCACCGAGCGCTCGGGCATCGGCCGCTTCCCTCGGGGCCACGGGCACGGCGTGGCCGTGGGGGACGTCGACGGCGATGGCCGGCCCGACGTCTTCGTCACCCGATGGCGGTCGTATGCCCTCTATCGCAACCGGGGCGACGGCACGTTCGAGAACGCCACCGACGCGTGGGGACTGGGCGGCCGTCGCGACTGGCCGACCTCGGCAGCCTTCGCCGACCTGGACAACGACGGCGACCTCGACCTGTACGTCTGCCACTACGCCGCCTGGGACCTCGACCACCCGCGGCTCTGTCGCGATGCGAACTCGCGGGCGTATCTCAATTGCAACCCACTCGATGCCGAGGCCCTGCCCGACCACCTCTTCCGCAACGACGGCGGTCGCTTCGTGGACGTGACGGCCGAGTCGGGGATCGTGGACCGCAACGGCCGCGGCCTGGGCGTGGTCGCCGCCGACCTCGACGACGACGGCCGGGTGGACTTGTTCGTCGCCAACGATTCCTCGGCCAACTTCCTGTACCGCAACCTCGGGGGGATGCGCTTCGAGGAGGCCGGTCACCTCGCCGGGGTCGCCGGCAACGCCTCGGGCGTCTACCAGGCCGGCATGGGGGTCGCCGCGGGCGACCTGGATGGGGACGGGCTCATCGACCTGGTCGTCACCAACTTCTACGGCGAGTCGACCACGTTCTACCGCAACCTGGGCGGCGGCGCCTTCGCCGACGCCACCGCGACGGCCGGGCTCTCCCAGGCGACCCGCCGCCTGCTGGGCTTCGGCGTCGGCTTGCTCGACTTCGACAACGACGGCCACCTCGACCTGGCCTCTGCCAACGGCCACGTCAACGACCTGCGGCCCAACTATCCCTACTGGATGCCGGCGCAGCTCCTGCGCGGCAGCGGCGACGGCCGCCTCAGCGATGTGTCGGACCGGGCCGGCGCCCCGTGGCAAGTGCCGCGGATGGGCCGCGGCCTGGCGGTGGGCGACGTCGACAACGATGGCCGGGAGGACGTGCTGATCCTCTCCCACAACCAGCCGCTGGCCTATCTGCACAACCGCAGCGACCGCGGCCGCTTCCTGACCCTCCGCCTGCAAGGCCGCGCCTCGAACCGCGACGCCGTCGGGGCGAAGGTCGCCGTCGTGGCCGGCGGCCGGCGCCGGGTGGTCTGGCGCATCGGCGGCGGCAGCTACCAGTCGGCCTCCGACCCGCGCATCCACTTCGGCCTTGGCCCAGCCGATCGGATCGAGGCTGTCGAGGTCACATGGCCCTCGGGACGCATCGATCGCTATCGCGGCCTGCGGACCGATGCCGGCTACCTGCTGCGCGAGGGCGAAGATCAGCCCAGGCCGCTCAAGGGCTTCCCTGGAGCCGCGCCGCGACCTCGCGGAGGGATCAAGCTGGGAGCCCGGACTCGACTCGGGTTGCCAGGCACCGGCTGAGTCGCCATCTTGTCAGCACTGGAGGGCTTCTCTCCTGAAGTCTCGAATCATCCGCATCGGCAATTCCCGGGGCATTCGCATCCCCAAGCGTCTCCTTGAGCAGACCGGCCTGCGCGGCGAAGTCGAGATCACTGCCCGGGCCACGCTCCTTCTATTGAGGTTCCCCAGGGGCGGACGCCCCTGGCGACGTGCGTCCGCCCCCTGCGGGGGCTTCAGGAACCGACTCTAAGAGTCTGTTCCGAAAGGTATCTGAGCCCCCGAATGGGGGCGGTGGTCAAGAGCCAGGGGCGACAGCCCCTGGGACCGTTCCGGCGCCTCTCTCCCCTTGGGAGAGCCCCGCGGGGGCGACAGGGGTGACTGTCGCCCCCGCGGGGCTGCTGGGAAGAGAGGGGGGGCTC
>JAJPJC010000322.1 GCA_021324445.1 Isosphaeraceae bacterium
AGGGTGGGTGAAACCCACCACCGGAAGGCCTTGGCGGGCTTGAAGATCGGTGGGTTTCACCCACCCTACAACATCGACTTCCCCACCCTTCCGGGACAGACTCTCAAGGCCATCACCTCGGCCGGACCTTTTTCCGAAGAGTTACGGCTATTCCACGACTGCGGCCATCTTACCAAGGACCGCCACGGCGGACCAGACCAGGGTTCCCAGGGCGTTGCCTTGGGCTGATCTGTTGCGGCCCCTGCGAGGCAGGGAGATCACGACGCGCGCTCCCAGGTTCCTCCCCGCCTCTTTTTGCGCGTCCGTGTAAGGTTTCGAACAGGACCGCGTATCACTGATCAGAGTGGCAGACACCCTTCGATCCCAAGACAATCCCAGCGAGGCAAGGTTCTCACCATGAACCCGCGAGCAATCGGTTTGAGTTTCGGTCTGGCCCTGCTGACATCTCGGAGCCGTGGCTACGGCCCGGGCCGCCGGGACGGAGGATTCGATCGTCCGGGTCACGAGTGTGATGCGGCTGCCCAACCCGGTGCGGCCGTGGGCGCGGCAGAACCCGGTGGAGGCCGCCGGTTCGGGCGTGATCCTCGACGGCAAGAAGATCCTCACCTGCGCCCACCTGGTCCTCTCTGCCCAGGAAGTCTAGGTGCAGGCGGGGCAGGGAGGCGACCGGGTCGAGGCCAAGGTCGCCGCGGTCGGGCCGGGGATCGACCTGGCCGTGCTGACGGTCGAGCAGGCCGAGACGCTGGCCTTCCGCCGCAAGGCGCTCCTCGAGGCGACCGAGCCGCTGATGAGCCAGAACGGCATCCCGCGCCGCGGGAGCGATGACATCCTGCCCATCTGCAGCGCCAAGCCCATCGCGGCCCATTGAGGAACGGCTTGGAGATCATCGAGCGTTGGCCGCGCGGACGTGGGCGGCGATCTCGGCGGCATCGAGCGCCCGGTCGTAGAAGGCGACCTCGTCGAGCTTCCCCTCGAAGTTGGCGACGCCGTCACCACGGCCGCCGAGGAAGAGCCGGGAGTTCTTGACCATGATCACCTTCGCCTCGCCGGTCATCTCGGGCTCGGAGTTGCCATCCAGGTAGATGGTCACGCGTCTGCCGTCACGCACCAGGGCGAGGTGGTGCCAGGTCTTGGGGGCAATCTCGGTCTTGCCGGCCAAGGCCGCGCCGGGGGTCTCGCCCGTGGCGAGGAAGAGGCGGCGCGGGGCCACTTGCGTGCCGCCGAGACCCAAATGGTCCGTAAACCCTCGACCCGTCGTCCCCCGCCGATCGCGAAGAGATGGCCGGTGATGGGCCGGACCTCGTTCGGCAAGCCGTTCCAGAACCAGAGCTCGACACTGTAGGTCCCCTGGATGGCAAGCCCGGCTTTGAACAGGCCCCCTGCGAAATACGCCGCGCGGTTGGTCGTGTTGCCGGCGGAAAGACCGGCGGCGTCCGGACCCGGCAGGTAGAACGCGACATCGCCCATGTACCCGGCAGGGATCTCGTGGCCGGTCGAATTCACTGCCGTGGGGCCTTGCATCTCATCGAGCCGCCAGTAGGCCAGCGGCTTCGAGGCCAGGACCGCCTCGGCGTAGGGGCCCTTCGGGACCCTCAGGGCGCGCCGGGGCTTGCCCGCAACCTGCTCCAGTAACCCCAGCAGGGCCGCGACGATCTTCGGCTCAGCCTGGACCTCCAGCCCGGCGGTACGCGCCGGCCAGGTGGTGTAACCCCCCAGCGCGTGCTGCTCGGGGGGCGGGATGTAGCCTTCCGAACCGTTGGCCAGCTCGATGTTCATCGTCACATCGAACGGGCTCTGGGCCTTCAGCTTCAGGCCCGTGATCGCGAACACCTCGTTGGGGATGGCCGTGATCCCCAGCTCGCCGATCCGGATCGCCTGGAGCTTCAGCTCGCGCCGGGGCTCCTGATGCAGGAAGATTGCTTCCCGGGCGTAGACTTCCGGCAGGGTGCGGGGGACATCGCGATCGCCCATCTTCGCGATGACGGCCCTGGCCCAGCTCAGCCGCGCGGCGTCGGGCACGCGGCGGCCGAGGACGAGCGTCGTCTCGGTCATCGCCAGCGGGACTTGGTCGTGATACGTGATCGACTGGTAGGCCTGGAGGGCGACCTGGGCGACGGCATCGGCATAGGCATCCAGACCCGGATCCTTCCGGGGCTGGCCATAATTCATCCACATCTGGTCGCCGCTGGTGCCCTGGGACATGATCGCGACGAAGGGCGGATCGGCAGACTCGGTCGCGCCACCGATCCGCTTCGCCAGTGCGGCGGCGAACCGGCCGTAATAGTCGGCGGAAACCGGCTGGGCGCCGTAGTAGTGCATCGAGTAATTGGCCAGGACGGCGATGGGGCGGCCGGCGCGCGACTGGACCGAGAGCACGGTCAGGCCCGGGTCGACCGGGCCGGAGGGGGCGATGGCGTCAGGATTCTGGTATCCCGGGTGCATGTTGGCCCGCACCGTCCGCTGGCCGAAGGGGTCGTCGATCATCCGGTCCGGGCGGCGGATCCAGCGCCGGCAGAAGGTGTGCTCGTGGTCGTCGAGGACGGACCAGCCGAGGCGCGCCGGCTCGAGGTTCCGGGTGGCGCGCTCGATCGACTCGGCAATCCGGACCGGCAGGATCGCCACGTAATGGGCGTCGGCCGGGGTGCCCAGGGCCCCCATCGCCGACGGCGCCGAGTGGGTGTGCGTCGCGGAGATCAGCATCCGATCGATCGGAATGCCGGTCTTCTCCCGGGCCAGGGCCTTGGCCCGGTCGAGCAGCTCGCGCGGCATCATGCAGCTATCCACCACGACGATCGCCAGCCGGGTCGAGCCGTCGTCGAGCACCAGGCACCTGGCCCGGATCGGGTCGTTCACCCTGGTCGCGCGGGCCGGCAAGAACCCGCCGTTGACCAGGACTGGGAATTCTTGCGGCGCGATTTCGACTGCGGCGGCGCCTGCGCGCAAGAGCCGGTTCGTGGTGCGCGCCGGATCGGCCTCCTGGGCCAACGCGGCGGAGAACCGCGGGAGACTTGACAGGGCCATGCACCAGAACACGAGAATCGGGAACAGGATGCGTCGCATGGCTGCTTCGCTCAATGCCCTCTCAATCCGGCTCGACGCCCAGCTCCCGCAATCGGGCGGCGAGCCGATCGGCGCGCTGGCGTTCGGCCTCGGCGCGCTGGGCCTGCTCCTCGGCGCGCTGGCGTTCGGCCTGGGCGAACTGGTTTGCGAACTCGAGTCGCTCGACCAATTCCACATGAGTCAAGAACCGCTTGCCGTCCGGGCCGATGATGATGAGGCTATTGGGTCCCTCGCCCGGCTCGAAGCGAATGCCCAGGAGAGGGCTGCGGAAACCGGCCATCTCGGGAATCTTCTGAAGGCGGTTCGCCTCCCGCCGCCATCCTTCCAGGGAGCCGTCATCCGGGTCGTAGATATAATATTCCTCAACTCCATACCGTTCATAGAATTGAAACGTTTCGAGCATCTTTCCGAACCGGTTGCCCGCCGAAAGGATCTCGAAGATGACCTGTGGGGCGATCCTCTCCTCTTCCCACTGTCGGTAGGAGCCTCGATTACCCTTGGGGCGGCCGAAGACGACCATCACATCCGGCGCGCGGCGGATGGTGGGTTCGCCCTCGACGGGATACCAGAGGAGGTCTCCGGCCACGAAGACGTTGGGATCGTGTCGGAACACGGCCTCGAGCCCTTCCTTGATGACGACGATCCATTTGAACTGCAAGGTGTTATCTGCCATGGGCCGTCCATCGCTCTCGGGATAAACGATCGCCCGTGGCGGGGCGGGACTGATGATGGTACTCATGACCGCAAACCCTCTCGGCCGAACGGTTGACCTGGAGGTCCAGTTTCGCATGAGATTCGCTTGGTCTCAAGGCGAGGTCATTCCGGCATCAAGCGTCTCCTGGGAGGATCGCTGCATGTTGACCGCACTCTGTCTGTCGATCGTCACCACCCTCTCATCCCCGGCGCCGGCTCTCGACGTCCCGGCCGAGCCCGCGGGCGGGCTGAAGCGGGGGGCCTTCTTCGGCGCGAGGATCAGGTCGGTCGAGGAGGAGGCACGCAAGCGCCTCAGGCTCGACGCGGGGACCGGGATCGCGATCGAGCAGGTCATCCCCGGCTCGACGGCGGAAGCCGCCAGGTTCCAGGCCGGCGACGTCCTGGTTGCCCTTGATGGGGTGAAGATCACGGGTGTGGGCGAGTTCGTCCGGATGATCGGCGGCCGGAAGGCCGGCGACGGGGTGACCATCGACCTGAGGCGCGGCGATGCCGCCCGCAAGGAGAAGGTCACGCTCAAGGGGCGCCCGCTCGAGACCAGCGACGCCTTCGAGGTGATCTACGGCGCGGTCCCCAGCCGCGCCGGCCGCTTGCGGACGATCCTCACCCGGCCCAAAGGCGCGGGCAAGCATCCCGCCTTGTTCCTGATCCAGGGCGTCGGCCTGTTCTCGGTCGACAATCCCATCGGGCCACTGGCCTCCTACAAGACCATCGCCGATGACTTCACCCGCCACGGCTACGTGACCCTGCGGGTCGACAAGCCCGGCTGCGGCGACAGCGAGGGCGGGCCGGCGCGCGACGTCGACTTCGACACCGAGCTCGACGGCTACCGCCAGGCCCTGCGGATGCTCAAAGCACGCAGCGATGTCGACGCCGAGAAGGTCTTTCTCTTTGGCCACAGCATGGGCGGGGTCATGGCGCCGCTCCTGGCCTCCGAGGTTCCCGTCCAAGGGATCGTCGTGTATGGAACGATCGCGCGCACCTGGACGGAGTACATGCTCGAAAACTCGCGCCGGCAGTTGGAGCTCGCCAACACAGATCCGTCGGCGATCGACCGGCAACTGCGGGACGACGCGGCCCTGCTCACCTACCTCTACGCCGAGAAGCTCTCGCCCCGGGAGATCGTCGCGCGGCACCCCAGGCTCCGCTCCCTGCTCGAGCAGACGATCACCGAGGACCGCTACTTCGTCGACCGCAGCCTGACGTTCTTCCGCCAGCTTGCCGACAAGAACCTGGGGGCGGCCTGGGAATCCTTCACCGGTCACGCGCTGGCGATCTGGGGCAAGGCCGATTTTGTCTCTCATGACGATGACCACGCACTGATCGCGCGGATCGTCAACCGCGGCCATCCCGGCCACGGCACCTTCCTCGCCCTGGACGGCATCGACCACGGTTTCAACAAGGCCGCCTCACGGCCCGAGAGCTTCCAGCGCGGCCAATCGCGCCAGCCCGGCGAGTTCAACCCGGCGATCCTCGAGGTCTGCCGGGACTGGATCTCGGTGCATAGTAGGCAGTAGGCGGTAGGCAGTAGGCAGTGAAGAGAAGAAGAAAAAGACCAGGCCGGTCTTTGCTCTGACCGCCTACTGCCTACTGCCTACTGTTTCCATGCTCAAGGGGTGCGCAGAGCCGCCGGGTGGCCGCTGGCTGCACCGGCGCGGGACGATTTGCCGCAACTGGTCCCTCGACCGGTGATTCCGTCGTGGGTCCTGGGCTGGCGGCACCGCCTGGCGCGCGGTGGCATGCCATTCGCGGGACGTCTGCGACCTGCGAGCGGCCCGGCACGGACCGCGCTCCCACGCCGGGAGCCGGATCACGCCGGTTCCGTCCGCAGGCTTCCGGGATGATAACAAGGTCTGGGAGAAACATCCATTGATGTTGGGATACCTGATCGACATGGATGGGGTCGTCTACCGGGGCGGCCACCTGATCTCGGGCGCGGACACGTTCATCAACCAGTTGCGGAAGGATGGGGTCCCGTTCCGTTTCCTGACCAACAACAGCCAGCGGACGCGTCGGGACGTCGCCACCCGGCTGGGCCGGTTGGGAATCGACGTGGAAGAGGAGCACATCTACACCTGTGCCATGGCGACCGCGCGGTTCCTGGCGCAGCAGAAGCCCGGCGGCACAGCGTACGTCATCGGCGAAGGGGGCCTGCTGACGGCCCTGCACGAGCACGGCTACGCGATCGTGGATCGGGATCCGGATTACGTGGTCGTCGGCGAGGGGCGGATCATCAGCTTCTACATGGTCGAGGCGGCGCTGCGGATGATCCTGGTGGTTGCCAAGCTGATCGCCACCAACCTCGATCCCAACTGCCCGACCGAGTCGGGGCTGCGCCCGGGTTGCGGCTCAACCGTGGCCATGCTGGAAGTGGCCAGCGGCGTGAAGGCGTTCAGCGTGGGCAAGCCCAGCCCCGTCATGTTGCGCGGGGCCCGCAAGGAGTTGGGCCTCTCGACCGACCAGACCGTCGTCATCGGCGACACCATGGAGACCGATATCCTCGGCGGCGTCCAGTTGGGCTTCAAGACGATCCTGGTCCTCAGCGGCGGGACCCGGCGCGAAGACCTGGATCGCTATGCCTACCAGCCGGATCGGGTCGTGGACTCGATCGCCGATCTGGACCATCATGGCCTGTTCCAGGAGCTCCTCGGGGCGACCCCGGCTCCGCGAAGCCTCAGGAGCACGCGGGCGCGCAAGGAGACGGCCCTGGCTTGACTTCGTCCGTGGTCTTAAAGTAGGTCAGGCTCTTGGCCTGACTTGATCTGGTTCCCTGTCAGGCTAAAAGCCTGACCTACGGAGGGCATCAGACATGGGCTCGGCGCGCAATACTTCGGGCAATGGACCACGGACAATGAACCACGGACCATGGGCAGGAGCGCTCGTGCTAGGATTACTCCCCTGGCTGTGCTGGGCGAACCAGGGGGACGCTCCCAGCGCCCTGGAGCGCGATCCCGGCGGCTGGACCGATCTCCTGGCGCACGCCGGACCGCAGCTCGAGGGCTGGACCCGCGGCTCGATCCCGCCGGGGCGCCCGTTGAATCCCCGTTCGCAATGGTCGCTCGAGGCGGCGACGGGACATCTCGTCTGCGCGGGGGACGGCGGCCATGAGTGGCTGCGTTGGGACAAAGAGCTGGGCGACTTCATCTTCCACGTCGAGTGGCGCTTCACGCCGGTCCCCGGCAAGCGGGGCTACAATTCGGGCGTCTACGCGCGGAACTCGTCGGATGCGCGGATCTGGCACCAGGCCCAGACCGGCGACGGCTCGGGGGGCTTCCTCTTCGGCGATACGCCGGTCGCTGAGAAGAAGCTCCAACGGATCAACCTGTCGAAACAACAGCGCGGCTCGCGCGTCAAGCCGGCCGGCGAGTGGAACGTCTTCGAGATCACCTGCAAGGGTAAGGACATGACCCTCTGGGTCAACGGGGCCGTCACCACCCAGTGGCACGACTGCCAGGTCCCCCGCGGTTATGTCGGTCTCGAGGCCGAAGGGTACCGGATCGAGTTCCGCAACGTGAAGGTCAAGCCGCTCGATGGGACAAGCCCGGGCGCTGGAGAAAGCAAAGGTTGACTTTGACCCCGGGCAACGCGACTCCTCGGCCATGCGATCCGTCAGATGTCTTCGCTCGTCATCCGGCTGAAATCCACCCAGGACACGATCCGCGATAGGGTCTCTTCGCCGAGCGAGGGCACTCGCACGATGGCCGAGAGGCGCCCGACCAGCTCGGGCAAGACCCCCAGAGCGAGCAAAGCCTCGCCGGTCACCGGCTGCTCCAGATGGCGACCCATGCCGGCCACGACCTCGTCGAGCCCGGCGAATTCCCCGCCGCCGATGAACAGGACGTGGGAGATGTCCATTTCGATGGGATGGTGAGACGGGTCCCGCATCCAATCCGCCGGGCGTGACCACGCCTCTTGAGCAGCCCGTTGATCCATTCCGTCCCCATAGATGATGCCGAACCGGGCTCGGTCGAGCTCGAAGCCGCTGGCTCGAAGGAGCTCGAGCAGGACGGGCTGGCCTCGGTCGGCGCCCAACCGGGTCTCTGCGAACGGTACCCCGATGGCATGGGCCAGGGCTCGCGTGAACAGGAGCCGACCGCTCCGCGTCGAACCGACGAGCAGGACCAGACTCGGCGGCCCGCCGTCTTCGCGCTCGTAGTGGTGGCGCGCCGCCTGAATCAGGGCGTCCCTGGCCGCTTCGTCGCGGATCACCAGATCGAGCTTGGCCCGGATCACTTCGGGAGGCGGGACGGAGGGTACGCGACCTTTGAGCCCGCCGCGGCGGCGGCGTTCCTGGTCGAGGATTGACTGGCATAACTCGATGCAATCGCCACAGATGTAGACGTCGCCGGGGCCTTCGACTAGGGGGCCGACATCACGGTAGCTCTTGCGGCAGAACGAGCAGTAAGCGTTGGCTTTACCACCCATCGTGTCCTCCGCGCAGTCAAGAATCGCGAATCGACAGCTTGCCACCACTATACCCGGCCCCGAGCCGCTCGGCCATCACGCCGGGCGAACCGGCGAACCGGCTCCATCCGCCAGCGGGACGAGTCAGCTCGCGCTGGCCGATTGGCAGGTGGATGGAGGGAAACTGATGATCGATGTCACCGGGGCGAGCACGGCGTAGCTGCGGGGCTTGGCGCGGGCCGCCCTGCTCCGCGCCCAGGGCGCCAGCCGGCTCGTCCTGGGCGACCCGGCGCCGGAGGCCGCCGACATCATGCTGACCGGCGCATCGAGCGCCATGGTCCGGGTCAAGGGCTTGCTGAACTACGACGTCAACTCCGCATCGCACCTGAACTATCTCGGCGAGCCGGCGATCGGCCGGGCCAAGAAAACCGATGCATCCTCGGTGTCCCGGCGACAACCCGGCGCATAGCCTCGCCTTGCGTCGGTCCACACCAGCCACTCGCCGGGCAATGCGATCACACCCGCTGGAGCACCGGCCGGAGCAGCCGGGCGATGCCGATCCCATACAGCACGATCAAGATGCTGTACACACTCGGGCAGAAGCGATCGGTGGGCGATTCGAAGGTGATGAGGAAGCCGAGCACGCAGAAGGCCAGGGACGACAGCAGGCCGGCGGCGAGCGCCCAGCGCAAGACAAGGACCATCGGTTCGCTCCTTCCTGAAGCGAGGAATGGTGGGTGATGCCCGGCGTCCATGCCGAGCCGGCCCGCTTGTATGCTCAAGAACGCTCGGAGTGTGCCAGTCTCCTCGCGATTTTTTGGTCCGGAGCGTGGCTCCGGTGGGAAACGAGACCGCAGACCTTGCCCGAAGCGCGCGGATCATCTCCCAGTACAACGCCATGAGATCATCCCAGGCGTCATCGATCGGAGAATCCGCCCGCCGGGTTTTCTTCGGCATTTCCGGAGAGGCCCATGAGTCTTACCAGATCCGCACGCGGCGGTCTGGCGGCAGCCAGAGCTTGTCGCCCTCCTTGACGTCGAAGGCCGCGTAGAACTCGGGAAGGTTGCGCACGACGCCATTGCAGCGGAACTCCATGGGGGAGTGGGGGTCCATGGTCAGTCGACGCAACAGCTCGGCGTCGCGGTACTTGGAGCGCCAGATCCGGGCGTAGCCGAGGAAGAACCGCTGCTCACCCGTCCAAGCATCGAGGACCGGCGGCTCGGTCCCACCCAGGGAGAGCTTGTACGCCTTGTAGGCGATGGCCAAACCTCCCAGGTCGCCGATGTTCTCGCCGATGGTGAGCGCTCCGTTGACGTGCTGGCCGGGGAGTTGCGGGGGCTGAAAGCCGTTGTATTGCTCGATCAGCATCTGGGCCCGCTTCTCGAACTCCTTGCGGTCGGCATCGGTCCACCAGTTCTTCAGGTTGCCGTCACCATCGTACTTCGACCCCTGGTCGTCGAAGCCATGACCGATCTCGTGGCCGATGACCGCGCCGATGCCGCCGTAGATCACGGCGTCGTCGGCATGCATGTGGAAGAACGGCGGCTGGAGGATGGCGGCCGGGAAGACGATCTCGTTGAAGCCGGCTTCGTAGTAGGCGTTGACGGTCTGAGGCGTCATCTGCCACTCGGTCCGGTCCACCGGCTTGCCCAGCTTGGCCAACTGGCGGTCGAACTCGAACGCGTCGGCGCGGCGGAGATTGCCCACCAGGTCATCGCGGCGGATCACCAGCTTGGTGTAGTCGCGCCACTGGTCCGGATAACCGATCTTGGCCGTGAACTTGGCGAGCTTCTCCAGGGCCTTGCGCCGGGTCTCCGGGCTCATCCAATCGAGGTCCTGGATGTCCTGGCGATAGGCTGCGATCAGGTTGCGCACCAGGTGCTGCATCCGCGCCTTGGCTTCGGGCGGGAAATGCCGCGCGACGTAGAGCTTGCCGGCCGCCTCGCCCAGGGCGTCCTCGACGACGGCCACGCCCCGCTTCCAGCGCGGGGGGAGCTCGCGGGCGCCGGAGAGCCGCCGCTCGAAGTCGAACGATTCGTCGACCATCGCCTTGTTCAAGTCCTGAGCCGACGCGCGGATCACGTTCCAGGCCAGCCAGGTCTTCCACTGGCTCAAAGGGATCTCGCGATACGCCCGGGCCATCGCCGTGAGATACTCGGGCTGCCGGACGATGACCTCTTGCACACCCTTGGCTCCGATGACGTCGAAGTAAGCCGCCCAATCGAAGCCGGGGGTCAGTGCCTCCAGCGCCGCGCGATCTTTCTTGTTATAGGTCAAGGTCCGGTCGCGGCTCTTGACCCGGTCCCAATGGCTCTGGGCCAGGCGGGTCTCCAGGGCCATGACATCCCTGGCCGCGGCGGCGGGCTCGGGCCGGCCGGCCAGCGCGAACATCCGCTCCAGGTGCCTGAGGAACGCCTCCCGGATGCCCTGGAACTTCGGGTCCCGATAATAGGACTCGTCCGGCAGGCTGAGGCCGTCCTGAGCCAAATAGACGACGTTCTGATCGGACCGCTTGGCATCCGGGTCCACCGTCAATTGGAACAACCCGCCGATCCCCTGGCGCTGCAGCGCGGCGAGGGTGCGGAGGAAGCCCGGCTTGTCGGCGATCGCCTCGACGCGGGCCAGCTCGTCCCGGATCGGCGTGAGGCCCAGGTCCTCGATCCGCTTCTCGTCCAGGAAGCTGGCATAGAGGTCGCCGATCTTGCGGGCCTCGGAGCCCGCCGGCGCGTCGTTCCGGCCAGCGGCCTCCTCGATGATCGCGCGGAGATCCCGCAGCGATTTGTCCCGGAGCTCGATGAAGGAGCCGTACCAGCCGTACTCCGCGGGGATCTCGGCCTCGGTGAGCCAACCCCCGTTGACGTACCGGAACAGGTCATCCTGGGGCCGAGCCTTGACATCGAAGCCCGATTTCTCGATCCCCGAGCGGGGGCTGCGGTCCGCGGCGCCGGCACCCCGGCCCACCGCCCAGAGGATCCCCGCCAAGCCCACCGCCACCAGCACCCATCCTGGCGCCCTGAACATGGTCCGTCTCATGCGCTCCTGATCCTCGATCGTGCCAGAGCCCGACGACGAGTTGCCCTCCGTTGGAACAAGCCTCTCACCGGGTGATCTCCTCTCATCGTGGACGGAGGAGCCTGGCGCGACAAGAGCAAACGGCACGAGACCAGACGGGGTCAGGAAACCCGCCGCTCGAGATTCATCTCTGAGCGGGAGTCCGATTCGTTGCCCCTGGGGTCGAAGGATCGCGGCTCAGCTCGACTGAAGAGTTTTCCATCTCGTTGAATCGCCGTTCCAGCTCGGCGAGCCGATGCTCCAGGGCGTCGACGCGCGCGGCGAGGCCCGACAACGAGCCAACAGGAGGCCCCGAGTTCCTCGTGCCCTTGCCCCTGACCACGGTCGGATCATACGGCACCCGCTGCGCCGGGAGGTTGTAGTGGTAGAACGACTGATTAGCCTTGGGCGCAGCATCCGGGCTGGTGTAGTCGTAGAACGACTTAGCCTTGGGCGCAGCATCCGGGCTGGTGTCGGGTGCAGCACTCTTGGGATCGGGCGAGGGAATCGGGGCGGCATCCGGCGCATTCTTGGCCGCTTCCTCCGCGCCACCGGCGTGGACCCCGGCACCTTTGGCCTCCGCCCTGCGGTCGGATTTCGCCCGCTCCAGGTTCCGTTGCGAGCCGCCCAGGGCTTGGAGGATCCGGTCGAGCTTTCGCTCCAGCACGCTGAGGCGATCATCCGCCTGGGGACTCCAGCCCGCGGAATACTGCGCCAGGACGACGCCCGTCGTCATGACCGCCGCGGTGAGGCCCAGGGCAATTCCCTTGAATTTCGCGAGCAACATGGCTTTGAGAACTCCTTGAGTCAGAGTCGCGACCGAGGCCGTTGCGGCCTCGGCCAGGGCGGCACCGGCCGCGACGCACGTCGCGGACCGGATCGTGGAATCGACCAGCGAGAAGGGGACCAGGAGCGTCCGGGCCTGGGCCTGGCGCATCAGCGCCGTGTCCAGGGCGAGGGCCGAGAGGGCCAGTCCCCGCCGGGCCAGGCGCTGCCGCAACAATGCCTTGGCCCGGGCCAGCCGGCTGGAGAGGGTCCCCTCGGGGATGCCCAGCCGCTGGGCCGCCGCCCGGCGCGACAGGCCGTCCAGCTCGCACAGGACCACGGCGCCACGGTACCGTTCCGGCAGACGGGCCAGCTCCTCGTCGAGGATCGCGCGCAGCTCGTCGAGGATCGGCGCTTCGTCATCCGCCGGCCGGCCTTCCGATCCAGACATCGCATGCATCCGTTGTTCGCGCGCCTTGCGGCGCGTGGCGCGGGCGCGGGCGTCGAGGGCCGTCCGGCAGGCGACGCCGAAGAGCCAGTTGGCCAGTTGCTCGCGCCGCGCGATCGATCCCGCCTTCCGCGCCAGGACCAGGAACGTGGCCTGGAACGCGTCCTCGGCCTCGTGCCGGTCCCCCAGCACGCGGCGGCAGACGCCCAGGACCATCGGCCCATAACGCTCGACCAGGGCTGCGAACGCCGCTTCCGCCGCCTCGTCCCGCCGCCCGACGAACCGGCCCAGCAATTCGGCGTCGCCGAGATGACCCGCCGCCCCGTGGCGGAACAAGCCATCCAACTGCTTCCACACGCCGCGCGACGATGCGCCCAGCATGGTGCGTCTCCCCGGTCTGCGTCCCCGCCCACTGTCCGATACCTTGACCCGACCGCCCGGCGCGTCCCAGTTTTCCCCGAGATTCTCGAAGCCGCCCATCCCGGCCCGATCGCAGCCAGCCTCGTTCGGGCCGGCCTCGTTCGCATCATCTGAAATTAAACGAGTTTGCGTCAATGGACCGCGGCTTACCCACGAGCGGCGATCGGTCGCCGGCCTCCTGTCTCCTCGGCCGTGGTCCCCGCGACCACTTCCGCGGAGTGCCCGGTCACAATCGACCATGCACCCACCATGGAGCCCGATGCCCTGGGAGGAGGCGCGGAAGGACCGCGGATGTCTTGCCCACGGCGGTGGCACGTGAGTTGCATCTATCCAGACTTCAGAACGTCCACGCGTGAGCAGAGCAGCATGAATCGTGGACCCGACGCTCGTCTCGTGGGAGAGAGCTACGAAGTACGTCTTGGGACGTCTGCTCCGGAGGTTCAGCCATGTTTCACCCCTGGAAAACCACCTTGCTTGAGGCCGGTTCTCCGCGATCGCGTCGCGACCGGCGGCGCTTCGTTCCGACGCTCTCGGGTTCGCTTTCCCAACTGGAGGATCGGGTGGTCCTCTCGGCGGCGTCGCATGCCGCGGCGGTGGCCCACAAGGCTGCGGCCCTCGCGGGGACCCACGCCGGTCAAGTCGTGACCGGTCTGTATGAATCCATTCTTGCGACCAAACCCAGCGAGACCCAGTTGATCAAGGGGGTCGCCGAGGTGCGCCAGGGACACGAAAAGGCCCTCCGCAACCAATTGATCAAAGCGGCCCAGAAGGAGCATGCACCGGTCGCGGCCAAGACCACGGTGACGGTCTCCGTATCGGCAGCCGGCTCCAGCAAGCCCATCACGAGCTTCTCGACCACCTTTACGGGGGCATCGCTCACGCCGGCTCAGATCAATCACGTGACTCAATTGGCCGCACAGAACTTCCGGGCCATGTCCGTGGCTCTGGCGTCCCCGGGCACCGGGGGGCCCCTCTCGATGTCGGTCTCGACGACCCGGACGATCGGAACGACCGGGAGAATAACCACCGTGACCTCGACCATCGCGACCAACGCCGGCACCAACACCACGACCGTGACCACCACCACAGGGACCCCGCCAACCACGACCACCACCCCGACCACCACGACCACCACCCCGACCACCACGACCTCCTCCACCACCCCGACGACCACCACGACCACCACGACCACGGCGGCGGCCCTGGTGCAAGCCGTGCTCCTCGCGTTGGAAGGCGTGGCGACGCCGGTGACGGCCCTGGGACCGACGAACACCTCGTCGATCACATCGGGGTTGGGCTCAGGGCTCAGCCAGCTCGGGCTCAGCTCGCTGGCGCTCGGTTCGCTCCCGCTCAGCATGTCGGCGATCACCCCGTTGACCTTGGTCAACTCGCCGGTCAATCCATCGCCGGTCGTCAACCCGTTCCCCACGGTCCGCTCGCCGATCAATTCGTCGCCGGTTGGCAACCCGCTCCCAGCAGGCAACTCGCCGATCAATCCGTCGCCGATCGGCCAGACGTTCCCAGCAGGCAACTCGCCGATCAATGGCTCGCCGATCGGCACGCTCCCCATTGTGACCCCGGTGAGCACAATTTGACCAACCGAGGGAACCCTTCGAAGGGCGAGGCTCCGTCCCCCAGCCGGATTTCCTCCGGAGCTTCGCCCTGCCGCGAGCAAGCCGGTGCGATGGCCCCGACAGGCCACGCCACGGCCTCCCGGGGAACCGACCACCCCGGCCGGGTGAGTCGCTTCCCCGCGAGCGGTGGTCAGTGGTCGGCGACGAGAGGGGGCACTTCTCCCCACCCCTCTCCTCCTGACCACTGACCACTGTCCAGAACTTGACGACTGTCCAGAACTCTCCCGTGCCACCCCCGCCCGCTTTCCCAGCCGCCCACGACGATCCCGGATCATCGTCTCTTCCCTCCGTGCCGGAAGAATTTCGACCGGGATCCGACGAATCCTCTTGTTGAGCGGCTCCCTGATCGGCCACTCGGTTGAGAGCCCGCCAGCCACCCCCAGAGATCTCCTGGACTGGTTCTCCGCCACCCCCTTGACCTGGATGCTGCAACCCCCGTATGCTCAAGTCAGACAAAACGCCTGAAAGTTCAGACAAAACGACTATGGGAGGGATGATGGCTCGACCGGCGCGGGACATCACGGAATCGGAGCTGGGGGTCTTGCGGCTGCTCTGGGAGCGGGGGCCGGCGACGATCCGGCAGGTGACGGAGGTCATGTATCCCGGCGGCGGCGCGGCGCGGTACGCGACGGTTCAGAAGCTGCTCGATCGGATGGAGGCCAAGGGATACGTCCGGCGCGATCGGACGATGTACGTCCACGTGTTCACGGCCGTTCTGGATCGCGACGAGCTGATCGGCCGACGGCTCCGCTCGCTGGCCGAGACGCTCTGCGACGGCTCGCTGACGCCGCTCTTGACTCACCTGGCGCGGGCCCAGGATCTGACCGAGGAGGACCGCCTGGCGCTGCGGGCGATCATCGAGGAGCCCGAAGTCCCGGAGGATCGCGCGGACCCGGGTCCGGGATCGGATTGGCCTCGACAGGGAGGATCCGGACCGCCGGCATACCGCCGCCGCTCCTGCGGCGGCGGTGGGAGCGGACCCGGGGATTGACGACGATCCGCAACACCGGAAGCTGAGGAGGCCCGTTGCGCATGGAACGGCTGGTCCAGGACATGCTGAGCAACGCGATGGCCGTGACCGTCCTGGCGGCGGTGGTGGCCATCCTGGGCCGGACCTGCCGCCGGCCAGCCCTGATCCATAGCCTCTGCCTGTTGGCCCTCGTCAAGCTGATCACGCCCCCGGTCGTGCCAGTGCGCTTGCCAATCCTGGCCCGCGCCGCGGCGGCTGGACCGACCGAGCCGGCCAAGATCGTTGCGGCCGAGCCGCGCGACGAGCCGCCGGTCGAGATCGGCACGGCGAGGTCCGTCGCCGAGGCCTTCACTGGACCGGTTGGGGTGCCGCGCTCGGGCGAGACCCCCGCCGACAATCCATCCCTGGTGATCCCGCCTCGCGAGGACTCAGGCCGCGGCTCGATTCTTGCGGCTGTGGGTCGATGGGAGCCGCTCGTGCTGGGCCTGGTCCTGGCCGGCGCCCTCGGCTGGTGGTCGCTGGCGGTCGCGCGGATCGTCCGCTTCCACCGCGTGCTGCG
Source organism: Isosphaeraceae bacterium (assembly GCA_021324445.1). GTDB lineage: Bacteria > Planctomycetota > Planctomycetia > Isosphaerales > Isosphaeraceae > JAJPJC01. Next base: position 16,023 of record JAJPJC010000322.1, read on the forward strand.
GCAGTTCCGGCCGGTGACCGACGACTGGCAGGCCCGGACCGACGAGCTGGCCGGACGACTCGGTTTGCAGCCCTGCGCAGCGGTTTGCCTGGTCCCGGGGGAAGTCCCTCCGATGCTCTGGGCACTCGGGACGCGTCCCCGGCTGCTGGTGCCGCTGAAGCTCTGGGCGAACCTGGGTGAACCGGAGCGGACGGCGCTGTTGCTCCACGAGCTGGCGCACCTGAAGCGGCGCGACCACTGGGTCCGCTGGCTGGAACTGTTCGTCGCCGGACTGTACTGGTGGCACCCGGTCGTCTGGTGGCTCCGCCGCGCCTTGCGCGAGGCGGAGGAGCAGTGCTGCGACGCCTGGGTCGTCTGGGCCATGCCCCAGAATGCCAGGACCTACGCGGCCGCCCTCCTGGCGGCGCTGGAATTCGTCTCGGGTGCTCGGACCACCCCGGCCGCGGGCATCGCCCCGGCCACACTCGGCAATGGTCATGTTTCCTGCCTGAAACGGAGGTTGCGAATGATCGTGCGCGCCAAGACCCCCAAACGCCTCTCCTGGGCCGGACGACTCGCCGTGATGGGACTCGCCGCCCTGCTCCTGCCCCTGGCCCCAAGCTGGGCCCAGAAGGACACCACCGAACCTGCTCGCACCGACCTGGACCGGCGGGCCGACCGGGTGGACCAGTTGGTCCAGGACGACTTGAAGTCACTCGAACCTCACGAAGCCCTCGCGCGGGTGGAGATGAGGGAATGGAACCTTGAGCGTGAGCTCGGAACAGTTGACGAGGCCTTGAAGGGCATCAGGAGGATTGCCAAGAATCCTGATAAGGATCCGGCTGGGGTCGTGTATCGGAAGCGACGCGACGACCTGGTGCAAGAGTACAACAGACTCCAGGACACTAAGCGTACCCTGCTGGCCCAGCTCCGGGCCGATGACAAGGACGACACGCCCAAGGAGAGCCAGGGTCGCGAGACGGCCGAGCGGATCGAGGCCCACTTGAAGGAGCTGATCGAGAAGCTGGGCAAGGAGCTGGGGCCGGTCGGTGATGAGGTCCGCAAGGCGCTGGAGCGGGCCGTGGGTGAGGTCCATCGGTCGCTACAGAAGGAGGGGATGACCGCGGACGACCTGAGCCGCGCGCTGGATCGGTCGCGGGAGGAGCTGCGCAAGTCGTTCCGAAGCGGCGGGCCGGTTGAGAAAGAGATGCGCGAGGCCCTGGAGCGCGCGCGCAAGGACATGAGCGACGCCATGGAACGCGGCCGCCAGGAGATGGAGCGGGCTCGCGAGCGGATGCGCGAGGAGATGCAATCTCGAAGGGAGGACGCGCGGAAGCGGGCCGAGGAGGCTCGCGAGGCGGCGCGGGGACGTGAGCGCAAGGGGAGCGATCTCCGCAGTCTCGACCGGGCGAAGTCGAAGCGAGAGGAGACCGAGAAGGCGGAGGGTCCAGCGAACCGTCAGGAGCTGGAGGCCGCGCGGCGGCAGATCCGCGAGCTGGAGCAACGGCTGCGGACGGCGACGCGACGGCTCGAGGAGCTCCAGCGCCGGGAGGCGACGCGGGGCGACAGACCACGGCGCGGAGCGACTCCGCCCGAGGCGCCGGCTCGGTCTCGTCCCCCGGAGCCGCCACAACCCCCGGCAACCACTCGCCCAGCACCGCCCCGCGAAGCCGCGCCGGGCCCGCGCGGCAATCCGAATGAACGCCGGCTCCGCGAGCTCGAGGAGAAGATGGACCGGCTCCTGCGGGAACTCGAGAACCTGAAGCGCGAGAAGACGGTCCGGAGCGACTTCCTGCGCTGAGCTGCTCCTACACCGCGACAGCCTGGCCCGGACACCAGGACGGTGTCCGGAGGCCCGGTCACGAACGAGAGGATGCGGATTCCCGCGCCGGCTCGCCGATCACTCCCTGGTCACGGTCTCATCGAGGTTCAGCAGCACGCGCGCGACGACCGTCCAGGCGGCCAGCTCGTTGGGGTCGGAGCCGGGTGGCGGCGTGGGTGCCAGCAGGGGCGTTGGCGGCGGGTCCTGGGATCCCAGGCCGGCGACCCGGGCTGCGTCGAGCTCGCCCGCGCGAAAGCGGGCGAGCTGGCGGTCGAAGAACGCGGTGAGCCGGGCGAGCTCCTCCTGTCTCGGCGGCCGGGCCAGGCAGAGCCGGAAGGCATAACCGGCCCGCGCGGCGGTCGTGCGATCGGGGCACTCCGCCAGGATGCGCCGCGCCATGGCCTGCCCCGCCTCGACGAAGACAGTGTCGTTGAGCAAGGTCAGGGCCTGGAGCGGGGTATTGGACCGGTCGCGGCGAACACAGGTCGTCTCCGATGTGGGGGCATCCATCGTGATCGAGGCCGCGTAGGGCGACGTCCGCTTCAGGTAGGTATACAGGCCGCGGCGGTAGCGGTTTTCGCCCGTGCTGACCGGCCAGGCGGGCATGCCGTAGGCCAGCGCGGTGGCCCCCTCGGGCTGGGGCGGGAAGACGCTCGGGCCGCCGATGCGGGTGGCGAGCAGCCCGCTGGCCGCGAGGGCGATGTCGCGGACCACCTCGGCCGGAACGCGGAACCGCGGGCCGCGCCCCAGCCGCTCGTTCCTCGGGTCGCGGGCCAGTTGCTCCGGCGTGGCGTGCGCGCTCTGGCGATAGGTCGCGCTGGTGACGATCAAGCGGTGCATCGCCTTGAGACTCCACCCCTGGCGGAGAAACTCGGTCGCCAGCCAGTCGAGCAGCTCGGGATGAGTCGGCCTGGCCCCCTGGGTGCCGAAATCCTCGGGCGTGCTGACCAATCCCCGACCGAAATCGGTCTGCCAGAACTGGTTCATCACCACGCGTCCAACCAGAGGATTCCGAGGATCGACCAGCCATCGGGCCATGGTCAGGCGATTGAGCGGTGCCCCGGGGGGCAAGGAGTGAAGCACGGCCGGGACCCCCGGCTCGACCGGCTCGGCCAGCTTGAGGAACTCGCCGCGGCGGTGGATGTGCGTGGTCCGGGCGTGCTGGGGCGGTCGCTCGCGCATCACCATGGTCGTGGCGAACCGCGGCAACGACCGGCGCAGGGCCTCGATCGGCTTCCGCGCCTGGGCGAGCTCCGGCGCGACCGCCAGGTAATGATGCTCCACCCGCCGGTTCTGGGCGTCGCTCCGCAGGGCGCGGGGAATCCGCAGGACCGTCTCGAGATCGGCGGGCAGGCCCGAGGCCCGCACCGGGCGCGGGTCGGTCGTCACCGAGAGCCGGAACCGCCCGATCGTCATCTGGTGGATATACTCCTGGTGCAGGGTCACGACCAGCCGGGTGTCGCGGCCGTCGCCCAGGTCGCGTCCCAGCTCGAAGACGGCGGCGTGGGGTTTGCCGACGCCCCCCTCGACACTCCAGCCCGTGTCGGTCTTGCCGTCGATGGCCAGGGCCGCCCCACGACCCTTGGCGGCGAAGTCCTCGGTCGCATTGGCGAGCCGGACCGGGCGCGGCTCCGGTTGGCCGGCTGCATCGCCCAGCGGCGCGGCCGCCAGTTGGAACTCGGTCAGGAGGAAGTCGCCGACCTGGAACAACGGCGCGCGACCGGGACCGCCCTCGGGCAGGCTGGGATCGGTCAGGACCTCGAGGCGGATTGCCGTGATCCCCTTGAGGTCGCTCGCCAGCTCGACCTCGTAGACGTCGTTGTTGGGCTTGTCGCCGGCGACCAGCACCGAGCGATCCGGCAGGACGGTCATCGTCGCATGCTTCTTCGAGGCCAGCCGCGTGGGGCTCAGGACGGTCCAGCGCACGGGTCGGATCGACGCCTCCCAGGCCGCAAGCTTCGCCCGGAGGCGGCCCGGTCCGTCGGAGGGATAGTGGTCCTTGAGGCCGGCTTCGAGCCGGGCGATCTCCTTCTCGACCGCCGCGCGCCGGGCGGCGATCGCCGCATCGGGCAGCTCGATCTCGGGCTCGTCGGCATTGTTGAGGAAGGCGAAGAAGCGGTAATACTCGCGCTGGGATATCGGGTCATACTTATGCGAGTGGCATTGCGCGCAGCCGAGCGTCAGGCCGAGCCAGACGGTCCCCGTGGTGGCGACGCGGTCGACGATCGAGGCAAACCGGAACTCCTCGACGTCGATCCCTCCCTCCTCGTTGATCATCGTGTTGCGGTGGAAGCCGGTGGCGACCTGCTGATCGATTGACGCGCCCGGGATCAGGTCGCCGGCAAGCTGGTCGATGGTGAACGCGTCGAAGGGCCGATCGGCGTTGAGGGCGCGGATGACCCAGTCGCGATAGGGCCAGATCGAGCGCTCGCGGTCTTTCTCGTAGCCGTTGGTATCGGCATAGCGGGCCTTGTCGAGCCAGTGGCGGCCCCAGCACTCGCCGTGGTGCGGGCTGGCCAGGAGTCGATCCACCAGGCGCTCGTAGGCGTCGGGGCGGTCATCGGCCAGGAAGGCATCGACCTCGGCGATCGTGGGCGGCAGCCCGATCAGGTCCAGGCTGAGCCGGCGGATCAGCGTGATCTTGTCGGCCTCGGGCGCGGGAGACATCCCCTCGCGTTCGAGACGATCCAGGACGAACGCGTCGATCGGGTTCTTCACCCAGGCGCCGTTCTTGACGGCCGGCGGCGTGACTCGCTGCGGCGGCCGAAACGACCAGTGATCGCTGGTCGCGGCCGAGCTGGCCGCGGCGGCCGGCTGGGCGCTGCTGGTCCACTTCGCCCCCTGATCGATCCAGGCGCGGAGCAGGCCGATCTGTTCCGGCGACAGGGGTTCGCCCGCCCCTTCGGGCGGCATCTGGTAATCCTCATCGAGCCCGGCGACGTAGCGGATCAGCCGGCTCTGGGCGCTCTTGCCCGGCACGATCGCCGGCCCGCTGTCGCCCCCGGCCATCGCTCGATCCTCCTGGTGCAGCGCCAGGCCGCTCTGCTGCTTCTTCGGGCCGTGACAGCGATAGCAGTTGCGCGACAGGATCGGCGCGATGTCGCGGGCATAGTCGACCGGCCTGCGGGCCGCGGGAGGGAGCGTCGCAGGCGCCTCGGGCTCATCGGCTCGGGCCACGCGAGTGGACGAAGCGGCCAGGTACGGGACCAGGCCCAAGCTCGCCAGGCTCACGACGATCGCCAGGGGGAAAAGGGGGCGGGTGCGGGGTGTTGGGGTCGGCATGGGGCGTGGTGGGTTGATGATCGTGGCGGGATCTTCGACCCGCATTGTATCAAGGAACACCTTCTGTTGGGAACGGGTAGTCCAGTCGTCCCAGCCTGACGATGGTTCAGCCGATGAGCTCCTTGACAACGCGCCCATGGACGTCGGTGAGCCGGAAATCGCGCCCGGCGTATCGGTAGGTGAGCTTCTCGTGGTCGAAGCCGAGGAGGAAGAGGATCGTGGCGTGCAGGTCGTGGACGTGGACCTTGTCCGCGACGGCGGCGAAACCCAGTTCGTCGGTGGCGCCGTGGACGTAACCGCCGCGGGCGCCGCCTCCGGCCAGCCACATCGAGAAGCCGTAGTGGTTGTGGTCGCGGCCGGAGAGCGCCGGCAGCTCGGCGACGGGCGTCCGGCCGAACTCGCCGCCCCAGATCACCAGCACCTGGTCGAAGAGCCCCCGCTGCTTCAGGTCAGTCAGGAACGCGGCGATGGCCTGGTCCCACTCGGCGGCGAGCTGGCGATGGTGGGTCGCGATGTGCTCGTGGTCGTCCCAGGGCTGGCTGGCGCCGCTCCAGACCTGGATGAACCGCACGCCGCGCTCGAGCAATCGTCGCGTGATCAGGAGCTGCCGCGCCTGGGTGCCGGGACCGTAGAGCGCGCGGATCGATTCCGGCTCGCGGTTGATGTCGAAGGCCTCCGCGGCCTCGCCCTGCATGCGATAGGCCAGCTCGAACGATTCGATCCGGGCTTCCAGCGCCGGGTCGTGCGGGCGCACGGCGGCATGCCGCTGGTTGAGCCGGCGCACCAGGTCGAGCTGTCGTCGCTGCTCGGCCGGCGTCGCCGCGTCGTGGCGGATGTTCTCGATCAGCTTGTCGACCTCGGTGTGCTGGGTGTTGATATACGTTCCCTGGTAGGCACCGGGGAGAAAGGCGGCGCGCCAGTTCTGGGTCGCCACGATGGGATAACCGCCCGGGCACATCGCGAGGAAGCCGGGCAGGTTCTGGTTCTCCGAACCCAGGCCGTAGGTGATCCAGGCCCCCATGCTCGGGCGCTGCAAGCGGCCGTCGCCGCAGTTCATCAGCATCAGCGACGGCTCGTGGTTGGGCACGTCGGCGACCATCGAGCGGATCACGCACAGGTCGTCGATGTGCGCCGCGGCCGTGCGGGCGAAGAGCTCGCTCACGGCGATGCCGCTCTGGCCGTACTGCCGGAAGGCGAAGGGCGATCCCAGGGCCGCGCCGGTCTTCCGCTCGGTGCGGAGGTTGGGATTCGGCAGGTTCTTGCCATGGTATTTCGCCAGCATCGGCTTGGGGTCGAAGGTGTCGACCTGCGACGGCCCGCCGTTCATGAACAGGTGGACGACCTGCCTGGCCCTGCCGGGGAAGTGCGGCGACTTCGGCGCCATCGGGCCGAGTGAACCGGACGATGATGATCCAGTGCGAACCGCGGGAATCCCGCCCATCGCTCGGTCATCGGCCAGGACGCCCGCCAGGCCGAGCAGTCCGAACCCCATGCCGGACCGTCCGAGCAGTTCGCGACGGGTCAGAGCCGAGGTCGTGTCGCGCCGGCATGGCAAGTTGCTGGACATGGCGGAACTCCTTTGGTTTCGCCTCAGGGACGCAGTCCTGCCGCGCGAAGGTGCTCATCGACCCAGGCATCTTCTTCGGGGGAGAGTTGGACCTTGGGTGGCTTGGAGTAATCGATCAGGTAATTGAGACCATACTCGTCGTAAACCGTCGTCAAGGCCGACTGCAGGTCGAGCCTCGCGTCGGCGTTGCCCGGGAGCAATGGTACCGGGATCTCGGGCAGAGGCTGATCCAGCATGATCGGCCAGACCTCAGTGACCGGCCGTTGGTCGGCACGGCTGAGAAACACGAAGTAGGGAGCGGGGGGCAGTGGTTCTTCCATCGGCACGCGCCGTCCCTTTCGAAGCAGGTCGATCTCCAAGAGATGGACGTCACTCCCCAGGAAGCGATCACGCCTCCGGAGATATTCGCGGCGTCCCTCGCCCCGCTTGTTGGTTGGGGAGAGGATCTCGATCGCGGCCACGAGGTGGTGGTGCTCGACATCGCGGATCGTGACGGTGACATGAGGCACCGGTGTCCGCATGATGGTGGTCATTCGGAGTGGTGGGACCAGGGTCCCCAGCGTTTGGCCGCCCGGCCGGGATGGCTGTTGTCTGTGGACAAAAACATCGGGGTAGTTGTCCCCGATCAGGATCCCTTCCCCATCTGGTCGCTCTCTCACAAAGCGACGTGTCTGCAGCGCGATGAATCGGGGCAGACTTTGAGGGTTCAACTGCCGGACGAGAACCGAGGCCAACTGCGCGTGGACGCTCATCCACTGCGACCCCTCGAGATATGGGTCCATTCCCGGAAATGGCGACGCCATGAGTCACGCTCCTTTCTGATTCAGACCCTCAGGAAGATCCGATTCCGATACAGGTGGAGCAAGAATAGCCACTCGATCATGACGCTGCCGATCGGCACGACGACCGGTCCGAACGAGCCCGAGAGCCGGGCGGCGCCGCCCAGGAGGAACCGGGAGATGTCGTCGAAGGGGATGATCCGCGACGCGACGTAGATGGTGATCGCGTTGACGCCGAGGACGACGAAGAAAAACGCCCAGGCGCGGAGCTTCAGCACGTCGATGATCGTGTAGAAGAGGGCCAGGAGCAGCAGGCTCCAGCCGCCCGCGACCAGCACATACGAGCTGGTCCAGAGGATCTTGATGATCGGGAAGTCGCGGCCCCAGAGGGTCCCCAGACCCAGGCAGGCCAGCCCCATTAGCGCCAGGCCCGCGGCCTTGCTCCAGCGATTCCGGTCCATCAGCAGCCAGTGGCCGGTCAGCACCCCCAGCAAGGTCGTGGCCACCGCCGGGATCGTCGAGAGCAGCCCCTCGTTGTCGCCGTAGCCGTAATACGCCGGGTAGATCTTCCCGGGCAGGTAATGCCGGTCGAGGTAGCCGGCGAGGTTGGTCTCCCTGGCGAAGTCACCGGCCCGCGATTCCGGCGAAGGCACGAACATCAGGATGGCCCAGTACCCCACCAAGATCGCGAGGAACAGGATCACCTGGGTGCGGACCTTCGTGAACAGGAAGATCAGCGCGGCGATCCCGTAACAGATGGCGATCCGCTGCAAGACGCCAGTCACGCGCAGGTTCGCCAAGTTGAACTGCAAGAGATTGTTGTAGATCAATCCCAGGAGGAACAGCAGCACGACCCGCCGCGCGGTCCGCCCCAGGGCCGCACTCCTGGGATGGGCGCCCGTGAGAGACTTCCGGAGCGAGAACGGCAAGACCACCCCGACCAGGAACAGGAACAAGGGAAAGATCAGGTCGTAGAACCGGAACCCCTCCCACGCGACGTGCTCGAACTGGTCCGCGAACCGCCGGCCTGCCGGCGTGCCCCACCACTTCCCCAGGGCCCGCGCGATGTCGTCGCCGCCGACGATCCAGAACATGTCGAAGCCCCGGAGGGCGTCGATCGACGTCAGACGCTCGGGCTGCGAGCCAACCGTCCCTTTCCCGCGGTCAGTCGTCAAGCTCCGGCTTGTTTCCATCGCGGACTCGGCCATGGGCGGATCACCACTCGTCAGCTCTTGCTTCGTCGCTCGTAGGTTCAGACTGTCAGCACGGTCACCATGCGATCCGGAGGAGAGACCCGGAAGATCACGCCCAGCGGATCTTCGAGCCAGATGCGTCGCCCTTTACCGCGAGACTCGCCGAGGCGTTCCGGATGGCTCTTCAGTGCCTTGTCAATGGCCGCAGCGGCTCCCGTGATGGTGGTCCGATCCGCGGCATCGGTCCAGATCGTCGCCAACCGCCGTTCGGCTTCCGGTTTCCAGACGACGGTGAAGTTCATGACCGCTTCTCCAGATCCTTCAAGATCTCGTCCAGGGTGCGACCACCCGGCTCGCTCTCGAAGCGGTCGAGCTCTTCATCCGTGAAGGGAACCTCTACGTCTCGGTACAGCAAGGACTCGAGCGAACGATCATCGGGCGGCATGAAATAGCCCACCAATTCACCCGCTTGGTTGCGGATCTCCACTCGTCCTTCGAATTGTTGCAGTTGTTCGAGAGCCTTGGAATCAAGGACCACGCTGGACATGGCTCACCTCCTGGAGGGGTTGGAACGAGGACATCCAATCCGACCCTCCCATCATGGTTGGGGGACCGGTACAAGCGGCCTTCAACGGAGACGACATCATTCGCGAGCGCCCTTTTCCAGGTCAGCCAGGATTTCGGCGAGCGTGCGGTCCCCCTTTTGTTCTGCGAAGCGTCGAAGCTCCTCCTGGGTGAAGGGAATCTTCACGTCGCGATACGGGCTCTTCTTGTCAGCCGGTGTGAACGTGCCGAGTCGAGATCCCTCCTCGTCGACGAGTTCAACCGGCTCCTTAACCCATCGAAGCCGTGCAGACGTCGTTGAATCGAGCACGATCTTGGCCATGGCCGATCTCCCGAAGAACCGCCTGGTGGGAATGGGATCTCCGCATCGTTCATCATAGCGTCTCCGTCTCGGCTTCCAAAGGTCGAAACCCGCATTGGATCCGCTCAATCCACGAACACGAACTCATTGGCCATCAGGAGCGCCTGGGCCAGCGCCCGCCAGGAGTCCGTTCCCACCGCGGAGCCGGCCAGGAACTCGCGGGCCATCGCAACCTCATCAACGCCTGGCGCTCGGCCATAGATCAGGCGATAGAGCTGATTGACTTTGTCATCGGGATCGCGCGCCGCGGCGACCTCGGGGCGGGCGATGAGCGCGCGGGCGGCATCGACCGCGAAGGGGTGGTTCATGAGGAACAGCGCCTGGGGCGCGACGGTCGTCTGGTCGCGGCGGGGGCTGGTCGCGTTGGGGTCGGGGAAGTCGAACGTGCGATACAGACCCGGCAGGTTGAGGCGATCAATGAAGCCGTAGACGGTCCGGCGGTTGGCACCGGGGCCGGTCAGGCTGGGCATCGGCGGCCCTCCGATCCGGCTGTCGAGCCGGCCGGAGACGGCCAGCAGGGCGTCGCGCGTGGCCTCGAAGTCGAGCCGGCGGCGGTTCATCCGCCAGTAGAGCGCGTTCTCGGGGTCGACCGCGCGGGCCTCGGCACGGTCGTCGCTCCGCTGCTGATAAACCGCCGAGAGCAGGATGCGGCGATGAAGCGCCTTGATCGACCAGCCGTCTTTCAGGAACTGTGCGGCCAGGTGGTCGAGCAACTCCGGATGCGTGGGCGGCTGGCTCCGCAGGCCGAAGTCGCCCGGGGTGGCGACCAGCGGCGTGCCGAGGTGGTGCATCCAGACCCGGTTGACCAGCGCGCGGGCGGTCAACGGGTTGTCCCGGCTGGCGATCGCCCGGGCCAGCTCGAGCCGGCCGCTGCCGTCGCGGAACGGCGCGCGCCGGGGGCCGGCCAGGGCGGCGAGGAACCGGCGCGGGACGGGTTCGCCCAGGTTGTGGGGATTCCCGCGGAGGAAGACCCGTGGCTCGACCGGCGCCGGCGATTCTTCCAGGCTCATCGCCCGCGCCGGCGCGCCGGGGCCGCCGGTCAGCCAGGCTTGCACGGCTTTGCGCAGCTCCTGGAGCTTGGCTTGTGAGGGACGGTCGGGCAGCAGCGCCAACTCGCCGAAGGGGTCCATCGGGACAGCCGGCGGGCTGTCCGCGCCGTGGAAGACCTGGCGTAATGCCTCCAGGGCCGGCAACGGCAACGGACCGGGTTCCCGTCCCTCCAGCGCCGCACGCCGCGCAGCGTCTTGCCAGAGCGCCTCGACCGCGTTGAGCACCCGCCCATAGATCCGCGCCACCTCCGCCAACGACCGGGGCGCGCCTTCGGCCAGGGCCCGCGCCACGACCGGGTTGACCCGAGGGCCGGCGGAGCCGCCGCCCGAGGATCCGCCTGTTGCCGCCGCCGCGAATCGGGCGATGACCTCCGCCGATCGCGCCGCGAAGTCGTGCTCGGGCAGCGACGCCAGGGCGTGCCACGGGGCGAAGACCGGGTCGCGGTCCCGGCGCGTCCGCGACAGGTAGGACTGCCATCGCACCACCATCGCCGGGTTCAGGTCGGTTCCATCGGCGATCAGCATGAAGTCCTCGGTGCTGGGCTGGTCGAGCGCCTGCTGGGCGGCCAGGAGATACTCGCCGGCGCGCCGTTTGGCCGTCTCGATCAGCTCGCGATGCTTGGCCGTCACGAACTCGGCCAGCCTCCGCTGCCGGACGCCCAGCTCCTGGACGAACTTCTCATAGGCCGCGGTGTGCGGCGACGCGGCGGCCTCGGGCGGGATCATCGGCTCGCGGGCACTGGCGAGCACGCCGTAGAGCGAATAATAATCCCGCGTCGGGATCGGGTCGAACTTGTGGTCGTGGCAGCGGGCGCAGGTGACGGTCAGGCTCATGAGGCCCCGGCAGACGACGTCGATCCGGTCGTCGATCACGTCGTGGAAATTCCCCATGAACCGACCGCCGAGGGTGAGGAATCCCAGGGCCGTCAGGGGGGACTTGTCGCCGCCTGGCCTGGGTGGCAACTGGTCGCCCGCGAGCTGCTCGACGAGGAACCGATCGTAGGCCAGGTCGCGGTTGAAGGCGGCGATCACGTAGTCGCGGTAGGTATAGGCCCAGTGGAAGTCGGCATCCTGGAAGAAGACGTAGCCCTTGGTATCGGCATAACGGGCCACGTCGAGCCAGTATCGCCCCCACCGTTCGCCGTACCGCGGCGAGGCCAGCAGCCGGTCGATCAGCCGCTCGTAGGCGCCGGGGGACGAATCGGCCTCGAAGGCCGCGACGTCCGCGGGACTCGGCGGCAGCCCGGTAAGGTCGAATGTCGCGCGGCGGATCAAGGTCCGCCGGTCGGCCGCCGGCGCGGGGACCAGTCCCCGGGCTTCGAGCTTGGCCAGGATGAACCGATCGACGGAGGTCCGCGGCCAGGCGGAATCCTGGACCGCGGGCGGCGATGCATCCCGGATGGGCCGGAACGCCCAGTGCCGGCGCGCGATCGCGGCGATCGCCGCGTCGGTGGACTCCCCGGGCGTCGTCGCGGCCGATGGCGGCGCGTCCTCCGGCCAGGGGACGCCCAGGGCGACCCAGGCGGTCAGGTCGGCGATGGCCTGCTGGGGCAGCTTCGCCCGGGGCGGCATCTTGACCGTCGCGTCGTAGTGGATCGCCGCGACCAGCGGGCTCTCCTCAGGCCGGCCCGGGACCACGACCGGCCCGGCGTCGTTCCCCTTGAGCACGCCCTCCCGCGAGTCGAGCCGCAGGCCCGATTCCTGCTTCTTCGGGCCATGGCAGCGGATGCAGTGCTCGGCCAGGATCGGCCGAATCCGCGCCTCGAAGAACGCGGCATGCTCGGTTGAGGCCGAGGTTCTCTGCATACGCGGTTCGGCCTTCGCCGCACCGGTCGCGTCGTCCGCGATTGCGAGCCAGCCGGACAGGCAGAGTCCGGCGGCGCAGGCGAGGGAGATCCTCATGCCCGTGGTTCCTCGATCGGTCCGATTCCGGCTCAGGGTCGTGTCGTGTCGAGGGAGGGTGACCGGATGCCGGGAGCAGCCCGGAGCGGGCCGCCGGTCCGACGGAATCGGGGGATGGCCGGCTCGGCCCCAACCTTTTAGAATTCTATCCGGTCCCGCTACCTGCCGCCAACGCTCGGCTCACGAGTCGGCGGCACGATCGTAAGGGGTCCACCCAGAGGTGACCATGTGGGGTGTCAGCAGTCCGGAAGAACCACGACCAGGTGAATGGGAGTTCCTCCATGTGGACTGATCCGCTCAATTCGAGCCGCCGTGCCTTCCTGGCGAACTCCGCGTTCGGAGTCGGGGCATTCGCGCTGGCGCACCTGCTGCGCCAGGAGGGGCTGCTCGCCGAGACCGAGACGCCCAGGAAGCCCGGCGAGAACTTGCCGATGGACCTCAAGCCGAAGCCGCCCCACTATGCCCCGAGGGCGACGGCGATGATCTCGCTGTTCATGCATGGCGGGCCGTCGCACGTCGACCTGCTGGACCCCAAGCCCGAGCTGTCCAGGTACCACGGCACCGAGTACGGGGGTGACGTCGTCTACAGCTTCGTCAACCGGGCGAACAAGAAACTCCTGGGCTCGCCGTGGAAGTTCGCCCGGCACGGCGCGTGTGGCACGGCAGTTTCGGAGCTACTCCCGTCGATCGCCGGCATCGTCGACGACATCTGTGTCATCCGCTCGATGCACACGGGTCACAATGGTCACGAGGTCTCGATCCGATACTTCCACGGGGGCGTTGCCGGCATCACGGGCCGGCCGACGATGGGGAGCTGGCTCGTCTACGGCTTGGGCAGTCCGTCGCAGGAGCTGCCGGCCTACATGGTGCTCTCCGATCCCAGCGGCCTGCCGGTCGACGGCACGCTCAACTGGTCGAGCGGATTCATGCCGCCGTTGTATCAAGGGACGGTGCTGCGGCCGGAGGAACCGCGGATCCTCAACCTCGACCCGCCGCCCCACCTGCGCGGGCGCTTGCAAGCGCAGAACCTGGCGTTCCTGGATCGGCTCAACCGGCGGCACCTGGCACAGCACCCGGGCGAGGCCGACCTCGAGGCCCGGATCCAGAGCTACGAGCTGGCCGCGGCCATGCAGACGGCCGCGAAGGAGGCCCTGGACGTCGCGAACGAACCCGCATCGATCCGGCGGCTGTATGGGCTGGACGAGGATGCCACGCGGGAATACGGCACGCGCTGCCTGATCGCCCGGCGGCTGGTCGAGCGCGGGGTCCGGTTCGTCCAGCTCTTCCTGGGCGGCCAGCCGTGGGACAACCACAGCTCGATCCGCACGACCCTACCGCAGATCTGCCGCCGGACTGACCGGCCGGCGGCCGCCCTGGTGACCGACCTGAAGCAGCGCGGACTGCTCGAGACGACGATCGTCCACTGGGGCGGCGAGATCGGCCGGCTCCCCGTCAGCGAGGGGAACCTGGACGACAGCGCCGGCCGCGATCACAACGGCCAGGGCTTCTCGATCTGGCTGGCCGGCGGCGGGATCAAGCCGGGCATGACCTTCGGCGCGACCGACGAGGTCGGTCACCGGGCCGCCGAGAACGTCGTCACGCCCAACGACTACCAGGCGACGCTCCTCCACCTCTTCGGCCTGGATCACAACCGCCTGGTCTACCACGCCAACGGTCGCGAACAACGCCTGACCGACGGGCGCCCGGCGCGCGTCGTACGGGAGATCCTTACATGAATCGGAGAGAACCGTCTTCTCAGCGATCGCCAGCAGTTCAACGGCGCACGCGACCGACGCGGAAACTGGCTGAATTCGTCGCGCCTTGCGCGAGCGTACAATAGAGATCCGGCACCACGTTGCTGCTGATATCGCGGGGCGGGGCACAGACCTTGTTGACCACAAGCTGGATGGTCCCGTCGGCGTTGATCCCGCCGCGGCAATGGTGGCGCGCCCCCGGCGCGAACGTCACCGCCAGGCCCTGGCCGGAGGCGTCCGTGAGCGTCGCCCAGTCGCAGTTGTACTTGGTCGAGTTGAAGTCGAACGCGTCCGGCCGGCTCAGCTTGCTGACGTCGACGTCCGCCGAGTCGGGCGTCGCCGTCCCGGCCGGCCGGCCGATGTGCGTCGAGGGGTACCACGACCAGTGTGTCTGGTGGTGCCAGGAGAAATGGTCGTTGGCCCTGGGCATGGTGAAGATCCAGCCGAGCTCCTGAATGTCGGTCGGCGCGCCGTTGGGGCCGTTGGGTTTGCTCCAGTCGAGCCGGTACGCGAATCGTCCACCGGCGAAATCGGTATGGATGTGACCGACCGTCCGGTCGTTGCGGTCGCTCTCGACGAGGTCGGCGTCCATCACGGTCACATCCGCCAGCGGCATCGCGTAAAGTGCCGCGTCATCGGACACCGGCGTGCTGGGTCCGCCACCCTTGCGGGTCGTGATGTTGACCAGCTTCACCGGATGACGGAACGCCCAGCGCCAGCCGACGTGATTGCGGCCGTAGGTCACGGGCGTGAGGTTGAAGCGCGGGAAGTTCACGCCCGCGAGGCCGGCGGTGTCGATCCGGGGCGTCGTGTCCGGCTCGGGCTTGAGGCGCAGCAGGTAGGTGACGATGTCGGTCCCGTCCGCGTGAGCGAAATCGAGCCGCAGGGCATCGGCTTTCGTCAGGGCAGCGGTCGGCAGACCGATCGTAAGGTCGCGGTTCGTGCGCGGCGGCAGCGCGAGCCGCGCCACCTCGGACGTCAACTCGGTCTCCCCCGCCATCAGGTGCCACGTCGACTTCAGCTCGGACAGGTCGGTGAAGGAGAACCGATTCGTCGCGTGAATGGTGACCGAGGCCGCGCCCACGACCGGCTGAAGGTCGACCGCCACCGGCGCGCAGGCCATCTTCACGTGGTACAGCGAGGCGCGCGGGTTGCGGAAGCCGTCGCACTGGCCTTTCACTTTCACCAGGTTGATGCCACTGCGCGGGAACAGATCGTAGAGCTTCTTCGGAAACTGATCGGCGACGGCCCGGTCCTGCCATTCCCAGAGGAACGATCCGGGCACGTGATCGTCCTGCCACACCTCCCGCCACGTGCGGTCGATGACGTGGGCCCACAGGTCGAGGCAGCCGTAGTCGGCGCCGTTGCGGACCTCCCAGTCGTTGGGGTTTTCCAGGAACGTGAGCGGGTACTTGTGCCGGCGCGGCTCGCGGTTGAGCTGGGCGATCCTGGCCGGCGGGGTGTAGTGGAGGTCGTCCAGCTCGACGCCGTACTGATCGGCCCTGCGCCAGGAGACCAGGCGCGGGCGCGTGTCGTCCAGCGCCCCGATCGCGTCGGCGGCGACCTGGTTGCCGTGCCCTTCACGGTTCTCGTTGCCGACGGCCCAGATGACGACCGACGGATGGTTCTTGTCGCGGCGGACCATTTCGCGCGCGTGCTGCGCGAACGCGGGCCAGAGTGTCTCATCCGTCGGGTTGCACCAGCCGGCCGACACCTCGTCCACCACGTACATCCCCAGCTCGTCGCACAGGTCGTAGAACCTCGCGCCGTAAGGGTAATGGCTCGTGCGGATGGCGTTGATGTTCGCCCACTTCATCAAGGTGATGTCCTTGCGCCAGACGTCTTCGTTGATCGCGGTGCCGAGCGTGGGATACACCTCGTGCCGGCACATGCCGGTGAATTTCACCGGGACGTGGTTGATCCGCAGCACGCCATCCTGGATCGAGATCTCGCGCACGCCGATGCGGCGGCTGACGCGCTCGATCGACCGGCCGCTTGCGTCGATCAGATCGATGTCGAGGCGATAGAGGTTCGGATGCTCGGCCGACCAGAGCCTGGGGTGATCGAGCGTCTGCACCAGCTCGACCTTGCCGTCGGCGCCAAGGTCCTGTGCTACGACCTCCCGGCCTTCCAGCCGCATGGTCGCCTTCACACCGCTGGCCGATGTCACCGCCAGGCGGGCACGCAGCTCCGCGTTTCCGCCGTCCAGCACCCTCGTGCGGACGTACACATCCTCCAGATGTGTGGTCGGGACGGAAAAGAGGGTGACCGGCCGGTGGATCCCGCCCAGGAAGAAGAAGTCGCCGGTATCCAGGTCGACTGCCTTCGTGTTCTTGACGACGCGAACCGCCAGCAGGTTTTTCTGGCCGAACTTCACCCGCGGCGTGAGGTCCGCCTGGAATGCGGTATTCCCACCCTGGTGGAAATTCGCGCGGCCTTCGCTGGGCTCGTCGACCTCGACCGGCGCGCCGTTGAGATACACCTCCGCCCCGTTCTGCACGCCGTCGAAATGGATCTTGACCATTCGCCCCGTCCACGCCGCCGGCACGTCGAACTCCAGGCGGTAGAGGCCGATCGCGTTGTCGGGCTGGTTGTACGTCGCCGCGGAGAAGCCGGCGATCTCCCAGTTGCCCGGCACGGTCAGGAGTTTCCACGAGCCGTCTTCCTGGTAGTCGAGCCTCTGGAACGGCTCGGGATTCGCCGGGAGGACGATCGGCCGTGGCCCGCCGCCGATCGAGCCATGCTCGGGCTCGTCCCCCTTCTGCTCGAGCTTGAAATGCCATCGCCCGTCGAGCGAGTGGACGAAGGTTTCGTCGGAGGGGATGACGCTCGTCGCTGCGGCGAAGGGGACTAACAGCAGGCAGGCGAGCGCCGCGAAGAGTCCGCGCATCAGGAGCGACTCCTTCCCAGGTGGGCAGTGATCTCTCTCCGGCGTACACCAGGCATCCCGCACGCACGCTCGCAACTCCCGCAGGCGGGGGAGGAGGGGGTTCGCGGGCCGGCCCTTGGGGAACTATCTTACCCCGGCAAGGAAGTTCCGCATACGACCCAAACGAACCCGACCGCCCAGGGAGGGAATCACCACCGATTGCGGTCAGAGATTGAGGAACGGCACCGGCAGGAGGAACGCGTGCTGTTCGTACAGGCTGGCGACGCCGCCCCAGGAGGTGTACTGAGAGAGGAACACAATGAGGACGTAAAAGGCGGCGACGGGGATGATGGCGAGTCGGCCCAGGAGGCGGAAGAACCAATGGCTGGGACGGTCGCGGCGGCCCGAGCGGGCATAAGCCCAGCCGATCAGGAGCCGCGCCGGGGCGAGAAAGACCACGAAGACCAGGCTGGGGAGCCAGGCCGCCTCGCGCGGGATCATCTCGATCTTCAGCAGGTAGAGGGGGATGGACGCCACGAGCAGAACCATCAGCGAGAAGGCGAAGGCCCAGGGGGCGCGCCGGAACCGCTCCCGGATCGCCCGGCGCGAGAACAGGGCCGCGGCTCGCCCCTCAACCGCGTACCGCACCTGGAGGAACGGCAGGAAGGGGACGACACTCGCCAGGATCAGCGCCCCGAGGAAACCCAGCAGGGGCACCCGTCCGCCAGCCGAGATCAGGACCGCCGGGACGATCAGCCAGGCGAGCGTGCCGAGGAACCCGATCAGCCCGAGGCGGAAATAGTGCGGCAGGCGGAGCGCCGCCAGAAAGGCCCAGAGCCCGTCGCGCGCCTCGGCGTAGAGGCTTCCCTCCCGTAGGCGCCGGACCAGCCAGAAGGGATGACCGAATGGCCAGAGGAAGTGTCGCAGCCGGCCGCCGCGGGCACAGGCCGCCAGGACATGAAACAGCGTGAGCCCCACCACCGCGACCAGCGCGATGCGCCAGCCTCGGGCTGCCGGCCCGCCCGGGTCGATCAGCTCGGCAGATTGGGCCAGGGTCCCGATCACCCAGGCGGGGACCGTCGCCAGCCAGATCCCCGCCGCCAGGCCCCCGACTCGCGCCGCGCGGCGCACGCCGATGAACCCGTCCCGCAGCCGGCCCGTCCGCGCCACCCGGGCCGAAGATTCCAGGAAATAACCCAGGCTGAGGAACTGGACGATCGGCAAGGCCGCCAGGGTCGATAACCCAACCAGGAGCGACGCCAGGCCGAAGAGCCATTCGGCCGCGGAGAGCAGCCCCCGTGCAACCCGGCCGACCAGCCGCGACAGAAACGCCCCGCGGCGGCGCGGTGGCGCAAGCTCGGGCGCGGCCGCGACATCGGGAGCGGTCGCAACCTCATCCTCTTCCCAGGCGCTTTCCAGGATCGTGGTGTCCTGCATACCCGTTGCTACCCGGGGTGAACCTCACGGGTTTCATCCTGAGGGCGCCGCGCCGTCGAGCTGGACCTGGCCTTCCCGGCCGACCCGTTCGCACCCTGAGGTTTCGTTGGCCCGCCCGGCTGATCGAAACCCGCTGGTGCCCCACCGGGTATACTACGCTGGCACGAAAGTCGGTCGGGCTTCAGCCTGACAAAATCGGAACGTCAGGCTGAAGCCTGACCTACGATCGGACCGGAGTCGGTGGAGGGCTGCCATGACGCTCGGCTGGCGGGATCTCGTGTTCTGGGTTGTGACTCTGGGCGGGGGGATGACTCTGGCCACAGGACTCTTGCGGCCGATGGAGCGGGCCTCGGCGCATCCCACCCGGCCGATCACCGCCGCGGCGGATCTCGGGCCGATCGTCGCACGCGTCAACGCGACGTTCCGGAGCCTCTGGGCCGAGCAGGGGCTGGCTCCGGCCGCACCAGCCCCCGAGCTGGCCGTGATGCGCCGGTTGGCGCTGGCGCTCTGTGGCACGGTGCCGTCCCTGGAGGAAGTCCGACGGTTCGAGGCCCGGCCGGCCGCGGGCCGGCTCGACACCTGGCTGGACGACCTGCTGCACGACCGCCGTTGCGCCGACTACCTCGCCGAGCGGTTCGCCCGGGTCTTCGTCGGCACCGAGGACGGCCCGTTCCTGCGATTTCGCCGCCGCCGCTTCGTGGCCTGGCTCAGCGACGTGATCCTCGAGAACCGGCGGTATGACGCGGTGGTCCGCGACCTGATCGCCGGGACGGGCCTCTGGACGGACCACCCCGCGGTGAACTTCCTCTCGGTGACGATCGCCGAGGAGACCGCGCGGCCCACGCCCGATCGCCTGGCGGCGCGGGTGGCGCGGGCCTTCCTCGGCGCGCGGCTGGATTGCGCCCAGTGCCACGACCACCCGTTCCAGCCCTGGAAGCAAGCCGATTTCCGCGGCCTGGCCGCCTTCTTCGGCGGGGTCCACTCCGACTTCCGCGGCATCCGCGACGCCGAGAACGACTACCGGGCCACCGACCGCAAGACCAAGGAGGCCAAGCTGGTCGAGCCGTGCGTCCCGTTCCGGGCCGAGCTGCGGCCCAACGCGGGCAGCCCGCGCGCGCAGCTCGCCGCCTGGGTGACCGACCCGCGCAACCCGAACCTCGCCCGCGTCACGGTCAACCGCGTCTGGGCGCTGCTCCTGGGCCGACCGCTGGTCGAGCCGGTCGACGACCTGGCGGCGGCCGCCGAGATTCACCCGGCCCTCGTGGCCCTGGCCGACGACTTCACGGCCCACGGCTCTGATCTTCACCGGCTGATCCGCACCATCGCGGCCACCGAGGCATTCCGCCTCGACAGCGCCGCCGAGGATGCCGGCGATCGGCACGAGGCGGAGTGGGCCGTCTTCCCCATGACCCGGCTTCGGCCCGAGCAGGTGGCCGGGGCGGTCTTCCAGGCCGCCTCGCTCACGACCCTCGGCCCGCAATCCCACTGGTTCGCGCGCCTGGTCGTCTACACCGGCAGGAACGACTTCGTCCGCCGTTACGGCGACACGGGTGAGGACGAGTTCGACGCCCGGTCCGGCACGATCCCCCAGCGCCTCTTGCTGATGAACGGCCAGATCGTCCGCGATCGGATCAAGAGCGACTTCTTCAACGCCTCCGCGCGGATCGCCGGCCTGGCCCCCGACGACCGCACGGCCGTCGAGGCCGCCTACCTCGCCGTCCTGACCCGCCGTCCCACGCCGGAGGAATCCACTCACTTCGCCGGCCGCCTCGCCGGCACTTCCGGCGACGAGCGGAAGGACCGGCTCAGTGACCTCTACTGGACCTTGATCAATTCGACCGAGTTCTCCTGGAATCATTGAGGCTCGTGATGACTTCCCCCCACGGACCGGTGCTGGACCGTCGCGGTTTCCTCAAGCTGGCCGGGCTGAGCTGGCTGACGCCCGTCGGGCGGCTGCTGGCCGACCAGGCCGAGCGGACGCGGCAGCCGGCGCAGTCGATCATCCTCCTCTGGCTCGGCGGCGGCCCCAGCCAGCTCGAGACCTTCGACCCGCATCCCGATACGAAGATCGCCGCCGGCACCAAAGCGATCGCGACCTCGGTCCGGGGCATCCAGCTCGCGGAGGGGTACGAGCAACTGGCCAGTCAGATGGGCTCGGTCGCGTTGATCCGGTCGATGGTCAGCAAGGAGGGGGACCACGAGCGGGGCACGTACCTGATGAAGACGGGCTACCGGCCGGATCCGACCGTCGAGCATCCCTCGATCGGGGCGATCTGCTGCCACGAGCTGCCCGTGGGCCGGACCGATATTCCGCGGCACATCTCGATCCTGACCGGCCAATGGCCCAGCCGGGGCGGGTTCCTGGGCGGCGAGTTCGACGCCTTCCAGGTCGATGACCCCAACGGCAAGTTGCCGGATGTGACCGCCGCGGTATCGCCGCCGCGCGACGTGGCGCGGGTCCGCGACCTGGAGGTCGTCGAGCGGGCCTTCGCGCGGGGGCGGGCTGGTCGGGTCGAGGAGACCTTGCACCGCGAGACCCTGGCCCGCGCCCGCGTGATGATGACCTCCGAGCAGCTCCAGGCGTTCGACGTCTCTCAGGAGCCCGCCGCCGTGCGCGCCGAGTATGGCGCGACGGCCTTCGGCCGCGGCTGCCTGGCCGCCCGCCGGCTTATCGAAGTCGGCGTGCGCTGCGTCGAGGTCACGCTCGGGGGCTGGGACGCCCACGTCAATAACCATGAAATCCACAAGGCGCGCGCCCGGGAGCTCGATCCGGCGTTCGCCGCCTTGTTGCGCGACCTGGCGCGGCGGCACCTGCTGGAGCGCACCGTTGTGCTCTGCTGCGGCGAGTTCGGCCGCACGCCCAAGGTCAACCCGCTGGGGGGTCGCGACCACTGGCCCGGCGGCTTCAGCCTGGCCCTGGCCGGCGGCGGCCTCCGCGGCGGCCTGGCCCTCGGCCAGACCGATCCCGAGGGGCTCAAGGACCCGGTCCGGCCGACCACGATCGAGGACGTGCATGCCACCGTCCTGACGGCCCTGGGTCTCAACCCGGCCAAGGAGAACACCGCCCCGGCGACCGGCCGGCCGATCAAGCTCAGCGCCGGCCGACCGATCCGGGAATTGCTGGTTTGAACCCAGGGGGCCATCCACCGCGGCAGATGGGGCAGAGATGCTCGAGCGCGTCTCCATCGAAACCACCTTCGTCAGCTACTTGTGACGGCACGGCCCAGCCGTGACGTGGTGATCGCCGGCCATCAACAGACCACCCACGAATGGTGGGATACGCGCCGGGGAAGCTACGAGCTTTGTGCCTCACAGTCGGTCCTGGAAGAGGCAGCGGCCGGCAATCCCCAAGCCCCTCAAGAACGGCTCGATGTCTTGCGGCCGATGACATTCCTGGAAACGACAAATGCCGCCTTGGCCTTGGCCAAAGAGCTGATTCAGGCAGGCGCGTTGCCCGCGAAGGCTGACAGCGACGCCCTGCATATTGCCATCGCAGCCACTCAAGGGATACCCTATCTCTTGACGTGGAATTGCCGGCACCTGGCCAATGCCACGATGCGGCCGCTGATCGAATCGGTCTGCGCCAGCGGCGGATTCAAAGCCCCGATCATCTGCACGCCCGAGGAGCTCCTGGAGACGAAGCCATGAACGACCCAATCGTCGATGAAGTTCGTCGCGTGCGCGATGCCTACGCCGCTCGATTCAATTATGATCTGGACGCAATCTTTCGGGATATCAAAGAGAACGAGACGAAGAGCGGGCGCACTTTCGCTTCGTTCACACCGGCCAGGTTCCAGCCGGACGAGGTGCTGCGGCCGACTGAACCGGCCCTGCCTGTTTCCGACAGCATTCCATCTCACCAAGTCGGCTCGGCGGTTGAAGGTTAGATCAGAAAGCGCCATGCTGGGAAGGCTTCTCTGATGGGATTGCGCCGCGAACGAAGCAATCATCTCGTGAGCCGAATCGGCGCGGTGACAGCCGTGGTGCTGGTGCTCTGGGCGATCAGTCGGGTGGCGTCCTGGGATCAGGCCGGGAACGTCCAAGGCGTCGGCGCAACGTCCCAGCCGGCCCCCTCCAAGGTCGGGGTCTCGATCAACGATTCCAGGGCGTTTCCGGGATACACCTTGTTCGCTCCGATGTCGTCCACGACCTATCTGATCGACATGCAAGGGAAGGTCGTGCGGACCTGGGTGAGCGATACGGTCCCGGGCTACAGTGCTTACCTCCTCGAGAACGGAGACCTCTTGCGCCCCGGTGTCCTCCCGCAGCAATCCTTCGGCACCGGCCCCGGGGCTGCCGGGAGAGTTCAGCGGTTCACCTGGGACGGCAAGCTCATCTGGGATTACACCTTCGCGAGCGAGACGCGGCTTCCTCATCATGATGTCGCGGGGCTGCCCAACGGCAACGTGCTGATGATCGTGTGGGAGAAAAAGACGGCCGCGGAGGCCATCGCCGCCGGTCGCAATCCGGAAACTCTCCACAAGGACTGGCCCTTGCTGCCCGACTGCCTCATCGAGGTCAAGCCCACGGGGACCACGACCGGCCAGATCGTCTGGGAATGGCACTTGTGGGACCATCTCATTCAGGATCATGATTCGGCCAAGGCGAATTATGGCGATGTGGCCGCTCATCCCGAGTTAGTCGACCTCAACTACCGAGAGGGGTTGATCCAGCTCATGCTCGTGACCCAGCAGGGCCAGGACAAGCTCCGGTCCATCGGCTATCTGGCCGTTTCCCCCTATTCGAGAACGAACCCGCCGCGGATCAACCCGGATTGGACGCACATCAACAGCGTGGACTACAACGCGGAGCTCGACCAGATTGCCTTGAGCGTGCACGGGTTCAGTGAGGTCTGGATCATCGATCACAGCACGACGACGGCGGAAGCGGCCAGCCACCGCGGTGGCCGCTCCGGCAAGGGAGGTGATCTGCTCTACCGATGGGGCAATCCCTGGACCTATCGCGCCGGCACGGTCGCGGATCAGAAGCTCTTTGCCCAGCACGACGCGCGCTGGATCCCCAAGGGGCTCCCTGGCGCAGGACACCTCCTGGTCTTCAACAACGGCTGGCACCGGCCGGGGGGCGACTCCTCGTCGGTGGACGAGGTGATCCTCCCCGTGGATGAGGAGGGACGGTACTTCAAGACGGGGGCCGCGTTCGGACCGGACCAGCCGGTCTGGAGCTATACCGCACCCAAGAAGTCGGATTTTAATTGCACCTTCATGTCCGGGGCTCAACGACTTCCGAATGGGAATACGCTCATCTGTGCGGGCCCGGACGGCATGATCTTCGAAGTGACCCCGACGCACGAAATCGTCTGGAAATACGTGAACCCCGTCCCAGGGGGGCCGGACCCCGGCGCTCCCGACTCCCCAGGTGGTCACGGTGGCTCGCCGCCGCTGGGGCTAATCCTGCCGCCGTCCCTCCAGCAGGACTTGCATCTGTCGCCGGAGCAGACGAAGCAACTGGATGAGTTTCAGAAGGAGGTCCAGGGCCAGCTTGACCGGGTCCTCACCGACGAGCAGAGAAAGCGACTCCCGGCGCGGAGCGGCCACAGCCGCGGCGGGACCGGCGGCCTCCCTGCGCCCGGTCAGATCCTCTCGGCGTCGGCGCGCGCGCTCCTGAAGCTGAATCGCGCCCAGGACCAGCAATGGGACCGACTCCAGGAGGCGGTGGATCGCAAACTCGACACGATGATGACGGGCGAACAGAAGAAGCGGTTCCAGAAGATCCGGGAAGAGTTCGCTCGGGCCGGACCCTCCGGCGGTCCCAGACCCAGCCCACATCCTGCTGCCGCTCCCGGCGGGCCGGGAGGCCCCGCCTTCGTTCCGTCGAAGCGCTCCCTGTTCCGCGCCGCCCGGTACGCCCCGGACTTTCCCGGCCTGGCCGGCAAGGAGTTGAAGCCGGGAACGACCGTGGAAGCGATGCGGCCCAAAGAACCGGAGAAGACGGCCCCTCGATGAGTGGCGGAGACGCCGAGTCCCGGGCGGTGCGCCGCGGCGGCCACGGCGCACCCACCAGGATCGTCGCGGTGGGAGCCCCCGGCTTCAGCCTGGGGAGGAGCCGCGCCCCCGTCGCTGGGTCCGGTCTCGTGATCCGAATTCTTCACCGCAGAGACCGCAGAGCAAGAGCCGGAGGGAGCAGGAGAATGGTCTCCGTTTTCGTCTCTGTGGTCTCTGCGTGCTCTGCGGTGAGTCGAATTGATCGTCGCTTCAAGAGCAAGGATGCCGATCGGATGCTGAGTCCAGCCACAAGCCCCCGGCGCAGGCCGTGGGGTACCTGACTGGGAACCGCTCTCACGTTCTCAGTAGGCGTCGGAGCTGATGACCTCACCGCCGGCGCGGCTGCCCAGCGCGGCGTAGGTGGGAATGCTGATACTGGCCTTGAGAAAGCGCACCGAGCCGTCGCCCATGCCGAAATTGGCTCCCCCCGGATGCATGCTCTTGAAGCCCTTCTCCGCGGCGCCGAAGCGACACCCGAGCACGGGGCCCTGCCACTGAAAGGCGCAATTCGGGGCAGAGGCGGGGACTGTGTTGGAGTTCCAGTTGATAGGTATGGTCGTCCCCGCGCAGCAACCGTTCTCATTCCAGAAGTTGCTGTCCGCCGACTGAACCGGGAGGACTTCGCCGATCATGAGCGTGTTGCTGGTGCCGTCGGTCACGCTGGCGAGCTTGACGAACTGCACCGTCTGGTAGTCGAAGTAGCCGCGCAGACTGCCCCCGCCGACCGCGAAGTTCGGCGCATCGCCGTAGACGGTGCCCCAGTAGCCGTTCCAGCCGATCCGCGGCGTCCCCGGGGGCAGGTTGGTGCCGGGGTACGTCTCCCAGGGGAGACAGCCGCCGCAGAGCGGACCGCCGGAGTAGTTGTCCCCGAAGCTGCCGGCGTAGTTGGTGACCGCGATCACGGTCGCGGGCTGCCCGGTGGCCGGGTTGGTGGGAGGGGTGACGATCCCCGCCCCCTGCCCGGTGGGATTGCTGGTCGTCAGCCACGGCAGCAATCCGCCACCGTTGTTCCCATCGGACGGGCAGAGCCAGACATTCGCCACCGTGACCCACGCCGTGTACATTTCGCCGGCACCTGGACCATAGCTCCCATAGTCCCGCTGGCCATCCATGCTCACGCTGAAGTTGACGGCGTTATAGAGGTTTCCTTGCTCGAGGAACGGCAGCACCAGGGCGCGCCAACTGATCCGGGTCGATCTCATCGCCTGCCCCCAAGAGGAGCCAAGGGGGGGTTCGACGCCGCCCAGGGGGAACGATCCGAATGCGTCCTGGTAGTTCATCAGGGCCAGGCCGATTTGCTTCATGTTGTTGGTGCACTGGATGCGGCGGGCCGCCTCGCGCGCCGATTGCACGGCGGGCAACAGCAAGGCGATCAACACGGCGATGATGGCGATCACGACCAGCAGCTCAATCAGGGTAAAGCCGGCCCGGCCGTTCTGAAATCGCATTCTCATGGCAACCCTCTCTGAAGTGAGGACGCAAGGCAAGAAAAGGAACGGAGGACACGAATTCGCTGGATGAGGAATCGGTGGTTCCTGGTCGCCGGAGCCGACCCGATTCGCCGGCGCGACGGCCGCGGTAGTCCAGCAGACGCCGGGCGACTCAATCCTTGAGCTCGAAATCGACGCCGGTGTTGGACTGCTCCTTGACCTCGACGGCCAACCCCGAGGTCTCGGGCGAGCTGTACCTGGCCGGGATCAGGTTCTTGGCCGTCGCCGCGGCCCGGGCCGCGACCTTCTGCGGGTAAACCGCCGCCATGGCCTTCTTCTCGGCCTCGGTAGCGGGCCCCCCGCGCAGCTTCTTGATCTTGAGGTCGACCTTCGACGAATCGGCCTCTTTGGCGAGGATGCCGACTTTGTATTTCCCGGGGAGGGCACCGTCATCGGGATCGTGAGTGGTCAAGGAATACCGGCCGTCGGTGATCGTCCCGCCAGCGGCCCGGCCCTTCCCGTCGGCCGGGGCGAAGCTGATCGTCCCTCGTTGCAGCGGCTTGCCGTTGTATGTGACCGTGCCCGAGACCGGATAGCGCCTGGCCAGCCCACTGCTGTCGCCGCAGCCGACGACGGCCGCCGCGACCGGGACGGCGACCAGGAGAGAAACGACGGTCTTCCCCATCATGACCTTCCTCCACTCCGAGGGCTCTCGGCCGAGCGGTCCAGTCCGGAGCACTCCAGCTCCCAACCGCCTGGTCCGCGCGATGCCGGATAAGTTACCAATCCTTCATCTGATGATTCACTGATCAGTCTCGGTCCGGGAAACCCGCCTCGATTCCCCACTGGCGGCATCTTCGCTGCTGACGACCGGCGCTCGAGGACTGGCTGGCTGGCTCGTCTCCGTGGGCCATGATCAGCCCAGGATGGAACATAGCCGATCCGGCGAGAACCCGCAAGGAAAGATTGATGCTAGTTTTTTCACCACCCGACGTATCAAGAAGCTAACACGACGAGCCGGCATGGGCCTGCGCGCTGGATCGGGGACGACCCAGGATCGCCTGAACGATGGCGACGAACTCGCGCGACGCCTCGGAGTGGATGGCGCCTTTGCGCCGGATGGCGTAGACCGTGAGCCGTCCCAGGTCATCGGCCATGGACCGCTCGTGGAGCTCCTGGTCGGGTTGATGCAGGGGCGAGGTGGCGATCAATCCGATGCCGTAGCCCATGGCGACGTAGCGGCGGATCACGGCCGGGGATTGAGCCCCGACGCGTCGGGGCTGCGTCTGGAACAATCCCAGGCGCTCCAGCGTCCGGGCCAGATCCTTATTGGCGAAGGAGGTCGGGGAGTTGACCAGGGGGAAGGCCGCCAGGTCGCCGACTGCGACGCGCCGCTTTCGGGCCAGCGGGTGATCCCGGGGAGTGACCAGCAGGACATCGAGCTGGTAGCACGGCTCGAAGTGCAACCAGGGGTTGTCCGGATCCGCCGCGATGGCGGCCAGACCCAGGTCCGCCTGCATCGAGGCGACCACGGCTTCCACGTGGTCGGCCCTCATCTCGTTGAGGATCAGCCGGATGTGGGGGAAGCGCCGCTCACACTCGACCACGCAGGGGGGCAGGTCTTCGATCAGCAGGCGTGACGACGAGGCCACGCTGAGATGCAACTCGCGCGGACTGCGGCTGGATTGCAGGACCTGCTTGATCGAGCCGATCCCGGTGACCAGCGGACTGGCGATCTCCGCCAGCGAGCGACCGGCCTCGGTGGCTTGACAACCCCGGGTGTGGGGCTCGACCAGTTGCACCCCGAGATGATGCTCCAGTGCATGCACCTGCTTCCACACGGTCGGCCGCGCCAGGCCCAGGGAGTCGGCCGCCGCCGTCAGGCTTCCCAGCCGGACCGTCTCGCAGAAGCTTCGCAACTGCTGGAGCGTGATCTCCTTGTACGCCCGCCCGGGGCGACGGGGCATCAGCATGGGTGATTCCTCACAGCCATCTCCCCAATCGAGCTGGTGCCGTCCTCGCTTGCCGGACAGGTTGCCTCGGCTGGCACTCCGAGCCTACCAGGAATTCGCCTGGAACTCGACGACCTTGTCCGGTTGCGAGGGGATGGACACGTCCTCGGTGGTTCGTTGCCAGGCAACCGGGGGTGCTCATGGGAGGTCAACGCGATCGACGCGGAGATCATCTGGGATGTGGACGACGACCCCGGTGGGAACGCGCGACACCTTGCGGAGCAGGTTGTGACGGTCGAGGAGGTCGAGGAAGTGCACCGCGACCCGGAGACCCGGACGGGGAACCGCCGGCGATCCGGCCGCCCACAAGCCTTCGGCGGGGCGGATCCCAAGGGGGTTGACATCACGACCGAGCGGGAGGTCAAGCGAGCGGGAGGAGGCCGCGGATTCGAGGATGGCTACCAGGAGCGGGTTCTTTGCCTGGGAATCCCAGAAATCGGGTGCCGATCTCAACGAGGCGTTCAATCAACTCCCGCACGATCACGGAGTCCTGGGCAGCCTCCCCCTGCTGATCGTCTGGACCATGGACCGGATCGAGATCCGGACCCATTTCACGGGGTTCCTCGATGGGACCGAGATGGACCCCGCGATCTTCGGGACCCTGTTCGAGCGCGTCAGGGACCCGGCCGCGTGCCGAGTTCATGACGCCACGGAAGCCTGGCCGCGGACTCTCGAGCGTGAGCGGAGGGCTGCCCATCCGGCAAGGATCCCCATGATGGCCAGCGGGTTCGGCTCCGGGACCGCGGCGGAGGTGACTTCCGCCGTCAGGGATGTGATCCCGCCATTGAGCCCGCTGGGGGAAATGGACTGCGGCCCCAGGTCGAAAGCGCTGATCGGAAAGGGGAGGGTGCCCGGGCCGGTGGACTGGACCGATGTGAGCGTTGCCACGGCGGTCGAGGACGTCGAACCCATCATCGCGCCGTTGATCACGCCCTGGAGATTCAGGCTGGAAGACTCCAGATCCGAGGAGCCTTGGGGCTGGAAGGTGACCGTGATGTCGAAGGGGAGTTGGTTGTACGTCATGCCGAGCCCATTGGGGATCGGTTGCGCGGCGATGCTGCCCAGGGAGAGGGTCCCCGGCGCCAGGAGTGTGCCACTCGTCGGATTGTAGCTGAGATAGGTGTCCGAACTTCCGCTCTGAGTTCCGATCCAGCCAGCGGTCGTGTAGGTGATCGGAGCTGCCCTGCCTGTGGTTTCAAGGGTCAGGGCGAGGACAGGAGTCGCCAGGAGGGGGAGCCAGCTCGCCAACGATCGCCGCATGCCGCAATGTCCTTCCTTGAACACGGGTCGTGCCATGGGATGCCTGTGAGACCGACTGCGCGGCGTATTGTGTGGTGAAGCGGATTCTTGAGCAAGCTCAATTGGCAAGAAAATATGGGACTCCCTGGGTCGCGCGCCGGGCAGGCCCACTGAACCCCACCGGGGCTCCAGCATGGGGCCAGGAGGTGGAACCCCGGTGGACCGCGAGCACGGCGGAGCGATCGGCACGCCCGGGAGGTCCCCGCGGCTCCGGAGGCCGGCACTGAGTCCCAGGCCGCGCGGTCTTTGAACTCCCGACCCCGCGCTATAAGATGAAACCAGACGACCGGCACGGCTGTCCTTCCGGGGATGTGATGCGCGCATGGATCCAACGAATCCTGCGCCTCCCGCCACGCGGATCAAGGCTCCCTTGCTCCCGGATTGGCACAGGGCGCGCAGACCTCCGAGCTCACGCGAGCTCGATGGTGGCTACCCAGTCGGAGGCACTCGGGTCCGATTGGCCCCCGTGGTCAGGGGGTGCCAGCGGGGCGGTACCGCCGAGGAGATTCCGCGGAATCCTCCGTCTCTGGAATGAGCGGATGTCTCTTCCACCCTGGCGTACTCTCTCGAGAATCGCGATACCGTGGATGCGTACCAGGAGTCAAAACGGCGGGAGGCCGGACAAGCGCAGCGCGAGCGGGAAGCGCGATTCCCCTCGGCCGGAGTCCGCGAGCAGCTCCTGGCACGACGGGATGCCCACACATGACTCCTGGTGTTCGATTCGACCTCGAAGGGAACCGGGAAGGCCGGGTCCGGCATTCCCCGCTCGAAGTCATGACCGCTCCCGGGCGAGTCTACCTGGTTGGCGCCGGTCCGGGTGATCCCGGGCTCCTGACCCGTCGCGGTGAAGCCGTGCTTTCCCGGGCGGACGTGGTCGTGTACGACCATCTGGCCAGCGGCCGCTTGCTGGACCTCGCGCCACGGGAGGCGCTCCGCATCTGCGCGGGCAAGTCGGTCGGTCACTGCACGATGACCCAGGACGAGATCCATCAGGTCTTGATCGACCAGGCTCGGGCTGGTCGGTCGGTGGTCCGGCTCAAGGGAGGCGATCCGCTGGTCTTTGGGCGCGGGGCCGAGGAGGCCGCGTGCCTGCACGCCGCGGGGATCTCCTTTGAGATCGTCCCCGGCGTGACCGCCGGGGTCGGCGTGACGGCCGCCGCGGGCATCCCGGTGACGCATCGCGCGGCGGCCTCGGCCGTGGCCTATGTGACCGGCCACAGTGATCCCGAATCCGAATCGGAAGGGGACCGGCTCGACTGGGCGGCCCTGGCGCGGTTCCCCGGTACGCTGGTGGTCTACATGGGGGTCACTCACCTGGCGGCGATCTGCCGCACCTTGATCCGCCACGGCAAACCGGACGCGACGCCGGCCGCGCTCATCGAGTCGGGGACCCTGGCCGCGCAGCGGACCCACGTCGCGACCCTGGCCAGGCTCCCCGACGTGGCCCGCCAGGCTCAGGTCAAACCCCCGGCCCTGCTCGTCATCGGCGCAGTCGTCGGGCTGCGCGGCCCGCTGGCCTGGTATGAACGGCTGCCGCTCTTCGGCCAGCGGGTCGTCGTCACGCGACCGGCCGGCGAGGCGGAGCGCGGCGCCGCGGTGCTCGAAGCCCTGGGCGCCGAGGCGATCCTGGCGCCGACGGTGGAAGTCCGCCGGCTCACGAACCCCGCTCCGCTGGACGCGGCCATCGACCGGCTGGGGGAGTTCGACTGGCTGGTCTTCACGTCCTCCCACGGAGTCCGCTTCTTCTTCCAGCGGTTGGAAGAACGGGGCCGGGACGTGCGCGCCGTCGGTCACCTCCGCCTGGCGGCGATCGGGCCGACGACGGCCGCGGCCCTGGCGGAGTTCCATCTCCGGGCGGATCTGGTCCCCAACGCCTATCGCTCCGAGGCCCTCGCCGAGGCACTCGGTCCTCAGGCGAGCGGACAGAAGGTCTTACTGGCCCGTGCCGACCGGGGACGGACCCTGTTGAAGGACGAACTGGAGCACCTGGCCGACGTCCATCAGGTGGCCGTCTACCACAACGCCGACGTGGCGGCGCTCCCCGACCCGGTGACGGCACGAATCCTCGACGGCAGCGTCGACTGGATCACCTTGACGAGCTCGGCCATCGCCACCCGGCTCCATGCGCTGCTGCCGGCGGCCGCCCGCCGTCGCATCGGGCAGGACATCCGGATCGCCAGTCTCAGCCCGGTCACGTCGCAGACCGCCACCAGCCTGGGCTGGCCTGTGGCCGTGGAAGCCCCGGAATCCACCTGGGAGGGCCTGGTCCAGGCACTCGCGGAACAGGTCGTCTCCCAACGGTCGCGGACCAGGCAACCGGGGCCCGGCCCGGCCGCTCCCGGCTCAACCGCGGCGATCGATCCGGTTGGCCATCCGTTTCTGGACGGCCGTTCAGCGTAATTCCAGCGCGGTCTCGATGCCTTGCCAGAGCAGGAACGCCGCTCCCAGGATGAAGAGGACGTCCATGGGGATCAGGCGACCGAAGATCCCGGCGGCCAGGTCCAGCGCGAAAACCAGAAGGACCAGTCCGGCAACACCGATCGCCGAATAGGTAATCACCTTGTCGAGCTCCATGTCGGAACGCTCCGCTGAATGTGACAAAGGATCTCACCAGATCAATTTACCACATCTCAGCCCGCGGAGAAGGTCGTCGCCGGCGCGGGATCCCCGGGGTTCTCAAGCGAGGGTGCGGACCCACCCGCGCAACGGAATGGCGCTCCGATCAACCCGGCCGGATCGGGATGGTCCGCGGTTTGGCCGCACTCCGCTTGGGGAGGCGGACCGTCAGCACGCCCTGGCTGGCATCGGCCGCCGCCTGGTCGAAGTCGACCTCGCTGGAGAGCGTGATCTGGCGATGGAACGCGCCGAAGAGTCGCTCCCGGCCCTGGAGCAGCGGTTCCGGCAGGTTGCCGGGCTCCTTGACACCGCGGAGGGTCAACAGGTTGCCGGTGACCGCCAGGTCGATCGTCGCCGGGTCGACCCCGGGCACCTCGGCGACGATGAGGACTTCCTCGGGGGTCTCGTAGACGTCGATCGGCGGGCTCCACGCCGCGGCATCGAGGTCGGTCGGGGGCGACTCGCCGCCGCCGAACCGCGCCGGCTGAAGATACTCTTCCAGCAGGCGATTCAATTCGTGCTGGAGGAGATGGAACGCGCTGGTGGCGTCACGACGCCAGTGACTCGAGCGAGGCATGGGATGGCTCCATGATCATGCCGAGGACCAAGACCAATTCCGTCGACCCCGAAAGCGTGCGCCGGCCGCGTGCGCTGACTCACGACTTGATCTCGATGCGGCGCGTGCGGGCGCGGTCGGACTTGGGGAGGAACAGCCGGAGTACGCCGTTGGTCAGCTCGGCCGTGATCCCGTCCCGATCCACTTCATCGCTGAGGATGAAGGAGCGTTGATAGTCCCCCAGGCGGAACTCCTCGTGGAGCAGCCGAGCCCCCTCCGGGACCGGGGGGTCGATCCTGGCGTAGAGGCTCAGCACGTTGTCCTCCAACTGGACATCCAGGTCGCGTTCGGTGGCACCGGGCAAGTCCGCCTCCAGCGTCAGGCCCTCCGGGCCGTCGTGGATGTCGATCGGCGGCGTAAACGTCTCACGGATCGTCGGGACGGTCTCGGCCGCGGCGTTGGGAACGCCCGACTCGACCCGCTCCGACCCGATCCGCACCCGAATCCGCGTATTCTCCCCGCTCATGGTGCTCGCGACTGCCGCGCTCCGCTTGGTCGTTTCGTTCGGTTCCCCTCATCGACCTCGCCCCAGCAGCAAGGTCGGCCCGCGCCCTCCCGAGCCGCCCCGGCGGGCGAGGTCTCAGCACGCGCCGCCGGAGGTCACGGCGATCTGGCGCGGCTTGGCACTCTCGGCCTTGGGTAAGTTCACCGTCAAGACCCCGTGGGCGAAGGAGGCCGAGACCTGGCCGCTGTCGACCCGGTCCGGAAGCGTCACCGTGCGCGACCACCGCCCCATCGGTCGCTCCTGCCGTCGATAGCTGTCCTCTTTCACCGCTTCACTTCGCTTCCGCTCGCCACGGAGCGTCAGAGTCTCGCCCGTGATCGTCAAGTCCAGATCACCAGGCGCGATCCCGGGGAGCTGCGCCGCGAGGACATACCGATCGCCGGCATCGTAGAGATTCAGCGGGGGATACGGATAGACCCGCCGGGCCGTCGGAAACGGATCGAGCGATTCGAAGAGGCGGCCAACCTCCCGCTGCAATTCGCGAAACGGGTCCCAACGTCGCTGCCAGTGCAGACCACTCATGCCAGCTCCTCCGGATCTCCGCTGCCGCCGACCAGGATTCATTCCCACCGCTTCGGATCAGGCAGGACCACTACTCACCCCTTTGCAGAGTTCGTGCCATCGTCCGTCTCGGCGAAGACGACTCTGGTCGATTCGCCATAATCGACCACGAGAATTGGAATTCGGTCGACGAGGCTCCGCACAGCCCGTGAGGCGTTTCGCGGGAAGATCACCGGGCGACTGCCAAAATAGCAGCTACCCGAGGAGGTCCTGGCAACCAACCCGGCAAGCTGGCTGCCTTTATGACAGACCCGGTCGAGCGGCCCGGAGGATCGGGTGGAGAGGGACCACCCACCGGGCTGGGATTACCAGGCCACGACGAGATTGCGGAGCTCGGTGGCGTGTGGCAGTCCGGTTTCGATCGTGAACCAATCGGACGTGGGTTCGGCCTGCGAGTCGACCGGCACAGGCTCTCCATCGATCTCCAGGCGCACACCCACACCCGGTCGACGCCGGGAGAGGTGAACCCGGTGCCAGGAGTCAACCTGGTCCGGTTGGGCCGGGGAGCGGTCAGGATTCCCCAGGGCATGGCCGGCAATGCGAATCTGAGCGAGCTCCCTGGCGGTGGCACGGGCTTCGACCTGGAGATCGAATTGGGCAGGGAGAGCCAGGGGCAGGACCGAGGGGATGGGCCGACCCCCAGGCGAGAGCGCCTGGGGCTCGGCGCGGAGCTGTCCCACGGCGAACCGTTGCGAGCGTGGCTGGGTCTGCGCAGTCATGCCCTGCTCGACGGCCGCCGCATCGGGCCAGCGGAGGAACAGGCACGCCGCCATGATCGCGGCCACCACCACCGCAAGCTTCGAGGTCCAGGACCAGAGGTGGGGCGCGCGGACCTCGATTGGGAAGGGGCAATGGACCAGCATCAAGACGCGCTGGAACAGCGGCGAGGCAATCCCCACCGTTCCGGTGGCCGGCCCGCTGGCTCCCGGGGCGGCGCTGCGGCTGTGGACCGGCCCGCCGGGACGCGCCGCCATCGACAGCAGCGAGGACGCGTACCCGAAGGAGGAGCCGTACCGCTGGGCGGCCGAACAATCGGCGAGGAACTCCTGGTCCATCACCAGTTGCGATCGCAACCCCCAGATCTGGGGCAGGAAGAACCAGACCGACTGGGCCAGGCTGGCGACCGTGCCGAACCAATGGTCGGACCGCTCCACGTGCGCGATCTCGTGCAAGAGGCTCAGCCGCAACGCCTCCGCGTCGCCGTCCGGTTGATCCAGCGAGGTGGGGATCAGGATCCTGGGGCGGACCATGCCGACGACGACCGGGTGCTGGAGCCGGTCCGAGACCCGCAGGGCCGTGCGGGCCGCCGCCGGAGAGCCCCCGGTGATCAGCTGCTCAAACAGCGCCTGGGCGGCCGGCGACGGCGCGCGCGCGCGGCGGATCAACCATTGCACTCCTCCGAAGCCCAGCAGGAGCCAGGCCAAGCCGGCGCCGATCCCGGCCAGGTCGAGGAAGAGGAGTCCCCGACGGACCAGAGTCCCCACCCAGGCCCAGGACTCCGGCCACCGATCCGGAGCGGGCCGATCCCAGGACGCGGCCTCGGGATCCCCAGCCGGCGCGGCCGCCTTCAGGGCAACCGGACCGGGCGAGATGAACACCGGGATCGCAACCAGTTGGGAATCGACCAGCACATCGACCAGGTCGAGCCGGGGCAACGGCGCCAGTGCGACCAGCGGGATCATCGCCAGCGATGCCAGGAGGGCCACCCGCGCGATCAGGATCCGCCGCGCGGGCTGGCGACAACCCAGCATCGCCAGCGTCACCAAGCTGGCGAACAGCGTGGTCGACAACGTCGCATCGAACAGGAGCGCGCCGATGCGATCCACGTCGACGCCATCCAGCAGTCCGAAGATTGACACGTTTCAACCACTTCGATCGTGACAACCGGCTCCCGGCGCGGAGGCCGGGAGCCAGGTCTTGTCAATAATCCTCCACCGCGCACGGCTCGAGACAGTCTTCCGCCCGGAGGGTGGATTGCCGCTGGGCTTCGTCGATCATCGCCCGCAGCCGGTCCAGCTCGTCGGCAGTCGGCGACCTGGAACCCAGCAGGGCGACCATCACCCGGTCGAGCGCTCCGTCGAAGACGCGATCGACAAACCGGCGCGTCAGTTCGCCAATCGTCCGCTCCGACGACTTCTTGGGGATGTAAACAAACGTTCGACCTTCAACGACGTGTCGCACCAATCCTTTCTTATCCTCCATGATGTTCAGCAAGGTCTGCACGGTGCTGTAAGCGACCGGACCCGCCGTCCGGTTCAAGTCCTCTTGCACCTCGCGCACGCTCGCCCGCCCGCGAGCCCACAGGATCTTCATGATCTCCAGTTCCCGATCCGTCACCATCTGTGTCTTCCGCATGGTCCTCTCCTCTGATGACGAAGAAAACGAGGATAATCAGACTCGTAACGTAACGTCCGCCATCACAATACGCAACCCGAAGCAACTCGGAATTTGCGCGTCTCCTCCCGATTACCAGGAGGAAACCTGGGAGAGATGGGGGGACTCACCGGCCTCCTACGGACCGGAGGATGGGTGATGGTGGCGGATCGCGGCGAGCCGCTGGGCCAGCATCGCCGGGAACCGGCCAAACCAACGCTGATTCAGGGGGGAGGGGTGGGGCAGCGGATACAGCACGAGGGACTTGGCCGGCATCTTGGGCGACTCGCTGGCGGGAAGCTGGCAGGGGAACGCCGTCTCGAACCGGGCCTCCGTCGTGCCGATGGATTGGAATGCCGCGGCATCTCCATACGGCGCAAACCATTGGAACGCCTCGGTACCGAGCGTGATGACCTGGTCCCCCTTCCAGTATCGGGCCAGCAGTTCCTGGAGGAACGTCCGGAACCGCTGCCGCACGCCTTGGGGATAGGCCTTGTTCCCGGGCGGCTTGTACGGAACCGTGTTGGTGAGGAGGGCGTATTGAAGGGCTTCCTGGAGCGGGGGCGTCCCCGGGGCCGCCGGCGAGGCGGCCCGGCCGGGATTCCAGGCCTCGATCAGCCCCAGGCGAACCAGCCGCCCCGCCGCCCCGATCAGCGGCTGACCGGCCGCGACTTCATCCTTGCCCAGGTCGCGCCCGACGATGCAAACCGGGGCCTCGAGCGAGCCGGCGAACAGGATCGGGTCCCTCGGGTCACGTCCCGATCGGCGGTAGACCGGCTCGTCGATCGGGAACTCCGCGCGCTCCGCCTCCCGCCGCACCGCGGCCAGCAGCCTGTCGATGTTCGCTGTCATTGTCCGTGGTCCATTTTGTCCGTTGTCCGTTGTCCGGTGTCCGTTGTATCGTGAATGCCACGCGCTTGCGATCCAAGTTCGAGATCCCAGCGGGTTTCCTCTCAGCCAAGGGCCCTGGGCCATCCCCACAACGGACAACGGACAAAAGGACAAATGGCACGCATCTTCATTTACGACACTACGTTGCGCGACGGGAGCCAGGGTGAGGGGGTTCATTTCTCGCTCCAGGATAAGCTGCTGCTCACGGCCCGGCTGGACGAGCTGGGACTGGACTATATCGAGGGAGGATATCCGCTTTCCAACCCCAAGGACGCCGCCTATTTCCGCGCGGTGCGCGACCGCGAGTTGAAGCATGCCAAGATCGCGGCCTTCGGCATGACGCGGCGTCGGGATGTCGCCGCCGAGGACGACGTGGGAATGAAGGCTCTGGTCGCGGCCGAGACTCCCGCGATCACGATCGTGGGCAAGAGCTGGGACTTGCACGTCCACGACGTCCTGGGGGTGTCGTTGGAGGAGAACTTGCGGATGATTGGCGACTCGATCGGCTTCTGTACGGCGCACACGGCGGAGGTGATTTACGACGCCGAACACTTCTTCGACGGCTTCCGGCGCAATCCCGACTATGCGATGCGGACCCTCCAGGCCGCGGCGGACGCCGGCGCCGCCTGGATTGTCCTGTGCGACACCAATGGCGGCGCCCTGCCGGAGGATGTCGCCGAAGCGGTGGCCCAGGTCAAGGCCGCACTCGCCGTGCCCCTGGGCATCCACACCCACAATGACGGCGACCTGGCCGTGGCCAACGCGCTGGCGGCCGTCCAGCACGGTGCGCGTCAGGTGCAGGGGACGATCAACGGCCTGGGCGAGCGGTGCGGCAACGTCGATCTGTGCAGCGTGGCCGCCAACCTGGCGTTGAAGTATCCCGGGTATGAACTGCTCCTGCCCGGCCGGCTGGAACACCTGACCGAGGTCTCGCGCTATGTCTACGAGACGGCCAACATGAACTTCCGGGCCAATCAGCCGTTCGTGGGGGCCAGTGCGTTCGCCAACAAGGGAGGCATGCACGTCCACGGGATCCGCAAGAACGCGGCCAGTTACGAGCACATCGACCCGGCGCGGGTCGGCAACGAGCGCCGGGTGCTGGTCAGCGAGCTCTCCGGCAAGTCGAATATCGCCGAGAAGCTCAGCGAGTACGGGCTGGAGCAGGACGGCGGCTTGCTCGCCCGGGTGCTCGACCGGGTCCAGGACCTGGAGAACGAGGGTTATCAGTTCGAGGCGGCCGAGGCCTCGTTCGTGCTCCTGGTCGAGCGGCTGGCCGGCCGTCACCACGCCGCCTTCGAGGTGCTGGGCTACCACGTCAGCGTCAGCGGCCGGCTGGGCCGGGAGCCGTCGACGTCCACCGAGGCGACCATCAAGCTGCGCGCCGGCAACTCGTTCGAGCACACCGTCAGCGAGGGAGATGGACCGGTCAACGCGCTGGACGGGGCCTTGCGCAAGGCCCTGGAGGGCCACTTCCCCCGCCTCAAGGAGATGCACCTGGTCGATTACAAGGTCCGGGTGATCAACGCGCGGGCCGGCACCGCCGCGCGGGTCCGCGTCGTCATCGAGAGCCAGGACAACGACGACGTCTGGGGGACCGTCGGCGTCTCGGAGAACGTGATCGAGGCGAGCTGGCTGGCTCTGGCCGATGCGTTTGAATATAAGCTCGCCAAGGACGCGGGGGCCGTCTCCTCATCCAAGCGGGTCCCGATCGAATCGACCGCCTGAGTCCTCATGGAGGTCAGGCTCAAGCCTGACCTACTTGCACCCGGAGAGAACCGACATGGCCCAATCCCCCTCTTCCTCAGATCTGGCCCGCCTGACGGCCGACGAGTTCGGCCGGTACTTCCGCCACCTGGCGTCGCGCGTCGAACGCGCCGTGCGCTCGGTCACGGAAGAGCAGCTCTGGACCAAGCCGTTCCCGTTCGGCAACAGCATCGGCCACCTGGTCCTGCACCTGACCGGCAACCTGAATCATTACATCGGGGCCCGTGTTGCCGGCACCGGCTACGTCCGCCATCGCGAGCACGAGTTCACCGACCCGGTGCGCCATCCCACCGAGGAACTCCTGGCCAACTTCCACCGGGCGGTGGACCTGGTCGTCCAGACGATCGAATCCCAGGACGCCGCCACGCTGGCCACGCCGGTCGCCGATGAGCCGCCCGTGCAAACCCGGCTCGGCTTGTTCCTGGTCTGCGCCGCCCACCTGAACAACCACATCGGCCAGATGAGCTACCTGGTCCAGGCGCTCCAGGCCAGCACCCAGGAGCCGCCGGTGTGGTGAGGAGCGCGCCCGGACCATCCTGCATGGAGAGTGCTTGCATTCGCGAACCCGGTTGAGCGCCCGGAGTGTCCGTCCTATAATCACTTGGGACTTGGCGGGCCTGAACCAGGTCCGTCGTTGAGGCTGCGGAGGGGATCATGGACATCACGCAGGAGTTCTTGGTACTCCCTTGCGAGGGAGGCGTTCGGGTCTACGGCGTCCACGACTTCCCCTCGGGAACCTGGGTCGGCCGTGATGCTCAGAAGCTGCATGTTGTCGGGCCGGTCTGGGTCAGGCCGCCACGGCCGGAACTCACCGCGGCCCAATGGGAGAAGTGGCAGGACATCCTCCGAGAGGCCGGGTTTTCGGTCACGGTCGGGCCATTCTGGACGTCAACGCCGAGCGGCCGCTACCACCTCCTGGAGGACGTCAGGGATGAGTTACTCCGTTCAGCTCGATGACGACGTCAAGGCCAAGATCACGGCCTGGGGGCTGCCAAAGGAAGGGATCGGCGCGATCCTGCAGCGCATGGACGAACTCCGAGAGGAGCCCAGCCGGAACCTGCTTCGGGTTGAATCCTCGCCCCATCCCCTTCAGACCGACATCGTCTATCGTGATCCCGGCCCACCGGCACGGGATTGCTTGATTGTCCTGTTCGTGCGCTATGGCGTCGACGAAGAGACCTTGAGGATCGTCGATTGCGACCGGTATTTCGATGATAAACTCGCTTGATCATTCGCCGAGGTCTTCTCGCCGGCCCAACGTTCCAAAATCAAGCATGAGCACACCAGACCTCCCCAAGCAATATGATCCCCAGGACGCCCAGCGCCGCGGGTATGCGCTGTGGCTGGAGCAGGGCTATTTCCACGCCGATCCGGCCAGCGGCAAGCCGCCGTACTGCATCGTGATCCCGCCGCCGAACGTCACCGGCGCCCTGCACCTGGGCCACGCGCTGAACAACACCCTGCAAGACGTCCTGATCCGATGGCGGCGGATGCAGGGTTACGACGCCCTCTGGATGCCCGGCACCGACCACGCCGGCATCGCCACCCAGGCCGTCGTCGAGAAGCGGCTGCTCGAGGAGGAGAAGAAGACCCGGCACGACCTGGGCCGCGCGGCGCTGGTCGAGCGGATCTGGGCCTGGAAGGACGAATACGAGGCCCGCATCCTCAGCCAGCTCCGGCTCATGGGCTGCTCGTGCGACTGGGATCGGACGCGGTTCACCCTCGACGAGGTCTGCTCGCGCGCCGTCCGGCGCACGTTCTTCAACCTGTTCCGAGCGGGGAAGATCTTCCGGGGCAAGCGGCTGGTCAACTGGGACACCCAGCTCCGCACCGCCGTGGCCGACGATGAGATTTATTATGAAGAGGTCCCGGGCCATCTCTGGACGATCCAGTATCCCATCGCCGACTCGGCAAGTCGGGAGGTCCTGCACATCGCCACGACCCGGCCCGAGACCATGCTGGGCGACACGGCGGTCGCCGTCCATCCCGACGACCCGCGCTACCGCCATCTCATCGGCAAGCTCGTCGACCTGCCCTTGACCGGTCGTCGCATCCCGATCATCGCCGATGGCGTCCTCGTGGATCCGTCCTTCGGCACCGGGGTGGTCAAGGTCACCCCCGGCCACGATCCCAACGACTACCAGGCAGGGCTGCGCAACCGCCTGCCGATGATCAACCTGCTCAACCCCGACGGGACCTACAACGAGAACGCCGGCAAGTACGCCGGACTCGACCGGCTGGTGGTCCGCAAGCGCGTCGTCGAGGACCTCAAGGCACTCGGCCTGCTGGAACGGGTCGATTCGTACCTGGTTCGCCTCAACCACTCGGACCGGAGCAAGACGCCGATCGAGCCATACCTGTCGGATCAGTGGTTTGTCCGCATGGGGGACGACCCGGACGGAACCCCCGGCTTCGCCCAGCAGGCGATGGATGCGGTCACTTCGGGCCGGGTCCGGATCCATCCGGAGCGTTATGCCAAGAGCTATCTCGACTGGCTGGGCGAGAAGCGGGACTGGTGCATCAGCCGGCAGCTCTGGTGGGGGCACCGGATCCCGATCTGGTATTGCGAGACGTGCACTGAAGCCGATCTCCAGCGCGGGTTTGCCGGCCGCGACGACGTCGCCTGGCGGCCGGGCGAGTCGGGCGGCTGGCTGGTCTGCGCCGAGGCCGACCTGGCCGGCGACGAGCTGGGGGCGACCCATCCGCTCACCCAGGACCCCGACGTCCTCGATACCTGGTTCAGCTCGGCCTTGTGGCCGCACTCGACCCTGGGCTGGCCGGAGGAGACTCCCGAGCTGAAGCGGTATTACCCGACCAGCGTCTTGTCGACGGCCCGCGACATCATCACGCTCTGGGTGGCGCGGATGGTGATCTTCGGCCTGTTCAATCGCCGGGATGTTCCCTTCCGCGACGTCTACATCCACCCGGTCATCCAGGATGGCCAGGGGAAGCGGATGTCGAAATCGGCGGGCAACGGCGTCGACCCGGCTGATATCATCGAGATGTACGGCGCCGACGCGTTGCGCTACACCCTGTCCGCCGGCGCGACCGAGACCCAGGACCTGCGGATGCCGGTCGAGGCGGTGAAGTTCTCCGACGGCCGGACCGTGAACACCTCCGAGCGGTTCGAGCAGGGGCGGAACTTCGCCAACAAGTTCTGGAATGCGGCCCGGTTCGCGTTGATGAACCTGGAGGGTTACAAGCCGGCGGCGACCGATCGAGCCGCGCTGCCGGTCGAGGATCGCTGGATCCTCGACGACCTGGACCGGACGATTGCCGGCGTGACCTCCGAGCTGGAGCAATTCCAGTTCGCCGAGGCGTCGCGGCGGTTGCGGGACTTCATCTGGGGCGAGTTCTGCGACTGGTACGTCGAATTCATCAAGGGCCGGCTCCGCGACCCGGCGGCGCGACCGGTCGCCCAGCGAGTGCTGGCGGCGGTGCTGGATGCGCTCTGCCGGCTGCTCCATCCGATCATGCCCTTCGTGACCGAACAGGTCTGGCAGGGCCTGGCCGGGGTCGCGCCGGTGCGGGGGCTGCCCGAGCCGGCGATCGCGGAGGCAAGCGTCTGCATCGCCGCCTGGCCGCAACCTCTGGGCTGGTCGGACGAAACGGCTGGGAAGACCGTCGCGCAGTGGTGCGAGGCGATCAAGGCGATTCGCAACCTCCGTGCCGAGCGGAACGTCCCGAAGCAGGCCAAGATCGCGCCGATCCTCGTCGCCCAGGGCACGGTCGCCGAGTGGCTCAGGCAGGGCGAGTCGTACCTCCGCAGCCTCTCGCCGGCCGAGTCGGTGACCGTCGTCGCATCGGTCGAGCGCCCGGCGGAATGCGCGGTCGCCGTCTTGCCCGAGGCCGAGATCATCCTGCCGCTGGCGGGCTTGATCGACGCGGAGGTGGAGCGGGCC
Organism: Isosphaeraceae bacterium; assembly: GCA_021324445.1. Classification (GTDB taxonomy): domain Bacteria; phylum Planctomycetota; class Planctomycetia; order Isosphaerales; family Isosphaeraceae; genus JAJPJC01. Next base: position 58,552 of record JAJPJC010000322.1, read on the forward strand.
AAGCTGCGCAAGACCCTGGCCGACCTCGAGCGCCAGATCGGGGGCCACCGCAGCAAGCTGGGCAACGAGGGATTCGTCGCCCGGGCGCCGGCCGCGGTGGTCGAGCAGGCCCGGTCCAAGCTTGCGGAACTCGAGTCGCAGCGCGAGGCCGTCCTCCAGCTCCTGGAGCGCGGTTGACCGAGCTGCTGCTCCTTTGTGGCGCTTTGTGGGAGACCGGACGTCGACGCCAGCTCAGGCAGATCCGGTCCCTCAGCGCAGCGCCAGGGCGTGCGAGCGCGTCGCGGCCGTGTTGAACAGCTCTCGGGCCGCCGGCTGCACCTTGGGCCGGGTCATCTCGAATCCCTCGACGCGCAGGGGCTCGATGATCTTGTTGGTCAGGTTCTCGATGGCCGTCAGCGGCTCCCCCTGGTCGGGGCAGACGAACGAGTAGGCGACGCCGTCCTTGCCCATGCGTCCGGTCCGGCCAATCCGGTGCACATAGTTCTCCGGGTCGTCGGGGAGATCGTAATTGATCACGTGGCTGATGCCCTCGACATCGATGCCCCGGCCGACGACGTCGGTCGCCACCAGCACGGTGATCTGGCCGCTGCGGAACCCGCGCATCACCTGGTCCCGGGTCGACTGCGGCAGGTCGCCGTGGATGGCGGCGACCCCGGAGACCACCCGGCGCAGCCGCTCGGCCAGCCGGTCGGCGCCCCGCTTGGTCCGGGTGAAGATGATGCACTGCCGCGGCCGCTCGCGCCGCAGCAGGTGAATCAACAGCTCCGCCTTCCGATCCGGTTGCACCGTGACGTAAAACTGCTGGATCGTCTCGACCGAGGGTTCGTCCCGCGACAGGTTGACCTCCAGCGGATCGTACATGAAGCGTTGGGCCAGCCGCCGCACATCGGCGTTGATCGTCGCCGACAAGAGCAAGGTCTGGCGTGGGCTGGGGAGCTGGCGGAGGATCCGCTCGATGTCGGGCCGGAACCCGATGTCGAGCATCCGGTCAGCCTCATCCAGGACGACGTGGACGATGTCGCCCAGATAAAGAGTCCGCCGCTGAATGTGGTCGAGCACGCGGCCGGGCGTGCCGACGACCAGGTCGACGCCGCGGTGCAGGGCCCGGAGCTGGCGCTCGATCGGTTCCCCGCCGAAGACTCCGCAGACGGCGACATCCCGCCCCGCGGCCAGCTTCTGGAGCTCGCCGACGATCTGCTGAGTCAGCTCGCGTGTCGGGGCCAGGATGATGGCCTGGGGACCCCGCCCTCGGGTCTCCAGCATCTCGATCAGCGGGATGCCGAACGCGGCCGTCTTGCCGGTCCCCGTCTTGGCCTGGCCAATGACGTCAAGGCCCGCGAGCGCTTCAGGGATGAACGCCGCTTGGATGGGGGTCGGCGTCAGGTAGCGGGCGTGCGCGAGAGCCCGGAGCATGGTCGGGCTCAGGTCCATGGACTGGAACCCTGTCCTGGGCTCCGCTTCAACTCGGCGAATCAAACAACCCTCCAAAAACAATCGTCTGAGAATCCTTGGACAACGCGTGTGGGTCAGGTCGCACCGCTCTGGGGGCTGGTGGTCGTTCCACCCTGCAACCGGCAGGGGCCAGCAGCACTGCGGGAGAATCCTGCCGGGCAGGATTCGATCCTCCGTACCGCGATCGGCAGACCAGGCTCCGGCGACGCAACTTTGGAGCCGCCAGTCGGCTGGCGGCGACCCCTCCTGCCTTGGGAGCAACACCTTGACTGCTCTCATCCTATCCGTTTAACCCAAGTTCGTCAAAGGCAATGCGCCCGCGCACCGGCCGAGGGCCGCGCCTGGCGGCGCGGCGGGAGCGACACGGGCTCAAATCGGCCGCGCCGCCGGGGGCGAAAATGGCTGGGCGAACGCTTGCTCCGGGGTGGGCCGGCGCGCTAGTGTCTAGGGAGGGGGATTTCCTTCGGTTTCGGCGCGGAGGGCTCGCCGGGCGACGTGGCAACAGCTCGACCGTGGGGTCGTTGCTCCGCCCCGGCGGGAGGGGCGAAATCGGGGTCGATGCCCCCTGTGCACGGACCCGTTCTCTGGTCACTACGGAAGAGGAGCCAAGGCCGTGGCCGATCAACCAGCCGCCGCTGATTTGCAGCAGAAGTACCGGCAGTTTCTCGACTTATTGCCCCTGACCATCACGCTGGCCGGACTCCCCCCCAGCGAGGGCCGGCTCTTCAGCGAGGAGCAGATGGAAGCGCGCGGGATCACCATCCGCGCCGCCTATCGCGTGGCCCGGACGGTCGCGAAAGAATGCCTGGGCGGATCGTAAGACCGTTGCCGATCGGGTGCGCCGCGGCGGGGGGATTCTCATCAGCCGTGCTGTTCGAGGGCCGGGGAGAAACCGATAAGACAATCGCGAGGCGAGCGGCCGGAGGGAATTCGCCGCCGAGTTATACGCCGGCCCGCTCGCCTCGCCAGTCGATTCCGGCACCCCCCACGAGAAAGGCCCACGACGCGATGACGCTGATGCAGCAATCCAGCCCTCGGCCCCGCCGACTCCGTGCCGCTTTGATCGGCCTTGGCCTGGACAACGCCGACGACCAGAACCGCCTGACCCGCGGCGACCAGAGCTTGATCTTCGGCGGATCGGCCGAGACCCACGCCCAGATGCGCGAGACGGCCCTGCGGATGGAGCAGGAGCTCACGCGGCGGGGACGGCGGCTCGGCGACCTGAACCCGGCCGAGCTCGCCGAGCTTGCGGCGACGATCGACTCGCCCGAGCTGCGCGCGATCGCCCTGCGGCTCCAGGCGGGACTGGAGCGGCAGGGACGCACCTTCGACGAGATGACCGCCGAGGAGTTGACGGCGATGTCGGTGCCGCCCGAGCCTGAGACGGCGCCCTGATTCGAGACCCGCATGCAGGACCCGGCAGACGCGGCGGCAGCTCCCTTCTCCGGTCCCTTCGCTTAATGAAGGGGGTGCCGCCCGGCCTGCCGGCGGCTCACGTTGACCTGGGCCAAGCCGCGGGGCTCCTCGCGCAGGAGCTTGATCAACTGCGACGGCGAGCAGCCCAGCGCCTCGGCCGCGCCGCGAGGATCCTCGCCCATGGCGTGGAGCACGTCCAGCGCCTCGGCCAGGATCGCGGGGAAATCGTCGTGCGCGGGGTTGACGGCGATCCGTCCGCCGCGGCACCGCGACCGCCAGAGCTCACTGGGGCGAAACCGGTCGTCACCCCCCGGTCCCATCGGCCGGCGGACGGTCAGGGCCAGCTCGATCCGGAGCCGATGCAGCGCCGCGCGGCGATTCTCGCCCTGGGTCCGCCGCTCCGACGCCTCGGCGCGAATCCCCGTCGGCCGGTGGGTCAGGACGACGGCCGTCTCGACCTTGTTGCGGTTCTGGCCCCCGGGACCCGACCGCCGCGTCGCGTGGAATGCGCACTCCGCGGCTAGCGCATCGGGATCCAGCGCGGCGGGATGACAGGATGGATCTGCGGTCACGTGAGTCATGTCGATCGGGCACCGGTTCAAGGCGTCCACAGGGAGAACGTGCGGCTCGCGAAGTCGACCTCCAGCTTGAGGCCGGCACGGATCAGGGGCCGCATGCCGATGAGTGCCCGATGGAGTTCCGGATCGGGGGTCACGACGCGCTTGTCGTTGAAGACTATGCCCCCTACCAGCCGCAGGAGGAAAGGCGCTTGGTGTGCGATGGTGCTCAAGAGCCAGAGGTTGGCGAGACGAACAGGTGCCTGGGTTTTCGCGCCAGTCGCCGACCACCGCAGCGACACGGGAAGATCGCGGTCAGTATCCGGGTCAAGGCCGGCATCTTCGAGGTGGTGTCGCCAAGCGAGAGCCTCGCCGGTGAAACCGATATCAAGGACCCAATCCTGCGCTCGCGCTGTGGGCAATGGCGGGCCATGGGGTGGGGACGGAAGGGCAGGAAGGCGGACAGACCAATGCTCCGCCGCGGGAGTGCACGACTTGTCGACCCAGCAGTGGAGCGGGAGACGATCCACCAGAAGCGGCATCGGATCACCCCCCGCTGCGGAAGAGATCCCCGATCGCCCCAGGACCGAAGAGGATATCCCCCATTGGCGGCTCGATGCAACGCACGAGGAGGTCGCTGACTTTCAGCCCTCGCTCGAGGCAATCGTGGTACACTTGCTCCTTGGTCGCCGCGAAGCCGACACGCTCCGCGCCGTGATAGGCGACCCACTGGCCACGCCGTTCCTCAAGGAGCTGCGGGAGCTCGCGGAGGTAAACCTCTTTGGCCTCCCAAAGCAGGGGCGAGACGAATGCCTCGGGCGGGTTGAGGGTTGGCCCGAAGAAGATATCCCCGATCGCTCCCGGGCCGAAGATGATGTCCCCCGTCGACGGTTCGATGCACTCCACGAGGGTCTCATCAAGGTCGAATCCGCGATCCCGACAGACCTGGTACATCTCTTGTTTCGTTGGCGCGAAACCGACCCGCTCCGCGCCGTGATAGGCGACCCACTGGCCCGACCGCTCCTGCAAGAGCTGCGGGAGCTCGCGCTCGTAGACCTCGTGCGCCTCCCGGATCAGAGGTGAGACGAACGCATACGGCGATTGGTCTGGAGATGGCTGCGCGCCGACCCCAGTCGGGGAATCATTCGATCGATACTCCATCATTGGTCCCTCCCGAGCCCCGCGGGCGGATCCGACGTCTCCCGGACTCTCGCGTCACTGTCATTGTAGCGGATTCCCGGCCGGCGCGAGAGCGTCTCGTCTCACTCGCCCTCCGGGATCTCCGGGGGCAGCCGCTTGAGGTAGGGGCCGACCAGCGCCTCGGGCTCCGGCGGCTCGGCCCCGTGGTCGCGGCGGTAGAGCTCGCTTGCCAGGCGGATCACCAGCTCCCGGTGGCCCACGTGCTCCTGGATTCGGAGTCTGCGCCACATGAAGAGCCGGAGGATCTCCTGGGCGTAGTCGGCGGTATCCAGCCAGCGGCCCAGGGCCTCCGGCGACAAGGCGCGGGCCTTGGCCGGCGCCGAGGGTCCGAACGCGTAGAGTTCCCACGGAGCCGCGTCGATGTCGGGACTCGGCCGCTGGTTCGGAGGCAGGTCGTAAAAGGCCAGCCAGTTGGCCGTCACCAGCCGGATCACCCGCCGGCTCCGCTCGGGCTCGCGGCGCCAGGTTGACCACGCCGCGGCGATCGGCCGGATCTGCTCCGGGGCCAGAATGATCCCAAGAGACCGGACCATTCGCCTCGATCCCAGGGATCGCAACCACGCGGGAGGTATCAGATGGCGCCCGTTCCGGCCGGCGAGGAACCCTTCCGCGTTCAGGTATTCGGCCTTGAGCGTGTAGGAATCCGAGGGAGCCAACGCCTCACACGCGAGCACATCCTCGAGGGCCCGGTGGAGCAGCGCGGGGCTCGTTCGCGCATCCTCGATCCAGGGGATCATCTGACCCCGCAGTTCCGTATGCCAGCGCTGGGCTGCCATCCGCCGGGCGACCGTCGCGTGCCGGCGGAGGTGGTGAAGGGCGCGCAGGACCGCGCGATACCATTCCCAGGCGCCGGCCATGTCACCGTGCTCTTCCCGCCGCGACGCCTCGAGCAGGGCCATTTCCTGGAACAAGGCGAGAGACACACGCATGTTCAAATGCTGGCCAGGAGCGGGCGCGGCGGTCCGCACGAAGTACGAGTCAGAAAGGGATGCGCTGGGCGGTTCGAGCGCGTCGGGCCGCTCGGCGGCTTGGCGGAACAGCGCCAACGCCTCACGATTCTCCTCGACCCACCGCCGGACCTCCGGGGCCGCCTTAGACCAGCCGGCGCGAACGTTGACACGTCTGTCCTGGGACTGATCCGATTGCTCCAAGGGCTTGAACCGGGCCGCCGCTTGATGGTAGAGCACGAACGCATTCCGATCATCGGGGATCGTGAGCGAGCGGAACTCCTGGACATCGAACGGTTCGCCGATGTCCGGCAGGCCGACCAGTTGGATGGCCCACCACAATGGAGGACCGGCGATCATCCCCAGCAGCACCGCGACCCCACCCCAGATCCGCCGCCGGCTCTTGCCGAACCAGTGGAACGGCGCCGTGATCAACCACGAGAGTGTCGGAAAATTGCGGCGCAGCGTTGCCGTGCCCTTCATCGAATCACCTTCTGATGTAGGTCAGGCTTCAGCCTGACACGCGAAAACGTCAGGCTGAAGCCTGACCTACGTTCATCTGAAGTCCGATCCACGGTTCGCCTCAGCCTAACATCGGCTCCCGGCCCGATCAATGACATTTGTCGAAGAGGCATCGGTGGGAGTCCGAGGCGCTCGTTGGTCGCGGGGCTGCGCTCTTGCCGACCCCCTGGGGCGCCGTTACCTTGGGTCCGGGTTGGGAGCCAGCGGGGTGCCGGTGAGCGTTTCCGCCGCGGTGGCCGCGCGATCGACCTGGAGGTGCGCCGCATGGCTCGGCCGCGCGGGAAACGGTTGACGATCGCGGCCGTGAAGGGAGTCGTGGCGGTCGTGGTGCTCTGGGCGGTGGGGCGTCATGTGCTTCGGACCTGGGACGACCTGACCGGTCGTCGGATCACGCTCCGGTTCGAGCCGCTCTGGCTGGTGGGCTCGGGCCTGCTGTACCTGGCCGGCCTGTCGGCGTATGGGCGGTTCTACGAGCGGATCCTTCGGGCTGGCCCCACGCCGATCGGTCTAATCCCGGCGCTGCGGGGCTACCTGGTCAGCCACCTGGGCAAGTACGTCCCCGGCAAAGCAATGGTCGTCGTGGTCCGTGCGGGTCTGGTGGTCCCCTTCGGCGCGCGGGCGTCGACCGCGGCGATCGCGACGTTTTACGAGACCCTGGTGATGATGGCGGCGGGCGGATTCCTCGCGGCGGCCGGCTTCGCGCCGGCGGTCGGGTCGCATCGGGTCGAGCTCAGGATTGCCGGCCTGGGGCCGGTATCGCTTCCCGTCTACCAGCTCGCGGCGATGGCCGGGCTGGGGCTGGGCCTGGCGTTCTTGATCGTGGTCCTGCCTCCGGTGTTCGGGCGGCTGGCGGGACTGGTCAGCCTGCCGATCCCGGGCGTGGGCCCGGAGGCGCTGCCGCGGCTGTCACCGCGACTGCTGGTCCAGGGCCTGCTGTGGTCGGCAGCGGGGTGGATCCTCCTGGGATTGAGTCAGCTCGCGGTGGTCCGCGCGTTTGATCCCGAGGGCGCCCGCGCCCTGGCCGCGGCGGGCCTGGTGCCGGTGGTGATCGCCAGCGTGGCGCTGGCGACAGTGGCGGGATTCGTGGTGGCCGTCCTCCCGGGCGGCCTGGGCGTGCGCGAGGGCGTGTTGATGTCGGCCCTGGCCCCGGCACTGGGATCGGACCGGTCGGTGGTCGCGGCGCTGGCTCTGCGCCTGGTCTGGGTGGCCGCCGAGCTGGCCGCGGCGATCGTCCTGGTCCCCCTGTGGCGACGGCCCTCCGGCTCGGTCGAGCCGCCCTGGAAGGGAAGGCCCGGTCCGTCATGATCAGCGTCGTGGTCCCGGTGCATAACGAGGAGGAAAGCCTGGCCACGCTCCATGCCGAGCTGGCGGCCGTCTTCGACGGCGGGCGGGCGGGTCCGGCCGAGTTCCTCTTCGTCGATGATGGGAGCCGCGACGGCTCCTGGCGGGTGCTGGCCGAGCTGGCCCGGACCGACTCCAGGGTCGGAGCCATCCGCTTCCGCCGCAACTTCGGCAAGGCCGCCGCCCTGGTGGCCGGCTTCCAGGCCGCCCACGGCGACCTGGTCTTCACGCTCGATGGCGACCTCCAGGACGACCCGGCCGAGATCCCCAGGTTCCTGGCCGAGCTCGAACGGGGCTACGACGTGCTCAGCGGCTGGAAGAAGACGCGGCACGACCCCTGGCACAAGGTCTATCCCAGCCGCGTGTTCAACTGGATGGTCAGCCACCTGACCGGCTGCTACCTGCATGACCACAACTGCGGCTTCAAGCTCTACCGCCGCGCCGTGCTCGAGGAGATCGGCATCTACGGCGAGCTGCACCGGTTCATCCCGGTGCTGGCCCACGCCCGCGGCTTCCACGTGGGCGAGGTCGAGGTCCGGCACCGCCCGCGGCGGCACGGCCGATCGAAGTACGGACTCGCACGCCTCCTCAAGGGGTTCCTCGACCTGCTCACCGTCCGCTTCCTGACCCGGTTCAGCCAGCGACCGCTCCACGTCCTGGGCGGATTCGGACTGGCGCTGGTGGTCCTGGGCGGCCTGGGGATGGTCTACCTGGCACTCCTCTGGCTCGACCCGGCCAACCGGCCGATCGGCAATCGCCCGTTGCTCTACTACTCCGGCGTCCTGATGAGCATCGGCATCCAGCTCCTGAGCCTGGGAATCCTGGCCGAGCTGGTCACGTCGTATAATATCCGTCCCGAGGATACTTACAGCGTCGTCGAGACGCTGCCCAGCCGGCAAGAAGAGAGTGGTTCATGAGCGACGCAGAGGACTTGATCCCACGACGACCGGATGCGCGACGATTTGTGGCGATGGTCGTCATCACGGCGGCGACGGCGATCGCGCTGGGCCACGCCTTGCGGCAGCCGACCCAGATGGGCGCCAACGACATCTCGCGCTGGTGCGCGGTCTGGAGTCTGCTGGAGCGCCACAGCTACATCATCGATGAGTGTCCCTGGCAGATCGACACTCAGGATAAGGTCTTTCGCACGTCGAAGTGGACCGGAGGCAAGGACGGTCCCAAACACTACTATTCGAGCAAACCGCTGCTGCTGTCGACGGTGATCGCCGGGATCCTTTATCCGGCGCGTATTGCGACGGGGGTACCGCTGGACCGGATCATCCTCCAGGAACGCGCCGAACGGTGGACCCAGAAGCCCGATCCGGAGCACCCGGGCCAGATCAAGGCGGTCCTGGAGAAGCCCGAGCAGCCGGTGAAATGGCCGGCCTATGTATTCTATCTCAAGCCGATCGTTATCTTGCTGAATGTCATCCCCTACGGAGTCTTCCTGATCCTGTTCGCCCGCGTGCTCGACCGCTATACCGTCAACGACTGGTCCTGGTTCTTCTGCCTGGTCGCCGCGGCTTTCGGTACGGATCTTCTGCCGTTCACCCAGACGCTGAACAACCACACGGTCGCCGCCTGGAGTGCGTTCTTCGCGCTCTACCTGTTCCTTCGAATCTGGGACGAATGGGAGCTCTCCGGCTGGCGGTTCGCGGCGGCCGGCTTCTGGGCGGCGTTCGCCGCCGCCAACGAGCTGCCCGCGCTGGCATTCCTGGCGTTGATTGTCCTGCTGCTGGTCATCCGTTATCCGTGGAAAACCGCACTGTTCTTCCTCCCGGCGGCGGCCATCCCGGTCGCCGGCTTCCTGGCCGCTCAGTATGCGGCCTTCGGCCAGATCGAGCTGGCCTACCAGTCTTTTGGGACCGAAGACTACCTCTACGACGGGAGCCTCTGGAAGACGCCCCTGGAGCTGGATGCGTTGTTGGAGCATCCCGAGTCCTACGGAGTTTATCTCTTCCACATCACGCTGGGACATCACGGCATTGTCTCGCTCTCGCCGATCTTCCTGTTCTCGATCTGGGGAACTCTGCGGCTCCTGGGTGGGGGCGGCCGGTTCCTGACGGTGTGGACCTGGCTGACCTTGCTGGCGATCGCCGGCCTGTCGGGTTATTACCTGTATGACCCGTCGGCCTGGAAGGCCGGTGGAGCGTTGCATCCCTACTTGTGGGTGTTCTGGTTCATCCCGGGTCTGCTGGCCTTGCTGGCCGTTTTGAGTGCCCTCCTGGTGTTGCGACGTGGCGGCGCGCCGATGGCGGCGGTCGCCTGGATGACGAGTGTGCTGACCGTCGTGGTCCTGGCGTTCTACACCTGGAGGCCCGAGGCGCGGAATTACGGCGGCTCGACGCAGGGCCTGCGCTGGCTGTTCTGGCTGATCCCGTTCTGGCTGCTGATGCTCTTCAAGGGCGTGGAAGCCGGCCAGACCCGCGGCCTGGTCCGCCGCCTCGCCGTGCTGGCCCTGGCCCTCTCGGCCCTCTCGGTCGGCTACGCGATGCGCAATCCCTGGAGCCACCCCTGGATCCTCGACGCGCTCGAGCACCTGAAACTCTACCCGCTGACCCGCTGAATCGCCGAGGTCCGGAACATCCTTGACGCCCGCGCCGGGATCGAACTAACCTGAAGTGAAGATGGAAGCCGCCGGCGACCGAGCCGGCGGCCACCGGGCGACGATGGCAGCCCCTCCGTGCGGCGCCGGCAGGCCGTGGCACGCGAGGGGCGTTCTTTCTTATGGCGGGCCGTCTCGGAGCAGGGCGGGAGGTCGCCATGCGCAGGCCATTCGCGGATCGAGCCGAGGCGGGGCGAGTCCTGGCCGAAAAGCTCGCCGACTACGCCGGGCGCGACGACGTGATCGTCCTGGCCTTGCCGCGCGGCGGGGTCCCCGTGGCCTACGAGGTGGCCAAGGCGCTGAGCGCACCTTTGGATGTCTTCCTGGTGCGCAAGCTCGGCGCGCCGGGTCAGGAGGAGCTGGCCATGGGGGCAATCGCCTCGGGGGATGTCGTGGTCATCAACGAGGAGGTGGTCAAGGCGTTGAGGGTCCCCCCCGAGGTGCTGGCGGAGACGATCGCCAGCGAGCGCGCCGAGCTGGCGCGGCGCGAGTCGGTCTATCGCGGCAACCGGCCTCCGCGGGATGTCCAGGGGCGGACCGTGATCCTGATCGACGACGGGCTGGCCACCGGCTCGACGATGCGGGCCGCGGTCACGGCGCTGCGTGACCAGGCTCCCGCGCGGATCGTCGTGGCGGTGCCGATCGGCGCCCCCGCGACCTGCGCCGAGTTCCAGCAGATCGCCGATGAATGCCTCTGCGCCCTGACACCCGAGCCCTTCCGCGCCGTCGGGCTCTGGTATGATAACTTCGCCCAGATCACCGATAACGAGGTTCGCGCGCTTTTGGACCCCGCGGCCGGGACCCCAGACCGCGGCGAGGAGGAGGCATCATCATGAGCCCCGCCGACGAGCCCCGCCTTCGCGAGCACGAGGCGATCATCCCTGCGGGCGAGCGCACCATCCGGGGGACGCTCCGGCTCCCGGCCGGGACCGGCGCCGTGGTCGTCTTCGCGCACGGCAGCGGCAGCGGCCGGTTCAGCCCGCGCAACCAGTACGTGGCCCAGGTCCTGGAGGACGCCGGCCTGGGGACCCTCCTTCTCGACCTGCTGGAGGAGGCCGAGGCCAACGACCGCGCCAAGGTCTTCGACATCGGGCTGCTGGCCCAGCGGTTGCAGGCCGCGGCCGGCTGGCTGGCGGCTCAGCCCGAGACCCGGGGCCTCCGCCTGGGCTACTTCGGCGCCAGCACCGGGGCCGGTGCGGCCCTGCTGGCGGCGGCCCGGGCGCCGGACTCCGTCGCCGCGGTCGTCTCGCGGGGCGGACGCCCCGACCTGGCCCGCGACGCCCTCCCACACGTGACGGCGCCCACCCTGCTGATCGTCGGCGGCGACGACGAGATCGTCCTGGAGCTGAACCGCGAGGCGTTCGACCAGCTCACCTGCATCCGCCAGCTCGACATCGTCCCCGGCGCCTCACACCTCTTCCCCGAGCCGGGTGCTCTCGAAGAGGTCGCCCGCCTGGCCCGGGAGTGGTTCCACCATTACCTGACGCCGCCCTCCTCCTGAGGCGACCCGCCAGGAGATCCGACGGCGCAGGGGAACGGAACTCAACCCGGCAGAGCGGCGGCCAACGAAAGCCCCGGTGGGGCGATCGCACGGAGCCAGGGGCGTCAGCCCTGGACTGAGGGCCCTCCCCAGAACACGCCCCAGCCAAAGGGGTTGGGTGGGTGGCTGGCCACCGCACCAGGGACGGACGCCCCTGGCTCTGTGCGTCCGCCCCCTGCGGGGGCTTCAGGAGCAGACTCTCAATCGGCTGGAATATCTCGGATGAGCTTCAGCGCGCCGGGATCGGGCGGTGCGGCTCCGGTTCCTCGACGCGCCGGACCGCGACGAAGAAGGCCCCGCAGAGACCCTGACCTTCGGCGTCGACGAACCAGGCCTTGAGCTGGCTGCGGCCGGCCGGGAGTTTGGCCTTGAGTGTGGCTGCGGTCGCCTTGGGGTCCGCGGCGGCCGAGACGGTCGTGCCGGCGATCGCGATCCGGGCCCCAGCGATCGTCGGGAAGCCAACGGTCTTCACGTTCGGCATGTTTGCCGGCGACCGAGGCGAAGGCTCATACTTTTCCCCGAGGGCAACCTGGGCTCGTTCGGGCCAGCGTCGGAGTGTGAACTCATACGTGCCGCTCGTCTCCACCTGGATGTTCCAGTGGCCGCCGGTCGGCCCGCCCACCGCCTGGCGCACGTAGCCGGAGTTATCCGCGTAGATGCCCTCCCAGTCGCCGCTGGTCAGCTCTACCACCGGTTGTGCCCTGGCCCCGATGCTGATCGGCACAAACTCGTTCACCAACGGTTCCAGCCCCTTCCACCACCGCTCGTAGTAGTCCCTCAGGGCCGAAACCACGTCGGGTCGCCGGGCCGCAACATCGGTCTGCTGCGCCCGATCGGTCTCGACGTCGTACAGTTCCTCTCCCCTCACGAGCCGCCACTTGCCCCGGACGACGCAGGAGTCGAACTTCTTGAGCGTTTGTCCGTACTGGACCACGAACGTCCGGTCGGGCCACGGTTGCCCGGTCCCCCGCAGCAAAGGGGCGAGATCGACGCCGACGTACAGCGCGTCGCGCGCGGCCCGCTCGGGTGGCGCGACTCCGCACAGGTCGCAGAGGGTCGGCAGGAGGTCGGTATTCTGCGTGGGGGTGGCGATGTCGCGGGGCGCGCCGAGCTGGCCCCTGGGCCAGCGGATCCAGCACGGGACGCGATGGCCGCCCTCGTAATACGTGGTCTTGCCCGCCCGCAAGCCGGCGTTGAAGGTCCGGACGCCGGCCGTGCCGCCGTTGTCGGTCATGAAGATGACCAGAGTGTCGTCCTCGAGACCCTCGTCGGAGAGGAACCGTCTCAGGTCGCCGAAGCGCCGGTCGAGGTGGGCGATCATGCCGAAGAAGCCGGCCGGCCCCTTGCCCTTGTAGGGCTCGACGTACTGCCCCAGCTCGATGTGGGGCGCGTGCGGAGCGTTCGTCGCCAGATAGCAGAAGAACGGTTCATTCCGGCGGTGGCAGTCCTTCATCCAGGCCATCGCGGAGTCGAACCAGAAGTCGGTGCAGTGGCCCTGGAAGCGCTTCTCGGCGCCGTTGTGGAAGTAACGGCCGTCGATGAGGGGCCAGTCGAACTCGGGTGTGGACTCGAGTTGACCCCAGCCGAGGTGATAGACGCTCTCCTGGAATCCCCTGTCGATCGGGCGATGCGGGTAGAAATCGCCGAGGTGCCACTTGCCGAAGAGGCCGGTCTGGTATCCCGCGCGGGCGAACACGCCGGGGAGCGTGGGGATCCCCGGGCGGAGGAAGGTCCGCCCCGCGGTGACGGAGGTCGCCCCGTTGCGGAGGGCCGCCAGCCCCGTCATCAACTGCCCGCGCGTGGGGCTGCACATCGGGGCGACGTGGAAGTCGGTCAGCCGCACCGCCTGGCGCGCGAAGGCGTCGAAGTTCGGCGTCTTGAGCACCGGGTTGCCCGTGAAGGAGAAATCGCCGAGGCCCTGGTCGTCCGTCATCACGATCAGGACGTTCGGCCGCCGCGCCGGTTCGGGGGCCTTGGCATCGGATGCCGCCTTCAGCTTCGTGGACCCCGACTGGGCCCGGACCAGGGCGGCCAGCCGCTCCCGCACCGGGGCGAAGGACGGGTCGTCGACGCGGTTCTTCAGCTCGCCCGGGTCGGTCGTGTAGTCGTAGAGCTGGGCCCCCTTCTGGCCGTCGTCCCATTCCGTGTAGCGATACTGCTCGGTGCGGACGCTCCGGCCCATGAACCAGGGGGCGGCATTCGGCGTTCGCTCGCCGGTCTTGGTCGGAGTACCCCGGGACACCTGCGTGAAGGCCGGCCGGTTCCACTCCCGATCCGGGTCCTCCAGCAGGGGTTTCAGGCTGGTCCCATCGGTCCTGGGAGCCGGAAGGCCGCACAGGTCCGCCAGCGTGGCGTGCAGGTCGACAAGTTCGACCGTCCGCGCGCAACGGCGACCGCTTCCCCGGGTGCGCGGGTCATGAATGATCAACGGCACGCGCGCGGAGTTCTCGAAGAGGCTCATCTTCTGCCAGAGACCGTGCTCACCGAGGTGGTAACCATGGTCGCTGAGAAACACGACGATCGTTCGATCGGCCAGCCCGAGCTCCTCCAGGGTTCGCAGCACGAGCCCGACCTGCGCATCCATGAAGGAGGTGCCGGCGCGATAGGCCTGGATGGCTTGACGGCGCTGGTCGTCGGTCATCTTGTCCTGTTCCGGCTTCGCGCTGCCGAACGCGGCCGCCGGGGCGCTCAACCGGTGGCCGTCGGGCACGATCGGCAGGCGGATCGCGTCGATCGGATGACGGTCAAAATACTTCTTCGGTGCGACGTACGGCGTGTGCGGGCGGAAGAAACCGCACGCCAGGAAGAAGGGGCGATCGGCGTACTGCCGCAGCAGCCTGGCGACCTCGCGGGCGGTCTTACCGTCAGTCTGCTCGGCGTCGGTTCCCTCGGCGGCCAGCCAACTGAGGGTGCCACCGAAACGGTCGGACCCCTTGGCGGTGGGATTCAGGGTGAAGATCTTGTCCTCATCATCCTTGTCACGGCCGCGGGGGTTGATCGTCCGTTCCCAGCTCAACGGGTCGTCCAGGCCCTCTGTGCCGATCTGTACGGGGACGCCGTAGTGGTAGAGCTTGCCGACGCGTGCCACCGTGTAACCGGCCTTGCGGAAGGTCTGCGGAAGGCTCTGCGCCTCCGGCACGTTCTGGCGGAACTGTGTGGCGTTTTCGTAAACCCGCAGCCGATCGGGTCGCAGCCCGGTCAGGAAGCTGGCGCGGCTGGGGTTGCAGAGCGGAAACTGGCAATAGGCCCGGTCGAAGCACACTCCGCGCTGCGCCAGGGCATCGAGATTCGGCGTCGCTCGCGGGCCGCCATAGCATCCCAGGGCGTTGTTGGTCAGGTCGTCGGAGACGATGAACAGCACGTTCATCGTCGCGGCGGAGTCCGCCTTGGCGGTCCCCGCCATCATCCCCAGCACGACCGTGGCAATCAGCAATCCGCTCATCCGCGCACCTTCTCCTTCGGCAAGAGATCCGTGTTCTGTTCGGCTCCCGCGTCCGTCTCGTCCGGCGCGGCGAATTCGATCGGCCGGCGAAAGCCGCCGGTCTTCCAGGCCCCGTAGAGCAACCCGGCGGCCAGCCAGGACAGGCCGGCCAGCTTGGCGGGCGTGCGGAGACTCCACCAGATATAGGCGCAGATCATGAAACCGAGCAACGGCGGTGCCAGGTTGAAGACGGTCTTCCGGTCGTTGCGGACGTAGTAGCGCACGAAGGCCGCGAGGTTCACCCCCATGAAGCCGATGAAGGCCCCGAAGTTCAGCAGCTCGGCGCCCAGTTGGTAGCTCACCGCCAGCGCACCGACCAGCGCCAGCCCGCCCACGAGCAGGATATTGTTCCGCGGGATCTGGGTCCGCGGGCTCAGCGCGGCGAAGAAGCCGCGGGGGATGGCGTTGTCGCGGCCCATGCCGTAGAGCAGCCGGCCGGCGGCGAGCTGGGAGCCGGTCCCGGACCCGATCGTGGCGACCAAGAGCGCCAGGTTCACCGCGGCGAACAAGGCTGGCCCGCCGGCCCGCCCCGCCACGTGGACGAACGCCGTGTCGACGTCGCGGAAACCCTCGTAGCCGGGCCAGACCAGTTGCGCCGCATAAACCTGCGCGGCGGCCAGCACCCCGGTCACCAGGCAGGTCAGGACCGTCGCCAGCAGGATGTTGCGCCGCGGATCGTGCGCCTCTTCCGAGAGGGTCGAGATGCCATCGAAACCGATGTACGTCAGCATCGCGATCGAGGTCCCCGTGGAGACCGCCGACCAGGAGAAGGTCTCGGGGTCGTAGAAGGGGCGAAGGAAGCGGTCCAACGACAGGTCCGGCGCGCCCAGGATGGTCCGCACAGCGGCCATGAAGAAGAGGACGATCACCAGGCCCAGTCCCGCGGTGATCCACTCGTTGGTGCGCGCGCTGGCCTGGATGCCGCGCAGGTTCAGGAGCGTGAAGAGCGCGGCGAACGACACCGCCCAGACCGCGAACGGTACCTCTTTGGGCGCGAAATTCATCGCCGCCTTGCTGCACCAGATGACGCAAATGACCGGATTCAGCACATAGTCGAAGATCATGGACCAGCCTGTGAGATAGCCGAGCGCCGGATGAAGTTCCCGGCCGACGTAGGTGTAGGCCGACCCCGCGCTGGGATACGCCCCGGCCATCCGCCCGTAGCTGATCGCCGTGAACAGCATGGCCACCATGCCGATCAGGATGGTGGTGACGACATGCCCCTTGGCCTGCTGGCAGACGACGCCGTAGAGGGGCATGGGCGCGGTGGGCTGGATCAGGACGATCCCATAGAGGACCAGCTCCCTCAATCCCAGGACCCGCCGCAACTCGGTCGTCGTCACGCTCGCCTCCCGCGACTGGGTGGGATGCCGCCTCCGGCCGGCCAGGTTCTCCCTCACTTGGCCTTGAGCTCGCCCGTGATCGGGATGGCCCGGGACGAGGAACCGACCATTACCCGGAGCCGGCCAGGTTGGTCTCCCGTGCCGAGCGGTGATCCACCATGGGTTGCGCGGCCGGCTCACCCGGCACCGTAGCAGGGTCCGGCTGACCGATCAAGGTTCGCGATCACCAGATCCGGGACTCCTGCTCAACCCGCCAGGAAGGCGGCCGGCGAGATGTGGAAAAACGCGCCGAGCTTGACGACCTGTTCCTTCGTGAGCGACCGACTCCCATTCCAGACGGCGGAGATGGTGGACTGCGTGATCCCGACCGCCTTGGCGAGTTGCGTCTGGCTCAGACGGTTCGACGCCATCAACTCGCGCAGGACGTCCGCCTCCGAGGCGTCGGGAATCAGGACGTGCTTGTCCTCGTAGATTTCGACGAGGTCGGTCAGTGCGTCCAGGTACGCCTCCGCCCCCTCCTCGCGGTCCTCTTTGAGCAAGCGGTCGATCATCGTCTGGGCTGCGTCCAGGTGGTCGTCGTCCCGGACGTGGGTGAGTGGAAACTGCCGCACCAACGCGAAGTAGGTCTCCGGCAGCGTCTTGGTCCCGGTCGTGCGGGCCATGGCTCACTTCCTTCCATTCCGCCCGTGAAGGGTCGGCTTGCCGGTTGGGGATGCCTTTTTCGCCACGACCGGCCGCTTCGGCGGAGGTTGGTGGCAACCGCATCGATCGATCCAGAGCGTCTTGTCGTTCTCCGCGTGGTCTAACACCTTTAGGACGTAGATGATTCCTCGGGCGTAGTTGATCCGGCCGATCAGCCGGAAGCGGTTATTGCCGACGTCGAAGATGACGCAGTTGCCCACCTGATCGGCCGCTCCGAACGTCTGCCTGAGCGACCCGAAGTTGTTCCACCTGGCTTTCCTGGCTAACTTGTACCAGGCGGTCAAGTCGCGTTCGGCAATCTCGGAATCCGTCTTTCGAGCCTCCCAGAACGGCTCCAGGCGCTTCTTGGAGATCACGCGCATGCCACACCCGTCGACCGGTACGACCACGGATCCCAGGATCATCGCAAATCGCGATAAGTCAAGTGGGATCATCGCGTGGTTCGCGCCTGGTCCCCCGCCATGCCCTGGCGTCAGGGCGCCCAGCAGCTAATCGGTCGTGCGGACGAGCTGCCGCTGGACGGCCGCGTGGGGCGACGGGAACAACCCGGCGAGCGTCGCGGCGGCGGCCTGCCAGATGTTCGGCCGCCTCCCGTCCAGGTCGGTGAAGCCATACGTCTCGGAGAGTCCCCACGAGCTATGGACACCTCCGGAGAAGCGGGCCACATCGGGATCGGCAGCCAGCGCCGTGACGGCGCGGCCGATGGGCCTTCGACGGCGCCGGCTCGGCGTCGGACCGGATGCAGACGGACCTCGACGCCGTCCTCCGCCCGTTCCTCGCACCGGCCGGGCCCGCGGGCCCTCGGAAGGCGATGAGCCCGACGCGACGGGGCGGAAACCGGCGACCGGCCCTGCACGGCCGTCGCCGGCAATGAGGCGGTGACGCGAAAGGCCGGGCTTACCCCCTTTCCGGGGACCGGTTCAATCAGCCGGGATGAGATCGAGGTGCGGGAATTCCGCCCCGAGCACCGGCCGGCTGGGGCAATCGAGCCAGCGGTCGAGGATCGTGGCGTAGACCCGACGGAAGTCGACGGCAAAGCGAGGGTCGCCCTCCTGAAGATCGACCAGATTCGGATACGGCCCATGCAACCCGCGGCGGACGCTCGGTCCCGCGAGGAGCACCGGCGCGGCGGTGCCGTGATCGGTGCCGCGGCTGGCGTTCTCGCTCAGCCGCCGGCCGAACTCGGAGAAGGCCAGAGCAGCACCCGGCCGGCCTCCTTCGATCGGCGCAGATCCGCGAAGAACGCCGACACCGCGCCCCCCAGCTCGCGCAGCAGCGCCGCGTGGTCAGCGAGTTGTCTGACGTGCGTGTCGAACCCCTCGAGCTGGACGTAGTAGATCGACGTCGATAACCCCGCCTGGATGAGCTGCGCCACGAGCCGGAGCCGGCGCGCCAGCCTCGTGTCGGGGTAGCCCGCATCGGACCGACCGCCGCCCGATCGGAGGATCTGCTCGATGCGGGCGCTGCTCGCATAGGTGACGACCTGGCTGCGCTGGATGAACTGGAGGTGCGACCCCGCCTCGCCGCGGGGCATCCGCGCGACGCGATCGAGCGCGGCGCGATGGGCCGTGGTGTCGCCGGGCTCGGGCATCCCGATCCGCCGGACGAGCTGGTCGAGCCCCTCGAGCGAATGCACGGCGAGGGCGTCGCCTGCGAGCGCCCGGGGGATCTCGCGGTCACCGACATGGATGGCCGACCCGCCCCCGGTCGCCGCCGCCTGCCGCCCGACTCCGCGATTGAGCCAGCCCGCCGCCCGATCCTCGGGCTCGAGCCTCGCGGTCTGCCAGATGTCCATGGATTCGAAGTGCGACCGGTTGGCGTTGGGATACCCCACCGATTGCACGATCGCCAGCTCGCCCTGTTTCCAGAGCTCGTTCAATCCGAAGAGCCCAGGATGCAGGCCGACGTGGTCGTCCAGCTTGTGGAGCGATGCCGTCGGGATCCTGAGCCGGGGCCGATGCCGGGCGTAGGCGTCATCCGCGTAGGGCACGACCGTGTTGAGCCCGTCATTGCCGCCGTTGAGCTCCAGCACGACCAGCACGCGGCCGGTCGAGCGGTCGCCCGACGGCGCGGCGGCCGCCGAGCGCGCCAGGAACCCCGGCACACTCATCCCGCAGGAGAGCAGCGTGCACGAGCCCAGCCCCAGGCGGAAGAATTCGCGTCGAGTCGCTGTCATGTCCGTCACTCCCTGTTCAGGCCAGTTGAAACTCCGGGCAGCTCAGCAAGATCTGGAGACCTTTGCGAATCCCGTCGGCCGTCCCATCGCTGCCGACCTGCAAGGCCATCGACCGCGCCTCGGGCGCGAGGTCCCCCTGAAGGAGGAGGTCCGCCAGGCATCGCGCGACATCCCCGGCCGCGACATGGTTCCCCGAGGCCCAGGACTCCGGGTCGAACGCCGGGATTCTCATTGAGCGGTTGCCCCAGACGAGGTCGCTGGTCGCGTTGGACCGGGCCAGCAGCGTCGCGCTGGAGACCCAGGCGCGGCCGCCGTCCCAGCCCTTCACGTTGGGCGGGTGGAACAGGCTCTGCCCCTGCCGGTCGCAGAGGAGGGACAGCGTGATCAGGTCGAGCCGCCCGCGGGGGATCTCGAGCGTCCGAACCAGCCCGGCGGTGAACTCGACCGGGCCCTTGATCAGATGTCGGCGCACCTCGGCCGAGTAAAAATGACGGGAGCGCAGAATGACCCCCATCGCCGCGCGGACCGAGAAGCCTCGCGACCGGATGCGATCGGCCAGCGGCCGGATCAGCTCGGGCCCCGGCTCGACGTCATCCCGGACGAAGAACCGATAGAGCTTATCAGCGAGGTGCTCGGCCGCCGCCGGCTGCTCGAGGGTGATCCGCGCGATGTCGGCCGGTTTCCACGGCCCGGTCCGACCCAGGAAGGTCTTGGTGCCGCCGTCGAACCGTCCGGGGTCAAAGCGGATCGCGGCCTCGTAGTCGCCCTCGTCGCCATCCTTGACCCAGCCGGTCAGCGCCCGGGCCGCCTCGCGGATGTCGGCCTCCGAATAATGGCCGACGCCCAGCGTGAACAGTTCGAGGAACTCCCGCGCCAGGTTCTCGTTCGGCTTCTCCCGGGAATTGCCGACGCCGTCCAGCCAGATCAACATCGCCGGATCGACGAGCACGGCCGCGGCCAGTTCGCGGAAGTCGCCCAGGGCGAGCCGGCGGAACAACTCGTTCTGCGCGAGCATCCGATCGACGTTCCGGACCTTGCGGTTGCTGGTGGCGAAGAGCCCGTGCCAGAAGAGCGTCAGCTTCTCCCGGAGCGGGTCCGGGCCGTAAATGATCCGGTACAGCCAGTACGCCTTGAGCCGCTCGACGCGGGTATCGGCGGCGTTCCGCACGCCGTCGCGGAGCCAGTCGAGACGATCTCGCTCCGGCGCGGACGGCGCGGGCGGGTCGAGGAGCCGATCCACGCTTGCGGCCGGGCCGGCTTCGAGGTCGCGCCCGAGCTCGGCCCGGGTGGCGCCGAAGCCGGCCCGGCGGTGCAGGTGCGCGACCTTCCCCAGGTCCCACGGATCGTCCCGTACCGGCTCGTAGGGAGACCAGGGGTCCTTGTCGGTTCTCATCGGGGGCCTCCCTCGGGTTACTCGGGTCTCACGATCTCGGGCAGGGTTAACGTCTCGCCGGGCTTGACGCGGAACTCCGTGCGCGCCATCCCCCTGGTCATGTCGTCCGCCCGATCATTGGCGATCACGTAAGGTGCCCCCGGGATGAGGGCCGTGATCGTCGCCCACCCCTGGGCATCGGTCTTCCATCCACCGGTGCGCTCCAATTCGAAGTTCCCCCCCCATAGCATCCAGTCACCCTCGAGCTCCTGGTCGTCCTTGCCGCTGACATGGATGGCAGCCCCGACCGACCCTGGCGTCAGCGCGATCATGAGCCACGGCTGGTGCGACACCACGGGCTTCCCCTGGCCATCGACATACCGAACCTTCGCATTGCCGCATGGCTGGAGCCTTACGGTCAATGGCGGCCCTGTCACCTGCTCCCCGTCGAAATCGACGGTCGTCCCGAGTGCGTGCTCGCGGTCGAAGAGGTAGACCGTTCCCCCCTTCTCCGGGTCGCAGCCGGGGAGGATCAGCTCGCCATCGCGGCAGTCCATGGTGTTCCAGCCGGCCTGGAACAGCTCGATGCCCGTGGGGATGTACGACTTCGACAGCGCGATGAACCGCGCGGCCGGTTTGCCGTCGGGGCCGAGCACGCGGGCGCGAAGTGTGGCGCCGCGGCGGAGCATCGCCGAGACGACGCTGGGCTCGCTCCCTGGCTTGAGATCCAGGGGGACGATCGCGTCCGGATAGTTCCGAATGAGGCTCGGTCGGCCGTACTCGCGCTCGCCGACCGAGGTCGCGACGTGGACATAATCGTGCGTGCCGCCGATGACGTAAAGGGCACCGGTCCCGGCCGGCACGGCCAGCTCGAACGACCCGTCCGCACGCGTGACCGTCGTCTCGAGGACCCCGTGAAGCCAGTCCCACAGCCGCGATCCCAGACTCTCGGGGTCGCGGCGGCGATAGACCACCAGCGCCTCGGCGACCGGCCGTCCCGAGGGCTTCTCGGCGACGCGGCCGCGGACGAGCACGCCGGGCTCCAGCTCGACATCCGTCTCCAGCCGCGCCGCCTGCGTGAACGAGAGCCCCTTCTTCCACGGCAGGTACGGCTGCCCGTCGGGGGGGAAAACGGTCAGGGAGAACGAATCGCCGGGGAAGGGATTGAGCGTATATCGTCCCTCGTCGTCGGTGCGAGTCTGCACGACGTTGACAGATCCGGTGACGATCACGACCCGGGCCCCAGCCGCCGGCTGGCCCTCCTGGCCATACGTGATTCGCCCCTCGACGACCCTGGCCCCGACCAGCGAGAACGAGCTCTCCTTCATCCCGCCGATCGGCGTGGGCTGCGCGTGCATCCGCTGGGTCGCGAACCGCTCGTCGGTGATCTCGATCCAGACCCTGTCCTTTCCCAGTCCCCGGATGAGGAACCGGCCCTTGTCGTCGGTGCTCACGGCGGGGATCAGCGGATTGGCGTACGGCGGAGGATCCGTCGACACGAGCGTCTCGAGCGTGACCCCCAGGCCGCCGACCACGAGGATTGGCCGGACGTTCGCCATGGCCGCGGGCTGGCCCTGGGTGTCGAGCAACCGGCCGCGGATGGCGTACTCGCGGTCGAGCTTGATCGTGAAGTCTTGCTCCGGCTTCCCCTTGGCCAGCTCGACGGTCGCCATCCCGTGCCCCTCGGCGGCCGCGTGGAGCAGGACGTTCCACGACGGCCGCGCCGGGCCGACCGGCGCCTCGATCCGGAAGCGGCCCTGCTGGTCGGTGCGCACCGGCCCGGTGGTCCGGAACGTGATCGGCAGGTCGTTGTGCGAGCCGACCCCGAGCGGACGCTCGAACCGGGCCCAGTGCTCGGCCATGACCACCACCTGGCCGCCGCCGACCGGCTTGCCGTCGGCGTCGAGCAATCGTCCGGTGACGATCGTCGTATGGGCGGGGTCGGGCGATCGCTCATCGGCCCCCGAGGGGCGCGGGACGATCGCCGTCGCCAGCGCGGCCAGCAGGGCCGGCGCGGCGAGCCGTCGGAACCGTCGGATTGGCATGGGTAGGAACTCCGGGAGATCAGGGTCTCGGGGTAGAAGTCTCGGCGTCGGAGGAAGCCCCGGGAGGACCGGCCTCCCAGGTGAAGACATTCCCCTCGTCGTCGGCCCCGACGAGCCGATGATCGGCGGGGCTGAACCGCAGGTGCGTCGGCACGCGCCTCTGGCCGGGCAGCGTCATCAATTCGCGGCCGGAGGCGTCCCAGACCTTGACGGAGCCATCCCGGCTCGCGGTGACGATCCGGGAGCCGTCGGCGTCGAAGACGGCGGCGACGATCGGGCCGGTGTGCCCGACGAGCCGGGCGAGCTCGCGGCCGTCGGCCGGGTCGAAGATCCGCGCCTCCTGGCCGCTTTTCTCGGGATCCAGCGCGATCAGGCGGCGGCCGTCGGGGCTGAACGCCATCGGCCGGGTCGCGCCGGGGATCGTGGCCAGCCGCTCGCCGGTGGCCGCGTCGAAGACGTCCAGCGCCTCGGACGTCGGCTGACCCGGGTCGGGACCGGTCAGCACGAGCCGCCGACTGTCGGGGCCGAACAGCGGACGGGGCGGATTCGAGGCACCGCCGTCGGGAAGTTCCCGGTCCTCGCGGAGATTGATCGGGCGATCGCCGGCCATCTCCCAGAGGAAGGCGCCGCCACCCCGGGTCACGGCCGCCAGCCGGTTCCCGTCGGGGCTGATCGTCATGACGGCCGGGTGGGTCCCCCGCCGCTTCAGCTCCCGACGGACCTGCCCGCCGTCCACCGTCAGGATCCGGATCAGCGTGTCCTGGACGTCCCCCACGGCGAAGGCCACGAGGCGGCCGTCGGGGCTCAGCGCGACCGATCCCCCCCAGGCGTTCGTCTCATCGTCGGGGGAGAGAAGTCTCCGCCCGCCCACGATGTCCCAGACCTCCAGTGTCTTCCTGGCGCCGGCTTCCCGCGCCGCGCGGCAGAGGGCCATGCGTCGGCCGTCGTCGCCGAGCGAGGCCTGATAGATCGGCCTCGGTCGGGAGACGGCGTGGATGCCCGCGTCCAGCGCCAGGGCTGAGGCGTCCCAGAGCTTGATGCTCCGATCCTGGCCGATCGAGGCGATTCGCCGCCCGTCGCGGCGGAAGTCGAGCCCCCAGACGCCCTCGGTGTGCCCTCGGAGGGTCCGCACGACCTCGCCCGAGCTGGCCTCCCACAGCCGGATCGTCCCATCGAGGCTCGACGAGGCGACGTACGAACCATCCGGGCTGAACGCGACCCCCGTGACGAACCGCGTGTGCCCGCGGTAGACGACGCGCTCCCGCCCCGGCTCGACGCTCCAGACCCGGGCCGTCGCGTCGTAACCGGCCGAGGCCAGTAGCCGCCCGTCCGGGCTGAAGGCCAGCCCGCGCACCGGCCCGGAATGTCCGCGGAGCGTGCGGGATTCGGCCCCGCCGAGGTTCCAGAGCCGGATCGTGCGATCGGCCCCGGCCGAGGCCAGCAGCATCCCGTCGCGAGGGAAGGCGAGAACCAGGATCGGGCCGGTGTGCCCGGAGAGCGTCCTCCGCTCCTGGCCGGTCGCGGCGTCCCAGAGCTTGACCATGCGGTCCTCGCCCGCCGACGCCAGGAACCGCCCGTCCGGGCTGAACGCCACGGCATTGACCCCGAGCACGTGCCCCCGCAAGGTCGAGAGAGGCCGCCCCGTCGCCGCGTCCCAGATCCGGACAGTCCGATCGCGCCCCGCCGTGGCCAGGCGGCGGCCGGTCGGATCGAATGCCAGGCCGTTGATCGCGTCATGGTGCCCGCGAAACGATGCCAGCTCGCGGCCGTCGGCCCCGTCCCGGATCGTCACGGCTCCGGGCTCGCCCAGGGCCCCGCCGGCGGTCGCCAGCCGGCGGCCGTCCCGACTGTAGGCGATCGCGGCGGGCTCGATTCCCAGGTCGAGCGAGGCGATCTCCGAGTGACAGAGACGCTTCAGGGCGAACCACTCCCACCGCCGGAGCGCGGGCGGGCAGGCGTCGAGCAACCGCTCGGCGCGGCGGATGTCGTTCGCCTGGATCTCGGGCGCCGCCAGGGCGATCGTCTGGTAATAGGCGTTCTGCCGAGTCTCGCGGAGGGCGCCCTGCTCGCTCCGGAGCGCCGTCTTGTACTTCTCGAGGGCCTTGTCCGTGCGCGCCTTCTCCTCGGCGACCGCCAGGTATCCGAAGACCAGCCCGGCGACCGTCGTGACGGCGGCCAGCGTGCTCACGACGACGAGGGCCGCCGCCGAGGGCCGCCGCCGGGCCCATTTCATCAGCCGCTCGAGCGAGCCGATCCGACGTGCCCGGATCGGCTCGCCGGCCAGCCATCGCTCGAGGTCCTCGGCCATCGCCTCGGCCGAGCCATACCGTCGTTCCGGTTCCTTGGACAGGCATTTCAGGCAGATCGTCTCGAGGTCACGATCGACCCGGGGATTGAGCGCCCGGGGCCGCACCGGCTCCTTCTGCACGACCTGGATCAGCGTGTCGAACGGCGTGTCGGCCCGGAACGGTGAACGCCCCGTCAACAGCTCGTAGAGGATCGCCCCCAGGCTGAAGAGATCAATCGCCGTGCTGAGGGCGGCTTTCCCCGAGGCTTGCTCGGGCGCCATGTAGCTGGGCGTCCCGACGATCGCCGTGGAGGACGGCAAATCGCCCTCGCCCACCAGCCGCTTGGCCAGGCCGAAGTCGGTGACGTGCGGCCGGCCCGATCCGTCGAGCAGGATATTCGCCGGCTTGAGGTCCCGGTGGAGGATGCCGCGCTGATGGGCATAATGCACCGCACGGGCGACCGTCGCCATCAGCTCGACCGCCCCCCTCGGGTCTTCGACGAACCGCTCGATCTGATTGGCGAGGCTGCCTCCCTCGATCAGCCTCATGGTGTAGTAGTGCTGCCGGTCGTGCTCGCCGACTTCATACAGCGGCACGATCTGCGGATGATCGAGCCGGGCGGCGTTCTCGGCCTCGACGCGGAACCGCTCGACGTCGGCCGGCGTGGCGAGGTGCCCGGCCAGGATCATCTTGAGGGCCTCGATCCGCTCCAGCCGCGTATTCCGCGCCTTGAAGACGATCCCCATGCCCCCGCGGGCGATCTCCTCGATCAGCTCGTAATCCCCGAACCGTCCCGAGGGCCACCGTCCCGTGACGGTCGGCCCTGAGGAGGCGGAACTCTGGTCGCACGTCGTCTCGGGGCCATCCTCCCGGAACGGCGAGAGCATCCGGTCGAATCGCTCCTGATCGTGGAAGAACTCCACCAGCTCGGCGGCGAGCTCGGGGTGCGCCGCGAGGATCGTCGCGCGGTCGGGGTCCTCGCCCGCCTCGATGGCCTGGAGATAAGCGGCGATCACCTCGGCGAGGCAGCCGTCCCGAGACAGGGATTGGCCGGGTTTCGTGGTCATCGGTCCTCACCCCCCGGTCCCAGGTGT
This sequence comes from Isosphaeraceae bacterium, assembly GCA_021324445.1. Classification (GTDB taxonomy): domain Bacteria; phylum Planctomycetota; class Planctomycetia; order Isosphaerales; family Isosphaeraceae; genus JAJPJC01. The sequence goes on from JAJPJC010000322.1 coordinate 84,633, forward strand.
TCCCGGAGCTGCCGCAGCCCGCGCTGGAGCAGCGAGGCGACGGCCGTCGGCGTCCGATCGAGATGCTTGCCGATCTCGGCCAGCGACCAGCCCTGGCAGTGCTTGAGCAACAGGGCCTCGCGCTGGGCCTCGGGCAATGCGGCCAGGGCCTTGACCAGCAGGAGGGCCTGCTCGTTGCGTTCGGCCCGCTGGCTGGGCGAGGACTGCTCGGCGGCCAGCCAGGCCTCGAGCCGAGCCGACGATTCCTCGATCGACCGCTCGAGCGAGCGTTCCAGCGCCAGGTCGCGGCGGCCGCGGCCGTGGTCGCGGACGGCGCTGGCCAGCGTCCGGGCGAGGATCCGCCGCAGCCAGGCGTTCAGCTCGGCCGGACTGTTCCCACGGAACTGGTCGATGGCCTGATGGGCCTTGAGCAGGGTCTGCTGCACCAGGTCGGACGGGTCGAGCTTGCCCCGCAGCGACCGCCCGAGCTGGAGCCGGGCCAGGACACGCAAGTAGTCCCGGTGGCGCTCCAGCTCGGCCGCGTGGTGATTCGGTCCTCGGTCGCTCATCGTCGGTCCCCTCTCGAATAGAGACGCCATCCGGGCGGAAACTCATCGCGGGATCTCCCGGAAGGCCGGGAATTCCGCCTCGTGCGGCAGAGATGTCCCGGGACACGGCTCCCGCGGAGCCCCTTCTCCGCCCGGAGAATCCCGAGTTCCAGGCACGCCATGCTCACGCACCGGCGGACTTGGATCGCGTCTGCGGCCCCGCGATGGGAATGCCATCCACTCATGGCTTCCCGCGGGAGTTGTGCGACCCCGAGAATCACCTCTCTTCTGTCTCGTGCGTCCGTCCGACGACACCGAAGTCGATCGATCCGACGTCGCTTCGGGCGATCCGACCGGAGCGCGCAGTCAGCCGTGTGATGGGACGGCAAACTACGAATGCGAACACCCGGCCGGCATCGGACACGAGAGACCGGCGCGGCGGTCGGCTCTTCGCGCGGCGGGAGGGCCGGACCGGAGGGCATGGTCCCCTCCGGTGGCTGCGGCGGGGTGGCCGGGGCCGCCATCTCCCGGCCGCGACGGACGAAGCCTCCTCATTCCATCGGCGTGGGCGACGAGGATGGCCGTCGTGAATCACACCGAAGCGAAGCCCCGCAGTTCATGGCTCCTCCGGGCGCCCCGGCCACGAGTTCGCGCGGGCGCGCACTCCGAAGTGGCGGTAGAGCACCGGGAGCCCTAACAGATTCAGCGCGGTCGATGTCACCAGTCCGCCGAGGATGACGAGTGCCATGGGGCCTTCGATCTCGCTGCCTGGCTGGCCCCAGCTCACCGCGATCGGGAGTAGCCCCAGGGCCGTCACCAGCGCGGTCATCGACACCGGTGCCAGACGCTCCCGCGCACCGCGGAAGATCAGGTCCGGACCCCAGGGCAGCCCCTCGACCTCGTGCAGATGCTGCCAGTGCGATACCATCATGATGCTGTTCCGTGTCGTGATTCCGAACAGCGTCACGAACCCGACCATCGACCCGACGTCCAGGACGCCGCCCATCAGGTAGACCACCGCCACGCCGCCGACCAGGGCGAACGGCAGATTCACCAGGATCAACAGGAGCCGGCGCAGCGAGCCGAAAGCCATCCAGAGGATCAGCAGGATGCCCGCCCCGGCGGCCGATCCCAGCAGCAGCAATTCCCGCTGCGCCGCCTGCTTGATCTCGTGGGCGCCGCTGAAGGTAACGGTGATCCCCGCCGGCAGGGCGAGATCCCGGACACGTCGCTCCGCCTCGGCCACGAAGGACTCGATGTCCCGCCCCTGGACGTTACAGGTCACGAGCTGCTGGCGGAGCCCGCCCTCGTGTCGGACGAGGAAGCGGCCGTCGGAGAGGAACACATCGGCCACCTGCTTGAGCTGGAGCCGACCGCCGGCCGCCGGTGCCGACTGTTCAGGTCCGGCCACCGACCGCGGGGTCGGGCTCCGGGGCGGAGAGTCCGACAGCGGGGAACCCGGGTTCGGCACGGAGATCCAGAGATCGGCCACCGCGTCCGGATTGTTCCGCACTCTGGGGTCGAGGATGACCACCACGTTGATGATCCGGTTCCGGTCGTAAGCCTGGGCGACCTCCGCCCCCTGGTAGGCGGCATGGACGGAGTCGAGGATCTCGGCGGATCGCAGGTTGTGCCGGGCCGCGTCCTCCGGGCGTACGCGGATCACCACTTCGGGCTGGCCGGTCTGCGGCTCGGGGCGGACGTTCTCGGCGCCGGGCACGCTGCCGATCGCCTCGGCGATGTCGCGAGCGGCCCGGTCCAGGTCCCCCAGGTCGTCGCCGTAGACCTTCACCACCACCGGTGCGATCGAGCCCGAGATCGTCTCCTGGATTCGCTCCGACAGGAATGAGAAAACCGCGAACGAGAACCCCGGGAACTTGTCGCGCAGGGTCGCCTTCAGCGCTTCCTCGACGGCCTCGAACTCCTCCCCCTCCAGGTCCTTCAGCCCCACCTCGATCTCGCTGTATTCGACCCCGAAGACGTCCTCGCCCAGCTCGGCCCGTCCGGCCTGCTGCGCGACGTGCGTGACCGCCGGAATCTTCTTCAGCTCCCGGGCCAGGGCACCGCCGGCGGCCATCGACTGCGGCAGTGAGGTACCCGGCAGGCCCTGCATGTGCAGCACGAAGTGGTTCTCGCGCATCTCCGGCAGCGACTCGCCACCGAAGTGGCACAGCGCCCAGGCCGCGGCTCCGATGAGCAGCATGACCGATGTGACGACCAGGGCCAGCTCGCGATCGAGCCGGCGTACCAGCCGCTCGTAGACTCCTTGGAGTCCTCGGAGCAGCGGGGGCTCCTCGGCGCCGCCGGCCTGTGGTAACAGGATCAGCGCCAGGGCCGGCGTGACGGTCAGGGCCACCGCTAACGAGGCAAGCACCGCCAGGGCATAGGCAGAGCCCAGCGGGGAGAACAGCCGTCCCTGGAGCCCGCTGAGGAAGAAGACCGGCACGAACACCAGGACCACGATGAACGTGGCGTAGACGACCGCGCTCCTGACCTCCAGCGACGCCGACAGCACGACCGCCGCCGCCGAGCGGGGATATCCCAGGCGGGCATTCTCGCGGAGCCGGCGATCGATGTTCTCCACGTCGATGATGGCGTCGTCCACCACCTCGCCCACGGCGATGGCCAGGCCGCCGAGGGTCATCGTGTTGAGGCTCACGCCGCCCGCCCAGAGCACCACGATCGCCCCGAGCAAGGACAGCGGGATCGCCGTCAGCGAGATCAAGGCCGTGCGCAGGTTGAACAGGAAGACGAACAGGACCACCGCGACCAGGACCGCGCCCAGGAGCAGCGCGTGGGTGACGTTGCCGACGGCGCGGCGGATGAAGTCCGCCTGGCGGAAGAGGGCGGGGTGGTAGACGATGCCCTGCCGCTCCCACAAGGGCCGCATCCGGCCCAGCTCGGCCTCGACGCGACGGGTCGTCTCCGGGGTATCGCCGCCGTATTGCTTGAAGACGCCGAGCGTCACGCCCGGCCGACCGTCGATGGCCGCGTCGCCGAACTTCGGCTCCGGGGCCTCGACCACGCGGGCCACGTCCCGGAGCCGCACCGGATTCCCCCCCGACGTCGTCACCACGGCCGCGCCCAGCTCGGCGGCGGAGCGGACCTGGGCATCGACCCGCACGATCGAGCGCTGGTGATCGTTCTCCTGGAAGCCGGCGCCCCGGACGCCGGTCGCCTGCCGGGCGGTCTCGAGAATGTCGGTCAGGGTGAGGCCGTGAGCGATCAGGCGCTCCGGGTCGACCTGCACCTGGAACTCGCGGATGCCGCCGCCATAGAGCGTCACCTGGGCCACGCCGCGGATCGCCAGCAGCCGCGGCCTCAAGTTCCACTGCACCCAGTCGCGCAGCTCCAGCGGCGAGAGCTTCTCGGAGGTGAAGCCGATGACCAGGAGCCGGCCGGTTGAGGAGGTCAGCGGGCCGAGCCGGGGCGGCCTGACCCCGTCGGGGAGTTGCCCGGCCACCTCCGTCAGCCGCTCCGCGACGAGCTGGCGCGCCCGATAGATGTCGGTGCCGTCCTGAAAGATCAGCGTGCCGGTCGAAAGGCCCTGGATCGATTGCGACCGGAGCACGTCCAGGCCGGGGATGCCGAGGAGGGCCTGCTCGATCGGCAGGGTGACCAGCGGCTCGACCTCGTCGGCGGCCAGCCCCGGCGCCTCGGTCTGCACGACCACTTGCGGCGGCACGAATTCGGGGAAAACATCGAGCTTCGCGTGCTCGACCGCGTAGCCGCCGAAGGCCAGCCAGAGCGCCGAGAGGACGACAACAACGGCCCGGTTGTGAATGGACCAGCGGACGATGGCTGGGAGCATGGCTGGGCTTGGGTTTCGTGGGTGAACACCGCCCGACCGGAATCACCCGGGGAACCGGCTTCGGCGGGATCGATCCGAATCGCTTTCAATCGGCATCCACGTCGCTGCGGAACTCCTCGGAGAGGAGCACCTGGGCTCCGCGTTGGACGACGACTTCGCCGGGCTCCAGGCCCGAGGGCTCCGAAGTCTGGCGCGTGGCGAGGGCCCAGGAATCCCCCTCGCGGCCCAGCAGCCGCACCTGGCGGCGCTTGTAGGCGCCCGGCTTGACCCGGACGTACACCAGCGCCCGCCCCTGATGGAAGAGGACGGCACCGATGGGGACCGACACGGCCGGTCGCGACCGAGCATGCGGCGGCGTCATGGATGCCTTGACCCGCAGTCCCGGGCGCCAGATCGTCCCGGGGCCGCCACCCTCCGTGGAGACCGAACCGGTTTTCCCGGCCGCCCCTTCGGGCCGTTCTGGCTCCGACTCGTACCAGTAGCCGATGAATTGCGACGTGGCATCCACCTGGGGCGCAGCACCGACGGGGATGGCCTCGACCGTCGGGGGCGCGTCGGCGGGTGCAGTCGCGGGCACAATCCCGCCCAGGTTCGCCGGGCCGGCCGCGATCGCGTGGAGGCGCAACGGTCCGGTTGAGCCCGCCGCCAGCAGTTCGGGCGGGATCTCCATCCGCACCAGCATCCGGCGGAAATCGACGAGCTGCGCCACCAAGCCGCCCGCCTCGATCGACATCCCCGGCCGCGCCGCCAGCTCCGTGACCTCGCCCTCGCCCGGCGACACCAACGGCTGGCTGTAGGTGGCCGTTTGGCGGTGGCCCGGCCGATCGACCTCCTCCAGGGCCTTCCGCCAGAGCTCCACGGCCGCCGTGGCGATCGCCAGTTGGGTCTCCGCCTCGACCAGCAGGACCTTGGCGTCGTCGAGCTGCTGGCCGGGGACGATCTGCGACCGCGAGACACTCTCGATGCGATTGACCCGCTCGCGCTGGAGCGCGGTCACCTTCTCGGCGCCCTGCTTCTTCAACCGGGCGTGGTTGAGGTTGTCTTGCAGGGTGAGCCGTTCCTGGGCCCCGATGCGGATGTCGATCCAGCCCAGGGCCTGCCCCGAGCGGACCCAGCGGCCCGGCGCCGGCCAGGACGTGTCCGACGCTGCCCGCAGCGTGCCGGAGAAGGGCGATCGGACCTCGACCACGGCCCTCGGATTCGCGACGACTTGGCCGTAGACCGGGACCCGCTCGGTCCACGAGACCGCCCGAGCAGGCGCCTCTTCCAACCCGTAGCGGTCGGCCGCTTCGATCCCCAGGTCCACGACCCCGTCCTTGGTCCGCCGTGGCGATTGCACCTGATCCTCTTCGCCCTCCCTCGCTCGCTCGGACCGCATCTGGCCGTTGACCCAGTAGGCTACGGAGAGCAGGCCGCCGATCAGGCCCAGAGCCATGACCCACTTGAAGAGGACGAGAATCCGGCGAAAAACCATGGAAAACGACCCCTGGACAAGCTGCAACCCGCCGACATCCCGAACCAGCGATTATACCCGGGGAAGATGACAGGCCCATGACGCCGGGATGGCAATCGCGCCATCCCAGCCCGTGCCATCCCGGTCACGGCCCGACGACCGTGCTCTGGATCGCACCCGGGAGCGTCCCGCCGAGGCCGGTTTGCTGCTGCTGCTGGAATTGCAGGAGGACGCCGCCGAGCCCGGTCGGCACACCCGGCGTGGCCTGGAGGGCCGTGCCGATCTCCGTGGGGTTCAGCCCGCCGACGAGTTCCAGGCCCGAGATTTCGATGGCGAGCTTGCGCAGCGAGGTTAACGCGTCGATGTACGACCTCCTCGTCTGGTGGTACAGATCCTCGGCATCCCGGACCCGCAGGAAGTCGAAGCCCGCCTGGCCTTGCTTGAAGCCCTGGGTCGTCAGCTCGACGTTCTCTCGGGTGCGGGGCAGGATCTCCCGCAGGTGCTCGACCTGGTTGCGAGCGCTCTGATACTGCTGGAAGGAGGCGGCCAACTGATCAGCGAGGGCCAGTTGCAGTCGCTGGTATTCCTGCTGCTGCTGCCGCAGCGTCCCCTGGGCGTTGATGATGTTGCCCCGATTGCGGTTCCACAGGGGGATGGGGGCTGAGACCAGCGTGCTGACCTGGTTGAAGTCTTTGACGTAATCGCGCTGGATCACCACCTGGACGTTGATGTTCGGGATCATCAGGCGCTTCTGGAGCTGAACTTCGAGTTCGGCTTCCCGGATCTGGGCCGCCTGGGCGCGGACCACGGGGCTCTCCGCCAGCAGCCGATGCAAACTCTCCACCCATTCGAATTGGGGGATGCCCTCTTCCACGTCCTCGGGCAGCACGGCCGGCGGCAACTGAGGGACGCCGACGAGGTTGGCCAGTTGCCGCCAGGCGGCCTGATGTCGCAGCCTCGCTTCCTGGAGGGAGGCGCGAACGGCACTCAGGTGGATCTCCGCCTGAAGCTCGTCGGGGCGGGACGCCTGTTTGGCCCTGAGCAACTGGCGGACTGTGCTCAGGTCGTCCGAGGCCAGCCGCTCCAGGTCCGCCGCGGTGAGCAGCGCCTGCTGCGCGCCGAGTACCTCGTAATACCTGACGCGCACGTCGTTGAGGACTCGGCCGATCTGGGCCTTCAACTGCCAGAGCCGCCATTCAATCTCGACCTTCTCCGCCCGTCCCACCACCCGGAGCTTGCCGGCCGTGACGATGTCCTGGCTGATGAAGGCGCCCTGCGTGGCGCCTTGGAACCGCGGCGAGGATGTCGATTGGACCCAGCCCGCCGTGGGGTTGGGGTAGCGAGTTAACTGCCTGAGCAGGCCCTCCTGCTGCACCACGAGGGCCTCGGCAGCCTTGATCGTGGGATTATTGCGGAGGGCGAGGCTCTCCAGTTCGGCGCGGGAGAGCGGGGCCGGGCTGGCTGAGGTTTCTGCTCCGGCTCCGCGGGCGAAGGGTTCTTCGAATCTCCCCGGGACCGGCGTTGCAAGGGGCAATGCCGGAGACCGTCCTCCCCGGCCCTGGAAGTCGACGCTCCTACCGGCCCGCTCCTCCTCAGGCGGACCGTTCGCCTGGGGCGGCAAGGCCGTGTGGACGGCCCGGCCGGGGGACATCGCTGGACCGGAGGAAGTCCTCGGCGACGCCGCCTCCCCAGGGCCGACGGATCGGGCCCCCGCGATCCTGGTGCGGCCCCGAGGCGGCGGTGAGGGAGCCACCATCGGCGTCTCGTCGGCCCGGACGGTCTGGACGCCGCCGGCCAGCGCCGTCGACCAGGCGAGGAGTACCGGGAACAGTCGCCTCCGCATGGGACTCACCTCCTGGGGTCGGCGGTTCGAGGTCGCGTCCGAACCTGCGGAACCTTCCGGAGCACATCGAGCGAGGGACGCGCATGGCGTATCTGCCCGCGGCATCGCCGCTCACACCACTCCATCGTCCGGACTCGTCCCGAGCGTGTGCGGGATCAATCGGCGGAGCTGACCGCGCTGCCCGCATGGACAGAACCTTCGGGACGCGGATTGACCCAACCGATCTGCACCGCCAGCGGGCACGTGTCGGCGAGGAACCGTCCCCGCCAGCGACCTCAGAACAGGAAGGTTTGCAGCCAGGCGTGGCGGATGTTCGGCGGGTTCGGTGGCCACCAGACCACTTCCCGCAACGCTTCGACCTCACCAGGAGTGGGAGGCGACCCGGCCAGGACCGGCGGTAGGTGGTGCGGGGCGATCGAGGTGAGAGGATTGGCAAGGCTGCCGCTGTGCGGCCCGGACAGGGTGCCGACCCCGGAATCGTCTCCCACGCCGCCATCCGGGATTTCGATGTTGGCCGTCTGAAGCCATTCGATCATCGAGCGGCAGAGATCGTCGGCGGCCTCCGCCTGCCGAAGCGGCGTGCCGGTCAAGGCAGCGATCAGAGTCATCAAGGCCGCGAACCGCCGCATCCGGGACCACCTCCTCATCCCCTAAGATCGGTCGAGGCGGCCGGAGAATCAAGGCAGAATCGACGCGTCCGGCCAGGATCGGGGCCGCGCGGGCCTGATTGCCCCGGGGTCGAGACCAGGGAGCAGGTCAAACCGGCGTCACCTCATTCGCGCGTCGGTCCGACGAGACCAATGGCACCAGGTTAGGCGCAAGTCTTTGTATCAGAAAGATTCGCGCTTTCAACACCGGGATCTTCCGGGACTGAACCTGGCCGTGATTGCATACAGGCTCGTTTGCTAGCGGGGAATCCGAGGGATTCTTGATGGAGCATGTGGGAATCCGACCCAGGATCCGGGAAGCAGTGTGTCCACAAGTCTAAGCTCAATCAGGTTTTGCGCCCAAGCTAGTGCCGGTCGGACTTGGGTCGAATTCCGGATGTAATCGAGATGACCCTGGCATCCGGGCGCGGGAGATGCGGGGAATCTGCAAGCGGGGACCGGGCATGGTCCCCGAGAGTTAGGGCCACGGGAAGTGCCCTTCAGATCCGAGTCTAAAGAAGCCATCCCTCAAACCCAGCCGTAGCGGACCGTCCCGTGGACCTCTTGTCCGATCCCGACCGACCCAGGCATCGGCCGACCGGACCGGTCGGAATCCAGCGATCGGCCCCTCGGGCCGGATCCACACCGACCGGGCCGTAATCTGAATCGACACTCGTTCATTTTTATAAGCGAGACCAGTTCCGGCTTCGGATGACGTTCAACACCCGGCTGGCCAAGGCCGAGGTCCCATCCCAGGATCGCGCAGGAACTGATGCGGCACTCCGACATCCAACTGACGACCAAGGTCCACACGGACTCGGGGCTGTTCGATCTGGTTACGGCGGTTGAATCCCTGCCTATGGTGCACCAGACTGGCGTCATCGGAAGTCAGTCTGAGTCAACGGAGGTCAACGCGGGGCAACCAGGCCGGGAGCGAAAACCGCGTCGTAACTCCCTTGGGAGCAACAAAAAACCCCGGTTTTCCCGGGGTTTTCTTCGGAGCTGGGGATCTAGGATTCGAACCTAGACTAAGTGATCCAGAGTCACTCGTGCTACCGTTACACCAATCCCCAAGAGAACCTGTCGCAGGAGTTCGTCCGAGTATGGCTATCCTACGAACTCCCGGGATCGGTTTCAAGACAGACCGTGGGATTCTGGCCCGAATGTTTCCTTAACTCAACTGTCCCCCCTTTTACAGATGTCCTCGCGAAGGGATTTGCGTAAGTCTGGTCGCCACAGGCACTTACAAATCACGTCGCCTCGCGATCAATGCATCCACAAGTCCTTGGTAGCAAACGAGTTGTGAAGAAATGTAAAGAAAGAGTCGAAAGTCTGTTCCCCCAGCCTCTCCGCCCCCGGACCGGGGCGACAGTGGGTAAAAGGCCTGGAGAGTGGTGCGTCTTCGCCCACCTGGGGCTGACGCTCCCGGCTATATTATGCCGCCCGTTTCAGGCTTTCGAAAGCAGACTCTACAGGCTGGGGTTGGAGAACTCCTGGAGGGGGAGGGAGACGGGGATCTGGTGGCGCGAGCTGCGGGCCACGGCTTCGGTGAACTGCATGTAGCGGACCCCCGTGGCGAAGTCGGTGCGTGTCACCAGGCGTTGCCCGCGGATGGCCTCGATGAAGTCCGCCTCGACGCGCCAGCCGTCCCGCAGTTCCTCGGGGATCGGCAGGATCCTCAACTCCGCGTCGCGCCGCTGGGCACCGCGGATCTCGTCGCGCAGCAGGTCGTAGATCAGCGTCCCCTCGCTGCCGTAGAGAGCGATCCCCATCGCGTTGTCCTGCCAGATCACGCCGCTGAGGCGATACACGCCGCACGAGCCATCTTCCTGGGTCGTGAGCACCTGGACGCTGTCCGGTGTCCCCACCCGCGCCCGCTTGCCCAGCTCCGGGTCGAACCGCACCGGGATGATCTTCGACGCGTACGCCAGCACCCGATTCGCCGGCGCGACCCAGCGGAGCACCGTCTCGTACAAGATCCCCAGGGCCAGCATGTTGAAACCCGAGTACCGGGTCATCTGCCGCCAGCTCATCGGCGTCTCTCTGTCCGCGAGCTGATCGTTCAACCCGTGGACATGCACCTCGCGGAGCCTGCCCAGAAATCCCGAGGCGATCAGCGAGCGGAGGTAGGCATCACCGGTCAGTCCGTAGGGACTGGGGACGACCATCGCCGTCAAGCCCGGTGACTCCTTGGCTCGGTCGTGCATGCGTTGCGCCTCGCGCGCATTCATGGCCATGCGCGCCTCAGTCAGCACATGCTTGCCCGCGTCGAAGGCCGCCAGGGTCACCGGACAATGAAGATACGGCCAGGCCCCGATCACCACCGCATCCACGTCGGGATCCGTGACCAGGTCTTCCCAACTGCCGTAGACCTTGGGGATGTTGAAGTCGCGCGCCACCCGGCGGGCGGACTCGCGGTGGTGGTTGCACACCCCCACGACCTTCACCCCGGGGATGCTCTGGAAGCCCGGCAGGTGTCGCGTTCGCGTGATCTGGCCGGCCCCGACAATCCCGATGCGAACCTCGCCCGAACTCATGGGTCGCCCCGCATTCGGTTTCGGTGCAATTCTCTCCGGATCGTGCTGCCTTCCTCTTTCCGAAATTCTAGACAGTGCGCCGTCGGTTAGCGACCCGAGAGCCCAGCCCACGACCCGGATTGATCCGCGCGCTGGGATCGGCGGGCCGCGTCAGTCGGTCTCCCAGCTCCCCTGGTGGATCGTCACCGCAGGAGGACTCGGCTCCAGGCCGGGACCGAGCTCGGCGCCACGGAGCCGCCGCCGCGGCCGCGACGGCCCATAGTCCGCGCCGGCATAGCCGCCCAGATACAACGGCTTGGTCCCCGGCCACTCATACGCCGGCCGATAGGTCACATTCGTCGCGTCCGGGGGCTCTCGCCAACCCCAGTGCACCCCTGCTGGCGACTGGCAGGCCGGACTTGCCAACCCCAACAGACCGATCACCAGGAATCCGACCCCACGCGCCGTGGGCCGGACTCGACCCTCCGCCGCCCGGCCGACACCACCCTCTGCCAAGGTCTCGACCATGGGAATCGTTTCCTGCTTCTGACTGGTGTCGGATGAGAGTCACCCGAAATCGCGCCGATCCTCGGCAGACCCAGCGTCTCTGCGCCAACCCGACCTGACCCGACCGGCTCGCTCGCGGAACCGAACCTCCTTGCTGATTATCGGAGAATCGCCCCCGGCCGCTTGGTCAATTCATCGCCATCCTCACAAATCGCAACAATTCATGGATTCTTATGCAACCCACCCGGACTTGAAGGAGATTATTCGAAGTGGATGGTCCCCGCGTGCGGCCACTCCGGGCTGACCCGCGAATCCTCCGCCAGAAAACGGAGCAAGGCAAACGGGTCCTCCTGAACACAAGACCCGGCGACCAGAAAGGCGACAGGTCTGGAGAAGGGCTCCTCCGCATTGCAAGGCTCGTCCGACGAACGAACCGAATCCTGGGAAAAATAGGCAGACTTTAGCGGTAAGTCCGTGTGGCAACAGGGCAAAAACGCCCAGGCGGCGCAAAAACTGACGAGACGAACCCAGCCGCCAAGAGAGCAGAGAGGGGCCCGACGAGTGAAACCCACGGAACGAACTGTCATGCCCCCCGGGGGCACCCCACCCCATGAAAATGGAGTCGGCATGCGTTATCCTCGACGTCGTCCAGCCTTGGGTGTGAGGCCGTTCCTG
>JAJPJC010000269.1 GCA_021324445.1 Isosphaeraceae bacterium
CAGGAACGGCCTCACACCCAAGGCTGGACGACGTCGAGGATAACGCATGCCGACTCCATTTTCATGGGGTGGGGTGCCCCCGGGGGGCATGACAGTTCGTTCCGTGGATTTCGCTCCTCGATCCGGTGGGCCGTGCGGCTGGGTTCGTTTCGTGGATTTCGCTCCTGGGCTCCGTCGGCCACGGGGCCAGGTTCGTTCCGTGGGTTTCGCTCCCGGATCGCGTTGGCCAGGAGGGGTTGCTGGATGGGCGCCGGCTCGAGCTCGACCGGTCCGGCCGGAGCTGGGACGTCGTGGTGGGGAGGTGGGCCGAAGGAGTCGATCGGTTCGTCCGTCGCGGCGAGGCGGGTAGCCACGCTGGGCCGGGACTCCTCCCCGCTCGGCGCACATCTGGGCTCGGACCGATCCCGTGATCCGATGGGGCTGGGTCGTGCCTCAGCCGGCGGGCGCAGCTTCAGGAGAACGTCGAGCATCCGGAGGAACGACCGGCCGCAATACATCTGCAACCGGCGGAGCCGCTCCCCGGCGTCGCTGTCGTCGAAGGAGAGACGGTCGGCCTGCTCGGCCGCGTCGGCCGCCTCGTGTTCCTGGTGGACTCGGGCCAGGTCCTCCAGGCGCGCGGTCGCGCCATCCACGAGGCTGATGAGCCGCCGCCGGGCCTCGGGTTGGTCGCGGGGCCGGAGCGACTCCAGCCGCCGGCTCGCCACCCGTTGCGTGGAGCCGATCGCCGCGCCGTCGAGCCGGTCGAGGATCGGGGCGAAGGGATCTTCCTGCTGGGGATCGATCACGTGAGACGCCAGGACGATCGTGGCGACCACAGGGGCATCGGCTGCGTCGAGGGGTTGATGGCCCAGCAGGCGGATCGCCGCGATCCGATCGGGCGCCTGCCAGGCGAGACCCTGGTCCAGGATCGCGCGGAGTTCGGACCAGCGGTCGAGCAGCCACCGGCAGCCGGCGGCGCTGGATTCCAGGCGGGAGATCAGCCGGGAGGGATGGTCGGGGTCGTCGGCCGGACCGGGGACGACCGGCGTCTGACCGGGTCGATCCGCCTCCCCGGGCCGCAGCGGGGCTGGCCCGAGCGGGTCGGGCAAGAGGCGGCGGCCCAGCTCGGCGATCTCCTCGTCGAGCCGCCGGGCCTGGTCGGCCGCCGCGTTCTGGATCGTCTCCGCCAGCCGCGCCGTCTCGGCGCGCTCGGCCCGCTCGATTTGCCAGGTGACCCGGGCCGCCTGTTCCACCAGGAAGCGCTCGGCCTCGTTCCGGGGCCGGAAGTCGGCCGTCCAGGCCTCGATCCGCCTGCGGTATGCCTCGGGGTCCTCGCCGGGCAGCACGGGCGTCCTGGCGTCCAGGCCATGCTTCAGGGCATTGAACTTCGAACGGTCCTTCCCCTCGGGTGTGCGCGGCCCGCAGCTTTTCCGGCCGTTGCGGCGGCTGATCTCGGCCCGTTCGGCCGCGGTCGTGGTGGCGGTCATGGCAGTCTCGCCCTCTCCCGGGTGGATCCTCGTGCGGAGCAGGATTGCCGCCACGAGGTGGCCAACGGCGGCGCAGCCTCGACGAGCGGGTCCTTTTCCTGATTATGGTACGTTTGGGAGCGAGCGACCGGTGGCTGGCTCGATTTCTTGCCGACAGGCTCGAAGCTCGAGCGCTGAATCGAGGTCTTCCCTCCCCGCTTTCCCAATCTGCGAAAACCTGGGTCATTTGCGGACGACGCGCTCATTCCATCGGGGCCTCGCTCAGGTCTTCTTCCCTCCGACCATATCCTCAGCCCGGACCCACTGGTCGAACTGCTCGGCGGTGAGGAGTTTCAGCTCCAGGGCCGACTCGCGGAGGGTGATCCCCTTGGCGTGGGCGTTCTTGGCGATCTTGGCCGCGTTGTCGTAGCCGAGGTGGGGATTGAGCGCCGTCACGAGCATCAGCGAGCGGTTCAACAGGTCCTCGATCCGGGCGCGGTTGGGTTCGATGCCTGAGGCGCAGTGGTCGTTGAAGCTGACGCAGACGTCGGCCAGGAGCCGGACGCTCTTGAGGAAGTTGTCGATGATCAGGGGCTTCATGACGTTGAGCTCGAAGTTGCCCAGCGCCCCGCCCATGTTGATGGCGACGTCGTTGCCCAGGACCTGGGCGGCCACCATGGTCATGGCCTCGCTCTGGGTCGGGTTGACCTTCCCTGGCATGATCGAGCTGCCCGGCTCGTTCTCGGGGATGAGGATTTCGCCCAGTCCGCTGCGTGGCCCGGAAGCCATCCAGCGGACGTCGTTGGCGATCTTCATGAGCGAGGCGGCCAGGGTCTTGAGCGCGCCGTGGGCGAACAACAGGGCGTCGTGGCCGGAGAGGGCCTCGAACTTGTTGGGCGCCGTGACGAAGGGGTGGCCGGTCAACCGCGCCAGCTCGGCGGCCACCCGCGCACCGAACTCGGGGTGTGCGTTCAACCCGGTGCCGACGGCCGTGCCACCCAGGGCCAGCTCGCAGAGATGGGGGATCGACTCCTCGACGTGCACGATGCCTTTGTCCAGGAGCTGCACCCAGCCCGAGATCTCCTGGCCGAGGGTCAGCGGGGTGGCGTCCATCAGGTGAGTGCGGCCGATCTTGACGAGGTCCTGGAACGCCTCGGCCTTCTGGGCCAAGGTGTCGCGGAGCTTCCGCACCGCGGGGATCAGCCGGCTCCGCAGGGCGTCGACGGCGGCCACGTGCATCGCGGTGGGAAACACGTCGTTGGACGACTGGCCCATGTTGACCTGGTCGTTGGGATGGACCTTCCGGCCCATGCCGCGCTCGCCGCCCAGGAGCTCGCTGGCCCGGTTGGCGATGACCTCGTTGAGGTTCATATTCGTCTGGGTACCGCTGCCGGTCTGCCAGACGACCAGGGGGAACTCGCCATCGTGCTGGCCGGCGATCACCTCGTCGGCGGCGGCGAGGATCGCGCGGCCGATCGCCGGGTCCTTGAACTTGCCCAGGTCGAGATTGACCTGCGCCGCGGCGCGCTTGACCTGAGCCAGGGCGCGGATCAGGGCGATCGGCATCCGTTCATCGCCGATCTTGAAGTTCTCGAGCGAGCGCTGCGTCTGCGCCCCCCAGAGCCGATCGGCCGGGACCTCGATGCCGCCCATGGTGTCGGTTTCGATGCGAATGTGGCGTGTCATGATTGTGTGATCGCGGGTTTCGGTGGTGTCCGGTGGCCTGCCCCCAGGATACCGCGGTGGGATCGCGGTTGCAGCAGGGAGCCGGCCGGGGGAGTGCGACCTCCTGAGCAAGCGGTTCGCCCGCGGCCGGATGGCCCTCATGGTCGGGTCGGGGTGACCGACCAACGTCATCAGCTCGCCGTACGGGTTGAATTGACGGGTGGTGACCACCGTGCCTGTACCATCTCGAATCCTATTTCCCGATGCAGAAACGGCGAAAGATCCGGTCGAGGATGTCGTCGGTGACCACGGCGCCGACGACCCTGCCCAGTTCCTCCAGGGCCAGCCGGAGGTCGAAGGCGACCAACTCGTCGCCACCACCGGCCAAGAGGGACTCGACGGCCGAGCGCAATGCCGCCATCGTCAAGACGGTGGGATGTGCGACAGACGTCGCTCGATCCGCTCGCGGACTATCAGGCCAGTCGTCAGAACCGGCACATCCGGCAAACTTGCCCGCGGCAAGAATTGAACCAATTGTTGCAACTGATGAATCAGGCGGGTACATTTATAATGTGGACTGTGGTTCCCTCAGCCAGTGCGATAAGCGCGGATACTGCCGAGGTCACCGTGGCCAAACGTCGTGGTGCCGAGCCGGCGGCGATGACGGCGTGGCTAGAAGAAAACCCTCTCCGTCGATGGCGACTTAGTCAGCCGCCGGAGGGTTGGAACCGTTCCGTCTTGGCCAGGCAGCTCGGTGTCTCTCACACGGCCGTGGGCTCTTGGGAGACCGGTAAACGTCTGCCGCTCATCGACGCGTTCGCGAAGATCGAAGAGCTGACCGGAATCTCGGCCAAGGTGTGGATGGAATGGTACAACCAGAGACCATCGGGAGGCCAGTCGTGAACCTCCGGACCCTCCTGGAAGCGATCAACGACCGGAACATCGTCTCGGGGTTGACACACGACATCTACCGATACCCGGCCCGGTTCTCCCCGGTGTTCGCCAGGGCGGCCATCGAGCTCTTCACGGCGCCCGGCGATACGGTCTTTGACCCGTTCATGGGCGGCTCGACGACTCTGGTCGAGGCCCTCGCCCTGGGGCGTCACGCGATCGGCACCGACATCAACCAGCTCTCGGTCTTCCTTGCCCGGGTGAAGACGCTCCTGTTGTCCGACCCCGAGATCGACATGCTCAGGGTCTGGGCCGACAATATGGTCCCCGACCTCTCGCCACGGAAGCCTGTCGTGCGGCACACCGTCTGGCAGGATATGGGCTACCAGGACAACCTGCCCTGGCGATTCCGCAAGCTCGCCGAGCAGGCGCTGAACAACGCCCAGATCCTTCTCGAGGGCGGCGTCCTTCTGGCTGCCCGGTGCGTCGTGCTCAAGACCGTCCAATGGGCGGTGGACTGCAAGAAGGCCCTGCCCACGGCCTCGGAGTTCAGGACGAAGATCGTCGCGGACGCCGACGCGGTCGCCGACGGCCTCCGGGCACTCCGGCAGCAGGTGGAGGCGCTCGGGGCGAGGCGGCCGACGGTCGAGGCCCACTACTGCGCGGCCGACGCCATCGGCCGGATCAGGTCGAGCGTGCTTCGCCGACGCCCGCCAAAGCTAGTCGTCACCTCGCCGCCGTACGCCGGCGTCCACGTGCTCTACCACCGGTGGCAGGTGCTCGGCCGGAGAGAGACGGCGGCACCTTACTGGATCACCGAGTCGAACGACGGCCGGGGTGCCTCGTTTTACACGTTCTGCGACCGGCGGCGGCAGGACCACGACGAGAAGTATTTCGCCCGGCTTTTGGCCTGCTTTACGGCGGTCCGCGAGGTCGTACGCGACGATTGCGTCATCGCCCAGCTCGTCGGCTTCGCCCAGCCGAGTGAACAGCTCCCGCTCTATCTCGACGCAATGCGTGATGCGGGGTTCGCCGATTTCGACTTCAGGAGATTCGGGCACCGCCCGGCCGAAGCGGTTTTTTGGCGAGCGGTGCCGAACCGGAAGTGGTACACGCGAATCCGCGACGACATAAAGCAGTCGAAGGAGGTCCTCCTCCTGCACAGGGCGCGGTAGGCCGGTCAAGATTGGACTTCATGTCGCCTCTCCGGACCCGACGACTGTAGGAACGAGGTCGTCATCGAGGTCGCCGAGCGAGTCGATCATTGGCAACAGCACGGGCGCCACGGCCTGCGTAAACTCGGCCACCTTCTGCTCGATGTTCACATCGGTGTCTTCCTCGCCCGTCTCGTCCTCGCCATCATCGGCACCCTTCTTCGCCTTGGCTTTCGCCTTCTCGGCCTCGTCCTGCTGGACGAGCGCCAGCCCCAAGAGGACCATGCCGTAGGTGAACCGGGCGTTGATCAGCCTGGGGTCGCGGTTCGATGTCTTGATCTCCGTCTTGAGGTAGAGGTTGTCCATATTGACGTAGAAGTCGTAGATCGGCTTCGCTTCGCCGTTCCCGCCGTTATCGTCGGGCAACCCCGCGTTCTTGATCCGGAGCGCGGTGTGCCTGTCGAATGGGGGCGTCTGCTTGTCCCAGTCCGCCTCGTACACCTCGATGATGTTGGGCAGTGCGATGCCGGCGGCCACCTCGCGGTCGTCGCCGCTCTCGCTCGAGGGGGGCTTGCGGCGGGTTGAGGGTGCGCCGGTCGGCTGGGCGGCCGGCCGAACCTTCACGACGAAGCGGTTCTCGAACGGGTCGAGTCGCGACGAGTCCGTAACGACGGCCAGGAATGTGATCACGTCGCCAACCTGGCAGTTGAGCGGGAGCTGAACACTCAGGGTGCCGATGCCGTTCTGAAGGTTCGGGCCAACGTAGTCGGTGACGGAGCTCCTGTGCTCGCCGTTCACGATGAACAGCGAGAACTGGCCCGTCTCGGTGGCGCGGCCGAAGTAGTCGTTCTCAGCGTCGGTCTCGAACGTGATGCGGCAGCGCAGATTGATCGGCGTCTCGCGGACGATCTCCTGGCCACGGTCCTTGCCCTTGAACTTGAAGAATGTCGGGAACCGCTTGCCCTCGAACGGCTTCTCGTCATCCTCGCGGGCTTCGACGGTCTTGAACGGGTTCGAGGCACGGAGCCCCTTGAGGAACAAGTTCGCGAGGGTCGGTGACTTCTTGAGCAGCGACTCCAGGATGTCCTCGAGCGGCTTCGAGTCGGCGAGCTTGGCCTCGGTCTGCTCGCGCCGTCGACGCTCCTTCAGGTCGCGGAGCCCTTGGTGGTGCTTGAGCATCTCCTCCAAGGCGCGCTCGATCTCCGCCTTCAGGTCGCCGCTCCGCAGGCGATCCCGGCTGTTCATGAAGAGGAGCTCGCGGGCGCGGCCAGTGAAGCGGCTGCAGTCCACCATCACCAGGATAGAGTCGGCGAGATAGCTCAGCCCGACCGCCTTGCGGGTGAAGAAGTCCGGGGTCAGGTGGCCGTGGGTCTGGCCGTTCTGCGTAAAGATGATCCCCTCGTGCTTGCGGTACGTCTCGGCCTTGCCCTTCTTGAAGGCGTAGATGGTCGCCCTCATCTCTTCGCCGAGGGCGCTGATCGGGCACGACGACGGGAAGCCCTCCTCCAGGTTGTTCCCGCGGTCGTCCTCGAGCCGGACGCCGAGGCCCGTGAGGTTGTTCTCGAAGCTGCCCTCGTGGCCCTTGTACGACGGTCGGCACTCGTAAAGCCGGACGGGAAGAGCGACGTCGGGCAGTAGCAGGTCCAGCCGGCTCAGCAGACCATCTTTCATCAAGATGTTCGACTTGAAGCCGGTGGCCGCGTATTCGTAGAGCTTGACGAGCGTGCCCCACTCCGACTCCCGGGCGTAGGGTTCGCGACCTTGCGGGAAGATTGGCATCTTGTCCGCGGTGAAGCGCAGGACGCCGCCCTGGAACGGTTTCATCTCAGCGCCGACAGGGGCGAGGTAGGTGTAAACGGAGCTGCGGACGGGCCCGACGCCGGCGTTCTCACGCCGGACAACGGTGAACCCCCACCGCGTGTCGGATGGGTGCGCAGGCTTGCTGCCTACGATCTTCGGGTTGCGCCGGGTGACGATGAGCTGCAGACCGTTCGGTCCGCAGAACTCGAAGACGCCGGTGCCGCCCATGTTGAATTTGCCTTGCACGAAGGGGATGCGGAGCTTGTTCGACTTGGTCAGTGAGAGGAACGTGTCGGGCATCCTTTCCGGCGTCTGACCCTCGCCACGGTCGGAGATCGTGAAGCTGGGGTTCCCACTCCGCGGGCCAACACCGGTCGCGGCCATTGTGAGCCAGCGTGCCGTCTCGGTACGCCTCTCGTTGTTCCAGTTCTTGACCTGCCCCGCGTGCGGGCTATCGGGCCTGTAGGTCTCGTCGAAAAACATCGCGACTGCCTGGCGGATGCTCTGGGGCGCCTTGGGTCCCTCCGGGTCGATGCCGCGCATCAAGCACTCGTTCATCAACCGCGCGTCGACGGCGTTCACCACCTTCTCGACCAGCGCCGCGTCGGGACGGCCCTGCTGGTTGCCGATGGCGTTGTAGTTGTTCTCGTAATCGCCGTAGAACCGCCAGAGGTCCTTGTTGTCCCAGAGGCCCGCCTCCTTCAGCAGACCAATCACCTCATCCTCGCTGTCCGCCTTCATCAGCGCTAGACAGAGCTCCTTCGCCAGGGCCTCTTTCATGGATACTCCTCGAGTATGGCAGGCGCGGGCCGGCGGCCCGTGATCGGTGGAATCGTTCAAGAATGAAGTCAGCGTCCTTCGCAGGATGCGCGGATGCTTGCCTGCAAAGAGTTTACTCCCGGGTGGCGACGCATTGCGCCAAGAAATCCCGACCCCGATCGGTCGCGACGTAGAAGACGCGGACCCCCTCGCGCTGCCGCTCGACGAGACCGAGATCGGACATGCGAGAGACGGCGCCCGATCGCTGGGACGCGAGGAAGGACTGGCTGAGCTTTTGGGCGCGGTCCTCGGCCACGTGAGCCTTGAGGGCGGCGTCGATCTTCTCGGGCGTATTGTTGCCGGCCTGGACAGCCTTGAGGATCGCCCGGTAAGCGAAGCACTCGACCGGGACCGACGTAACGATGTGGCGGATCAGGAGCGCCCGCTCCTCTGGCGAGAACTTCTCAGTGATCCCTTCCCCCGGGGAGTCGATCACCGGATTGGCCAGGCGAGCGAATTCCCAGGCGAAGTGCGTCGGGACGATGAACCTCTCTTTCTTCTGTGTCACGACGTTGATGAGCTTCAAGTCCATCATGAGACCGGAAAGCTCCCCGCGGCCGTTCTGGTAGACGACGAACTGGTTCGCGTAGCGAGTCCTGCCCTTGTCTGCGTCCTCCGCGGTCGTCGGGAAAGCCGTCGAAAGGGCTTCGTCGCGCGAGGTCTTCTTCGCCTCGTCCAGGGCGGAGAGGTAGTCGCCGAATACCGCAGCCTCGCCGGCGAGCCGCTCGGCCGTCGGTGCGATCGGAAGCCCTTTCAGGGTGTCGGCGAAGAGCCGGATGAGGGCTCGGGAGTTGAGCTTCGCCGGCAGGAGACGGTTGTGCTGCCCCAAGACCCAGCGGTCGAGGGGCACGGGCTGACCGGGAGCCCACATGTCGAACGGGAGTTCGGCCAGGCCCTTGGGGGGCTTGTCCGGCAACCCGTCCAGCTTGAATAGCCCGGGGACTTGGGCGGCCTCTCGGCGAGACTCCTTGACCTGGAAGAGGTACGCGGCGCCGTTACCCGAATCCTCGACCACGACGTCCGCCTTGCGGGACGAAGCCGACTTCCTGGCGGCCTCCGCAGGTGCTGGCCTCGCGGACTGGCGGTTATCGGCAGCCTTGGGTAACGGGTGCTGCGGAAGCAAAGATAGTCCGTTGATCACGACCGGCCCTTTTGATGCAACCTCCTGCTCCATAAGGGCTTGATTTCGCACAGCGGCGGCGATCGCCTCTCCATAGTCACGGTAGGAACCGGTTGCGACCAACCGATCCAATTCGTCTTTGGTTTCCGCCGTGCAGTTGAAGCAGATGATCATCAGGACGACCCTCACAGTAGAAATCACTGTGACACTATTTTACAGTGAAATTGTCAGGAGTCAACAGTAGAATCTCGGTGACTGAGAAAAAATGACTGCGGAGCGAGCGCAAGACGAGTTCTGGCCGGTGTTACGAGCTGACAATAAAGGTCCGGGGGGCTACCTTGACCGGTCTACTGTGGACAGCAAATTAAGAGAGACTCCTGGCGACGCCGAACATCGCATGGAGCCTCTCGATCCGGCCACTCGACCCAGGCGCAGACCGAGGTCCTGGCGACCGGATATACTTCAGAGCAGGTACGAGCCTGGCATCCGCCTGCTCAGTCCGGGCCAGGACGGAGGGAGCGGCCATCGCCTTGAAGGACCAGCGCTCGCGCCGCAGAGAGGGGAGCCAGCCATGCCCTTTCCCAGACCAAGGGTCCCGATTCGGTTCGAGAGCGTCGAGAAGATGGTCAACGGTCAGGACTTGAGGTCCTTGATCGTCCCCGTCGAGGAAGGTTTGAGGAAATTCGACCAACTGTACGAGAACATGATGTCCTCGCTCTCGGGATCCTTCTTGATCCTCCGCGGCGACACGGGATCGGGAAAGACGACGCTCCTGCACACGCTGGGGCTCTTCGTGAAGGGGGTCCAGACGGTCCCGATCCGGAGGGACGAGTTGATCAGGGAGACCCTCGAGAGCTTGGGGCCTTGTGAGGGCAGGTTCCGCGTGGTCGTAATCGAGAACCGGGAGGCTCTCAGCGATACGTCCGACGTGGAGATCGAATCTATTATCCTGGCGATCAACAGGTTCACCCGCTCGAGGGCCGGCGAGCGGACTGTCGTGGCCTGGCCCTGCAATTCGGATCCGATCGCCGAGAAACTGGCGGCGTCCGCAGGGCAGATCGGAGGCGAGGCTCTCCTGGGTGTCGAGGAAGCCGTGTTCCGCTATCATGGCCCGCCCCGGGGCGAGTACCTGCGCATCGCGCGGAGGACGATCGCGGCGTTCAATTCCGGCGCCTCGCTGGCCGACTTGGGGATCTCGGAGGAGCGCGCCGAGCAACTCGCCCGCGAGGCCGAGACCATCGGCAAGTTCCTCAATCTCCTTCAGGTGGAGGAACGGAAGAACCGAGAGATCCTCGCCGGCAAGCTCCCGAATCAGGAGCAATGCCGGATGTGGGTCGTTGTCGCCGCCAAGAACGACCCCGAGGCTGAGGTCGGCGTCCTGACGCGCGGCCAGTACTCGACTGCCGATATCGAGCGCTTGATGGCGTCCACGGACGCGAACATTGTCAAGGAGATCAAGGAGCAGCCGGAGCGCCTGGGCTTGCTCGGCACTGCCTTCGATGCCAAGATCCTCTCCCTGCCGGCTCTGACCGCGATCGAAGTCGTTCAGGAATACGCGGACGATCCGCTCCGGAGCGAGTTGAGGAAACAGGGATTCTCCGCCTCCGGCGCAACCAACGGGAAAGGGCGCCTCCTGGACAGCGATCTCGCCAGCGCCCTGCAAGGCGAGCCGATCGGGCCCTCGAAACGCGGCCGCAAGCCCCAAGCCGATCGCCTGGCACCGTTCGATGCGATCATGGCGGTTGCCCAGAGCAACGACATCGCCTTGAACCGAGCCGTGGGTCGGGCCCTGGTTGCTTGCGGCCTGATCGAGGAATTTGACGCAGAAGTTGACCTCAGCGGGGGCTTGACACGCAAAAGCGACCTGGTCTGCAATCCGCATATCGATCCTGTCCGCATCGAGATGATGTGGCGTCTGGATACGACTCGCTCTGAGATCGCCAACTACGTCCTCACGAAGCTCTTCAACTACGGTCGGGCCATCGGCTTTATCTGAGCCGACGACTCCCGGCGACGACGGCGCCGGGGCCGGACGATTGGGTTTACCCGATTCGGAGAAACCTACTTCCCGATGCAGAAGCGGCGGAAGATCCGGTCGAGGATATCGTCGGTCACCACGGCGCCGACGACCTTGCCCATCTCTTCGAGGGCCAGCCGCAGGTCGAACACGATCAGCTCATCACCGCCGCCTGCGAGGAGGGACTCGGCGGCCGAGCGCACTGCCGCCTCGGCATTGAGGAGACTCCCCCGGCACCGCGCGGCTGTTCCCACTGGCAAGCTCCCCTCGAAATCCTGGCCGCGGAGCCGCCGCGCGATGGCGACGCGCAGCTCCTCCAGTCCGGCACCGGTCACCGCGCTGGTCGGCAACCGCTCGGCTGAGCCGGTATCGTCCGGATCGAGATCCGCCAAGTCGCACTTGGTCCAGACCCGAACCACCGGTTGGCTCGACGCGATTCCCGCATCACCCGGCTTGTCCGTCTCGGCCGATCGACAATCGAGCAGCAGGTCGGCGCGCCGGGCCTGATCGGCGCGAAAGGTCTGGGCCTGGCGGGCGATGGCATCGCCGGCCGGCTCGATCCCGGCGGTATCCACCAGCTCGACGGTCAAGCCGTCGCAGTCCCAGAGGGCCGTCAGGTAGTCGCGCGTGGTGCCGGCCTGGGGCGAGACGATCGCGCAGTCGCGGCCCAGGAGGGCGTTGAAGAGCCGGCTCTTGCCCGCATTGGGCGGACCGACCAGGACCACCCGCGGATAGCCTTCGGGCCGATCGCGGTCGTCGAGCCGGCGGGCGATCGCCTGGAGGTCTGCGGCCGACCGGTCCAGCTCCTCGGCCAGCGCCGCCCGGCCGAGCGGGTCGACGTCGGGCTCCTCGGTAAAATCGAGGTTCGCTTCCAGGTGGGCGACGAGGTCGAGGAGGCGGTCGCGCCAGGCGAGGATCGGGCCGGAGAGCCCGCCGGCCAGTTGCTCCAGCGCCGCGTCGAGCTGCGCCGGATTGGCAGCCTCGATCACCCCCAGCACCGCCTCGGCCCGGGTCAAGTCGATCCGGCCGGAGAGGAACGCGCGCAAGGTGAACTCGCCCGGCTGCGCGGGACGCGCGCCGCGCGTCAAACAGTGGGACAGGACCTGGCTCAGTACCGGCGGCGAACCGACGAGGTGGACCTCGACGACGTCCTGCCCGGTGTAGGTCCTCGGGGCCGGCCAGAGGGCCAGCATCACGGGCAAGAGCGGCCGCAGGCCATCAACCCGCAGCGAGCCGCGGCGCGTCTCCGCGCGTCGTGGCGGCGGGGACTCGTGCTCGGGTAGGAAGCTCCCCAGGACGATGGACCACGCCGCGGGACCCGACAGCCGGACGATGCCCCGGGCCGCCGGACCGGGAGGACTCGCCACCGCGGCGATCGTGTCGTTGGGGTCGAGTGCGCCCAGCATCATCTCAGGAGAATCACAAGTGCTCCGCTCCGACCCGCTGATAGAGCTCGCGCAAGGACTCCACGGCCCTCGAAGCCAGGGCAGACCACTCCGCGTTTTGGAGGCACGGCGGATGCGAGAGGATGGATTTCTCGAGCTGGTCGGTAAGGAGGCTCGCGCGATCCAGGAGCTCGTGGCAGCCGAAGCTGCCCGGACCATACTGGGCCCCCCAATCTGGCCCATGTTCTCCAGCCAGCTCATCAATCAATTTCTGACGCTCTCTCTCGAGTTCGAACGATGAATCGGCGCCGGCGCTCATCGATGGCCCATCCTTCCCTTACCGCCTCCGGGGTCGGGCCCGGGGATCGCCCTTCTCCTTCTCACGGTCCTTGCCATCGCGCTCGTCCAGGACCTTGCGGTAGGTCGGGTCCTTGCGGGCTTCCTCCAGGACGCGCTCCCAGAACTGGGCGAAGCGGCCGGGCGGCTTGGCCCGGGGCGCCGGGGCGCCGTTGCCGCCCCGCGGGCCGGGCGCGGCCAGCAGGGCGGCCCCTTTGCCCTCGCGACGTCCGGGGCCCTTCTCGCCGCCGAGCTCGCCGTCGGCCAGGTCCGGTCCGGCCAGCGCATGGGCGTGGGCCACCTTGGGCAGCAGGAGTCGCTCGCCGATCGCCCAGAGGCTGCTCGTGATGAAGTAGATGCCCAGACCCGAGGGGACCTTGTAGAACATCACCCCCATGAAGATCATCATGTACTTCATCATCTTCTGCTGCATCTCCTGCTCGGGATTGGTCGCCGGCGGAGAGAACAGCTTGGTCTGGACGAGCATCAGCCCGATCACCACGAACGGCAGCAGGTTGAACCAGTGCCCCAGGAACGGAACCTCGAAGGGGAACCGGAACATCATGTCGGGCGCGGCCAGGTCGCGAATCCACAAGAACGAGGCATGGCGGAGCGGGAAGCTGGTGTTCAGGGCCTGCCACAACCCGACGAAGATCGGGATCTGGATCAGGGCCGGCAGACAGCCGCTGAGCGGGTTGGCGCCGTGCCGCTTGTACAGGGCGAAGGTCTCCTTGGTCAACTGCTCCTTGTCGTCCTTGTATTTCTCCTGGAGTTCCTTGAGGTGCGGCTGGAGCTCCTGCATCTTCTGGGCGGCGAGGGCTTGCTTGCGGCCTATGGGGAACATCAAGCCCCGGACCAGCATCGTCAGCAGGATGATCGCGATGCCGTAGTTGCCGGCCTTGCCGCCGAACAGGCCGGCCAGCTTGGCGGTCACCTGGTAGGTCAGCGCCAGGGTCGGCGTGATGACGAAGCGGGCCAGCTCGGGAGCGAAGGGGATCCACTGGTTCTTGCGATAGGAGGCCAGGACCTCGGCCCCATAGGGCCGGAGGGCTTCGGGCGTCTTGGGGCCGGCGAACACCTTGTAGGTATGCACCCGCGGCTGATTCGGGCCGACCGGGAACGGCTTGGAGATGATCCGCACCCCGATATCGGCCTTCTGCGGCGCGTTCTCGTCCTTGTGCAGGACCACGGCGATGGCCCGGGAGTCGAGCCGGTCGTTCTCGCCGGTTGGGGGCGGATCCGGTTCGACCAGGTCGGCGAAATACTGGTTCTCGATGCCGGCGAACCGCAGCGGCAGGGCGGTGTTGTCCGGCTTCTCCGAAGCCTTGACGATGTCCGCCGCCGAATGGGTGACGGCGTCGACCTGGTTCCCCTTCCATTGACCGAAGACCAGGTCGCGGAACGTGCCGGTATACCATTCGCCCTCGATCGGGATGCCGTGGGGACCCAGGAGGTCGTAGACGACCGTGCGCTCGCGCTCGGGGCTGTCGAACCGGAGGGTGACCTCGAAACCATCGGCATTCTGCCACAGGCGGAAGGTCTTGGTCACGACCAGGCCGTCGCTCGACCTGGTCCGGAAGGACACGGACTGGCCCTGGATGGGTGCCTTGGTGGCCTCATCGACGCGCGATTCGGGGTGGACGATCCGGCCCTGGTCGTCGCGCACGACCTCCCAGGCGATGGAATCCAGCGGCTCCTCGGCCTCCGCGGGAACGGGGACCGGCGCCTGGTCTGCGGCCGGCGGCGGTGCGGTCACGCTCCGGGTCAGGTTGAGACTCAGCGAGCGGGGCCGCAACGGATCGTGGCGGATCAACTGGAGGGGACGCTTGCGCGCGACATTGCCCTCGAGCTCGGCGTCATACCGCGACGAGATGACCGAGTCGACGCCGGCCCCGTTCTGGTCCAGCCAGACCTCGAGGCGATAGCCCCCGGGGGACTTGTCGGCCACCGAGCCGAGCACCAGCTCGGCCGGTTCCACGAGCTGGACCGTGGGTGGCTTGGGGGTCGGGGCGGCCGCGACCTCCGCCTTCCCATCGGCGGCGGCCGGCTTCTGAGCCTTACCGGCCTCCGGACGAGCCTCGTCCTGGGGAGTGGCCTGGGCCGGCTCCGGCTGTTTCTCCCGGTCCTGTGCCGCCACCGCCGCCGGCGGCTTTCGGGGTAGGGGATTGATGCCGAAGAGTCGCAGGACGTAGGGGTAGCACAGCAAATAAGCGAACGCCAGGAGCATGCACAGGACGAATCGTTTCTCGTTACTCATCGTGAGGCAATCCTGCCAGCGAAGCCAAACGGGCCGGGACGGCCGTCCCGCATCAAATTACCGGACAGCCGGGCTCCGGGATCTCGTGGCGACGAGCCGCGAATCCGGGCGGACAACCCGCGGAGGGTCCGGCCTCGGCGCGCCGGATGCGACGGGCCGGCAACGGCCTGGGAGGCGGGAAACCCCGACGGGGCGGCCTCAGCCGAGGCCCGAACCTCCCCCAGGCGCGGCCGGCGGGATTTCCCGGATGGATACACGAGCCTATCGTCCTTGCCGGAGGCGATCGCCCAGGAACGGTTCGAGCTCGGGGATGGAATAAATCTTCCGGATCGTCGTCTCGAAATCGTAGGGAAGGCGGCGGAAGGTGATCCGCGGGGTCTGGACCAGTGCCGACCGATCGGCCTCGACGGCGCCGGCATTCTCGTCCAGGCCGTCCTCGAGGACCACGTAGCAGGCGCGGTTGTCGCCGTCGCGGGGCTGCCCCACCGAGCCGACGTTGATCATCAGCTTCCCTTCGCCGAGAGTATACTCCTGGTCGATCTCCTCGGGGGAGAAGAACTGGAAATTCTCGGTGAAGATCCCGGGGACGTGCGTGTGCCCCTGGAAACAATACTGCGCCACCAGTTGGAAGAGGCGTTCCATCTTGCGATGGTTATAAATATCCTCGGGGAAGATGTATTCGCTGAGCGGGTTGCGCGGCGACCCGTGCACGAACAGATACGGGCCGATGCGATAGGACCGGGGCAGCTCGCCCAGGAACTCCCAGCGCCGCTCGTTATTGGATCGATCGTTGGGACTTTCCAACTGCTCGCGCGTCCAGAAGATGGCGCGCTCGGCGCCGATGTTGAACCCATCGGGGTCGAACATCGCGCCCTGGTCGTGGTTGCCCAGCAAGGTGATCTTGCAGGTCTCCATCACCCGATCGATGCACTCGCGCGGATTGGGACCATAGCCGATAATGTCGCCCAGGCAGAAGGTCTCGGGAATCCCCTGCGCCTGAATGTCGTCGAGCACCACCTCGAGGGCTTCCAGGTTCCCGTGGATATCACTGATCAGAGCGCGCCGCACCGCTGGGAAGCCTCCGAGGGAGAAGACCGGCACCGCGACGGCGGACCGGGCCTTGAGAGCGATCGAGGGCTCGACCGCCCCACGATCTCGGGATTAGTCTAGTCTGGACCTTCACTAAAGGATAGATCGAACAGGCCGGCAGAATCAAGTCCACGACGTCATGACTCCTTGTTTCTTTGGTCCGTGGTCCGTGGTTCGCTTCGCGGGCTGACGAGGCGGACCCGGAAACGATGAGGCACTCGACGAGGCCCAGCGGAGGGCGCACCGGAGCGGGAGCTCCTCCAACGGACCACGGACCACGGACCATGGACCAAGAAAGATGAACCTCCTGGCGCTGGACACGTCGACCGAGCGGGCGGCCATCGCCCTGGGGGTGGCGACGGGGCAGGTGTACGAGGCGACGACCGCGGCATCGCGGCGGCACGGGCGCGATCTGATCCCGCGCGTCAGCGCCCTGCTGGCCGAGGGGGGCCTTCGGGCGTTCGACCTGGACATCGTGGCCGTGGGCCTGGGTCCCGGATCGTACACCGGGCTGCGGGTCGGCGTGACGGCGGCCAAGACCCTGGCCTATGTCACCGGCGCGGTCCTGCTCGGTCTGGACAGCCTCCAGGCGGTCGGGCGCAACGCGCCGCCGGAGGTCTTGCGCGTCACGGTCCTGGGCGATGCCCAGCGCGGCGACGTCGCAGTGGCCGAGCTCTTCCGACCGGCCGCGGGTGCCCCGCTGCGACCGCTCGGCGAGAGCCGGCTCGAGCCGCTGGCCGCCTGGCTGGACCGCCTGGAGCCGGGCATCTTCGTGCTGGGGCCGGGGCTGGAATCGCCGCGGATCCGCGCCGCCATGCCGGCCGGTCTGGCCACCGGCGATCCCGCGCTGAACTCTCCCCAGGGCCGGCATCTCCTCGCGATGGCCCGCGAGGTCTTCGACAGCGGCCAGCGGGAGAATCCCTGGTTGATCGAACCGCGATACCTCCGCCGCAGCGCCGCCGAGGAGCAGTGGACGGGCAGCCCTGCGTCCCACGACTGAAAACAGAAGGACTCCTGGACTGCATCACGATCAAACCCGCACCAAGACAGCCTATGGACTCCAATGGAACCGGTTCCGGATCCTCCGGCCGGAGGAGGATCGCGTCACCTTTGGCAACCGGACCGGCTGGGTCCGTGAGGACCTGGCGGCGAACGTGGTCCTGGACGCCGGCTGCGGGATGGGCCGTTATCTCCGGATCGCGGGCGAGTCGTCCGCGCGGCTGATCGTCGGGCTCGACGTCAGCGGAGCGGTCGCCGCGGCGCGCGAGCTGACCGCCGAGCTGCCCCAGGTCGCCGTGGTCCGAGGCGACCTGCTCCGCCCCTGCTTCGCACCCGCGAGCTTCGACCGGATCTACTCGCTGGGCGTCCTCGACCACACGCCGGATCCTCGGACGGCGTTCCTCGCCCTGGCCCGGCTGCTCAAGCCCGGCGGCCGGATCGCCATCTGGGTCTATCCCCGCCAGCGGCCGCTCATCGAAGCGATCATGGATCTCCAGCGGGCCGTTTCCACCCGGATGCCCCTGGGCCTGCTGGGTCCGCTCTGCCAATGGTCGGCGCCGCTCGGCGGCCTGAAACGGCGGTTGATGTCCAGCCGGAGGTGGTTCATCCAGCGAATCGGCGTGGCGCTCCACCTGGCCACCATCGGCGTCTCCATGCATCCAGATCCGGAAGTCCGGGTTTGCGACACGCTGGACTGGTATGCGCCGAAATACCTGTCGCGTCACACGGCCGAGGAGGTCCGCGGCTGGTTCGCCGAGGCCGGGCTCACCGACGTCGTGGATCTGAGCCGCAACCAGGTCTTCTATCACGAAGGCCAGGGGCACGGGATCAATCTGGCCGGGAGCCGGCCGCCAGCACCCGGCGTCCCTTGACCGGCGCTGCGACTCCCACCGGCGGCCGGACGCTCCTGGCCTGCCCCATCAGGATGTCGTGGGCGGTTGATACTTCGAGTGAGGAGCGGCAAAGGGAATCCAGAAGACCGGGAAGTTGCGCACGAGCTGGCGGCCATACGGATCGATGATCAAGAAATTCGTGGTGTTGACTCCCTGGCTGTTGGTCGCGGCGACGGTGAAGTACCCCTTGGCATTGGTCGCGATGGCCTTGTGGGGGGTGGTGAGGTTGCCATCGCGGACCTCCACGACGATGCTGCCGGGCATGGTGGCTCCCACGATATCGACCTTCCGCTTGAGGGTGTCACCTCCCGAGTTCTTGGGACCCGGGTAAGGCGCCTGGTCCGCCGGCGCCAGGTTGACCGCGGCGGTCAGCCGAGTGTTGGGGGTCACGGGAGTCATGTTGTACTCTAATGCCTTGGCATCAAAGAGGTTGATGATCCCGTTCAAGCTGGCATCGGCCGCCGGGTTGTAGTCGGGGTTGCCCCGCGATGTTCCGTACGCCTTGGCAAAGGGCGGCAGATCCGCCAGGGTGACCTGGCCGTCGCCGTTGACATCGCCCGGCAAGGTGGTCAGGGCGGTGTATGTCCCGGTCGTATGATTCTGCCCCGCGACCAGAATCGAGACCGTGCCGGCATGACTGGCCTTGAAGAAGGCGACGGCCTGATCCGTGGGCTGGCCCGCCGCTTGAGGCCGATACGGCCGGCCCAAGTGAAGGGGAAGCGTTCGCCCGCCTTCCTTCACGGCGACGATCCGCGGGTCCAGCCCGCTGGTCGCCGTGGGCTGGACGAAGACCCCGAAGATCGTGGATTGCTTGTGTGGAGTGATGTTCCTGGGCACCAGGGTGACGGAGGTCGTGGCGATGGCGTCGGGGCGCGTGAGGTTCCCCAGGCTGACGCCGAGGGCGTTGGCCGGAGGGGAGATCCCGAAGGTGTTGGTAGACGGGGGGAGACTCAGGGGCAACCGCGGCTCGAGGGGTTCGAGGCGCGGCCGGCTGCGACCACGCGGATGACGCGTCATCAGTGATCCTCCTGATCACGGACGTAGGACGAAAGCCGACGCATCCGTGCGGCAACGGCTACCTTACTTTTCGGCTGGAGGCGGGCTGCGACTGCATCCGACTCGGCGATTGACAGCCTTCAGTGGGGTGCGGAGTGATCGGCCTCGGCGGCCTTGAGGGCTGTCGGGGCGGACTCCGGCTGAGTGCCGGGCACGGGGGTGGTCACCGCTTCGACGCGGACCGGAGTTCCTTCGGCCATGGCGGCGTCGGGCTTGAGAACCACCTGGGCTTTCGGGTCCAGACCGCTGAGGATCTCGGCGCGGATCCCGCTGTCCCGGCCGACCTGGACCCTCTGGTGATGGATCTTTCCATCCTGGACGACGAGGACCGCGCCCTGACCCTGATCGTTCTTATCGATCACGCAGGACGAGGGTACGGTCAGGTGGGTGGTCTCCTTTTCCAGCAGGATCTCGGCGCGGCCGAACATGCCATCCTTGAGGATGTGGTCGGGGTTGGGAAGGTCGACCTCGACGCGCATGTTCCGATCGTGGAGGTCTTCGGACTCCGCCATGCGGCTGACGGTGCCTTTGAAGGCGCGGCCCCGCAGGGCGTCCAGGGTGATGATCACGGGGTCGCCGATGTCGCAGTAGGGGACATCGTCGTCCGGGACCAGGATGATGGTCCGCATCACGTCGTCCCAGGCAACGGTGAGCATGGGCTGGTCGCCCAAGTTCTGGGTCGCCGCCTGGATGAACGCGCCCTTATGGACGGCCTCGCCGCGCTGGATGATCACGCCGTCGTAGGGCGAGGTGATCTTGGTGTAATCCTGGTAGACCTTGGCCTTGGCCAGGTCGGCTTGCTTGACCTTGACCTCGGCCTGGGCCCCGACCAGGTCGGCCCGGGCTTGCAAGACCCTGGCCTCGGCCTCCTTGACCTCGGCCTCGGCGGTCTTGATCCCGGCCGTGGCCGCATCCTCGGCGGCCACCGACGCATGATATTCCTCTTCCGACTCTTCGACCAGTCGCTGCTCGACGGCATTGCGACGGACCAGCTCCGTCATCCGCTTGAGCGCCAGATCGCGGTAGGTGCGCGTGGCCACGGCCGACTCCAGGTCGGCATCCGCCTTCTTCTTCCTGGCCTCGGCCGCGCGCTGGAAGGCAAGGGCGACGTTGACGTGCTCCTTGGCCTGTTCCACTGCGGCTTCGACACGCTCCAGCGCGGCCTGAGCCTGCACCACGGCCGCATCCAGCTCGGGATCGAAGATGTGCGCCAGGAGCTGATCCTTCTTGACCCGGCTGCCGCGGTCGACGCCCAGTCTGTCCAGATAACCGGAGACCTTGGCATAAAGCTGGGCGAACTCGAAGGCGCGGATGGTGCCCGGCTGCCGGGTGGTGCGGGCCATGCCGCCGTGCTGGGGCTGGGTGACCTCGACGCGGGGCTCGGAGCTGGTCTCCGACTCGTGCTCGGGGACGGCCGCCAGGTTGACCTCGGATTTCCGGGTCCGCTCGTGGGCCGAGGCCCAGAGATAGATCGCCCCGCCCCCCCCACCGACCAGGATCAAGAAGACCAGCAGCCGCAATCCCCAGCGGGTGGGCCGCCGGGGCGGGTTGGGTTCCAGTTTTCCCGACCCGCGCGGACCCAGTGGTTCCGGCTCAACCGCGACCTGATCGACTAACATGAGCTCACCCCCCGGCGAGGCGACCAGGGACGTCCCCGGTCGCATGCGATTCCCATTTCCATCCCGGCTCACCGAAAAACGACGCGACCTGGCCGAGAGTTCGGTCGGTCTCCCCTGCTTACTGATCATCTAGTGTTAGGTTAGAGAGTGGCGACCAACGGGTCAATCGCGTGGGGATCGGATTGGGTCGATCCCCGATGCCGTGTCCGACGAGTGCGGACGGCCTCAGCGGGTGGACCGGGGTGGGAATGTGGGTCCGTTCCCGCTATGATGGATGCTTTGGCCGCGGGGACGCGCTGCGGCCGGCTGATCCCGGGCAGGCAGCCCCGGCAGACCGCTGCGGGACCGTTGCCGACCCCGCTCTTACGGTCGATGACCAGGCTCAGGAGCTTCTCCCATGGCCCTTTCCGAGTATGAATACCTCACAGTCAAGTATGTCGACGGCGTGGCGATCGTCGGGTTCAAGGAGACGGTCGCGATGTTCGAGGGGGACAAGGTCCAAGCCGTCGGCAAGGAGCTGATGGACCTCGTCGCGGCCCGGAAGGAGCCCAAGGTCCTCCTGAATCTCTCCAACGCCCACTTCATCTCCAGCGCCATGCTGGCCCACCTTGTCAAGCTGCACCGCACCACCCAGGACGCCAAAGGCCGCATCAAGCTCTGTGGTCTGCGCCCTGTCATCATGGATGCATTCAAGGTCAGCCACTTCGACCGGATCTTCGAGATCCATCCGGACGAAACCTCGGCGCTGAAGAAGTTCTGATTTTGTCCTTTTGTCCCTGGTCCGTGGTTCGCTTGGCGGGCTGAGGAGCCGGGTCCGGGTCTGCTGAGGCACTCGAAGCCGGGCGACGACGGCGCCGCGGAGGGGTAGCAGCCACCACGGACCAGGGACAAAAAAGCATTAGAGTCTGTCCCGGAAGGGTGGGGAAGTCGATGTTGTAGGGTGGGTGAAACCCACCGATCTTCAAGCCCGCCAAGGCCTTCCGGTGGTGGGTTTCACCCACCCTA
>JAJPJC010000340.1 GCA_021324445.1 Isosphaeraceae bacterium
CAGGAACGGCCTCACACCCAAGGCTGGACGACGTCGAGGATAACGCATGCCGACTCCATTTTCATGGGGTGGGGTGCCCCCGGGGGGCATGACAGTTCGTTCCGCGCGTTTTGCATTTGGTCGTGTCCCGCCCACATCCCGCCAGCTTCCTTTCCTCAGTCGCCGCGCACTCCGAACGCCCTGGGGACGACCCGCCGCCCTTACAGAATAGTTAGGAAATGTCGAGTGCTCCTTGCCGTCCTGATCCGGAAAAACCGGATATGGATTTCGGGGATGCCGCGGTGTTCGACATAACGGAGCCGGCCCACCAAGGTCAGAACATCGAGTCCGAACTCGTGATAGGGCAAGGCGAATTGGGGTCGGCCTCGGGGCGACAGGGCCTCGGAGGTCCCTGTTGGCATTCGGGGCAATCGCGGGTGATCGGAGCCAGGTCCAAGGCGTAGTCGGGTTGGGGCCGTGGGCGTCGTGGTTTGCGCATGAAGTCTCCGGGAACCGATTTCCACCTCCTTTCTCCGTCCGCTGACCCAGTTAAGTTTGCTACGCTCGTTTTTTTTCTGCCGGCATCTTGACAGTGTTACATCGCCGCTATATAACACTGTCATGAAGAACGGCGAGCCTCCCTGGACGATTGACGAGCTGACTGAGGCGGTCGCGTCTGCCCTGGCGGAGGGGTATGGCGGGGCGCCCAGCGGTCGGGTGCGCGACGTACCCGACCAGCGGACGATCCGCTACTACACCACGCTGGGGTTGATCGACCGGCCGTCGGAAATGCGAGGCCGGACCGCCCTGTACGATCGCAGGCACTTGCTCCAGGTGGTGGCGATCAAGAAGCTTCAGGCGTGCGGGCAGAGCCTGGCCGAGGTCCAGCGGGCGCTGGCCGGACAAACCGATCGGGGGTTGGCTGAGGTCGCCGGGCTGGACGGAAAGGGGCCGGCACCTGGGCCTGAGCCCGCACGGCGACCACGGCCCGCACGCGCCTTCTGGCGGCAAGAGCCGGCAACCCATGTTCCGGCGGCGTCTGCGGAAGCCGGCCGGCCGGAGCGGCCGGCACCGGCTCAGCCGCGTGATGTCCTGCATCCTCAGACGTTCCACGGGGTTCCGCTCGCCGATGGCGTGACGCTGTTGCTGGCGTCGTCGCGGCCGATCGGCGGGGAGGACCTGGAGGCCATCCGCGCCGCGGCGGGCCCCCTGATCGACACCCTGATGCAACGCCAGCTCACTCCCCCGCGCGAGGAAGGAACGTCCCCATGAGCCAAACGCTGCCCTTGATCTCGGACGAAGAGCTGGTCCGTCGCCTCCCTTCCTCGCTCGGGGCCGCCAGCCCCGGCTGTGGCACCGATGACGAGCCGGGCTTCGGCGCGCTGCGGACCACACGCGGCCACCTCCCCCTGGAGTCGATGGACGTCCGCGGCCGGATCGACGGACTGCTCGCACGAGTGACCGTGCGGCAGACGTTCGTCAACGCCCTCGATGAGCCCCTGGAGGCGGCCTATATCTTCCCGCTCCCCGACCGGGCGGCCGTGACGCGATTTCGCATGGAGGTGGCTGGCCGCCTCATCGAGGGAGTCCTCGAGGAGCGAGGCCAGGCGCGCGAGGAATACGAGCGGGCAATCGCCCAGGGCCGGCGCGCGGCGATCGCCGAGGAGGACCGTCCCGGGGTCTTCAACCTCCGCGTCGGCAACCTGATGCCGGGCGAGCGGGCCACCGTCGAGCTGACCCTTTGCGGCGTCCTGCCCTACGCCGACGGTGAGGCCACCTTCCGCTTTCCCCTGGTGATTGCCCCGCGCTACATCCCGGGAATCCCCTTGCCGGGGCCTTCGGTCGGCGACGGCACGGCGGTCGACACCCGGGACGTCCCCGATGCCTCCCGCATCAGCCCGCCGGTGCTCCTGCCCGGCTTTCCCAACCCGGTGTGGTTGAACCTCGAGGTCGAGCTGCACGACGGCGGCGCGGAGATCGAGGACGTCCGCTGTAGCCTCCATGCCGTCCATGAGGAGCCCCACGACGGCTATCGGCGCATTCGGTTATACGCCGGAGAGCGGCTCAACCGCGACTTCATCCTGCGGTTTCGTCTTGGGGGAGCGGCGATCCGGTCGACCTTGACCCTCCACCCCGATCCAGCCGACGGCCAGCAGGGGACGTTCGCCTTGACGGTCGTTCCGCCCGTCGCCCAGGGGGATTCTCCCACGCGGCCGCGGGACGTCGTCTTCGTCCTCGACCGCTCCGGGAGCATGGAGGGCTGGAAGATCGTCGCGGCTCGCCGCGCGCTGGCGCGGATGATCGATACCCTCACCGACGCCGACCGGTTCGGCGTCCTGGCCTTCGATACGGTCCTCGAGACGCCGCCGAGCCTGCCGGCCGGGCTGTCCTCGGCAACCGATCGGAGTCGCTTCCGCGCCGTCGAGTATCTGGCGATCGTCGGGGCCCGGGGCGGGACCGAGATGGCCGGGCCCCTCGACCGGGCCGTCACGCTGCTCGCCGACTCGCGCGACCCGAACCGGGATCGGATCCTCGTGCTGATCACGGACGGCCAGGTCGGCAACGAGGACCAAATCCTCCAGACCCTGGGCCAGCGGCTGAAAGGGATTCGCGTCTTCACCCTGGGGATCGACCGGGCCGTGAATGAGGGCTTCTTGCGCCGCCTGGCCGACCGGGGCGGCGGCTCCTGCGAGCTGGTGGAGTCGGAGGACCGCCTGGACGAGGTCTTGACGGCCGTCCATCGCCGGATCGGGACACCACTGCTGACCGGTCTGAGCGTCAACGGCGATGACCTGGCCATCGAGCCGGGGGAGATTGTCCCGAGGCGGCTGCCGGACCTGTTTGCCGGCTCGCCGCTGTTGATCCTGGGCCGTTATCGCGGCCGTCCCGCGGGCGCCCTGACGATCCGCGCCGCCGGCGCCGACGGCCGGGCCTGGTCCCAGCCGGTGCCGGCCCAGGTCCGCGACAACCCGGCCATCGCCGCGGCCTGGGCCCGAGGCCAGGTCCGCCAGCTCGAGGACCGTTACGCCGCCCGCGACGGCGACCGGTCCCAGCTCGAGAAGGCAATCGTGGCAGTTTCGTTGAAGTTCCAGGTCCTTTGCCGATTCACGGCTTACGTCGCGGTCGACCGCTCCCGGGCGGTCAATCCGGGAGGCACGCTGCACCGGATCACTCAGCCGGTAGAACAGCCGGAGGGCTGGGCTGATATGAGTCTCATGACCTTGTCAGCGCCCGGTGCCGCTCTGGCAGTTCCAGACTGGGCACTCCCCAAGCGCCGCACGTCGGGGATCCGTGGTTCGGCGAAGGCCCGAGGGCTGTTGCCTGCGCCGCCGCCAGAGGATTCTACGCTCCTTTCAAGGGATGCGGCCGCTCCTGCATCTTTCTCACCCGGGGCGATCCGACGCGAAGCGCCCTTGCAGGCATCCGATGATGAAGCGACTCGCGCGACACCCCCCGGCTCGTCGGACTCCGGCGTCACACGGCTCCTGGGCACGCCGGCTTATCTGGCTCCGGAACGGGTCCGGGCCACGCCTCACAAGGGCCTTTCCGATCGATTCGATGTCCTCGGCCGGATCGGTTCCGGCGCCATGGGTCAGATCTTCAAAGCCTTTGAGCGGCAGGGCGGCCGGCTCGTCATCGTGTCGGTCACGGCCGCCACGGGCCTGGGCACCGTCGCGCTGGCGCGCTGGCGGAAGTTGAAGGAGATCCTGGGACGTCTCCGCCATCCCGCCATCGTGCCGATCCTTGAGGTGGACACCTCCGAGGAGATGGTCCGGATCGTCACGCCGCTCGTGGAGGGCCGGACCTTGGAGGAGCGCCTGCGGCTCAGCGGGCGGATGGACCCTCGCGAGGCGGCGGCCCTGGTGGCCGAGCTGGCCGAGGCGCTGCAATTAGCCCACCAGCAGGGCCTGATCCACGGCGACGTCACACCGTCGAACATCCTGCTGGGTGACGATGGCCATCCGCGCCTCCTTGGTTTTGGCGCGACACCCCCCGGCTCGTCGGACTCCGGCGTCACACGGCTCCTGGGCACGCCGGCTTATCTGGCTCCGGAACGGGTCCGGGCCAGGCCGGCACCCGCCGACGCGCTCAGCGACGTCTATAGCCTGGGGGTGGTCCTTTATGAGATCCTGACCGGCCAGCCACCGTTCCGCGGTGCGAGCGTGGCGAAGTTGCTGCCCCAGATCCTCGAGCAGGCTCCGACTCCGCCCCGCCAGGTCGTCCGTTCCATCCCAGCCGAGCTGGAGACGATTTGCCTCAAGGCGATGGCCAAGAATCCCGCCCAGCGTTACCAGACCGCAGGCGAGCTGGCCGCCGCCCTGGGCGAGTTCCTCAAGCCGCGCCGGCGTCAGGGATTCTGGAAGTAGGAGGCGACCGAACGCAAATCGCTACCGCAGGGGGACTTCGGAGATCCAAACCGTTTGGCCCTCTGCGAACAGCCGGAAATCGGCAGGTTCGCGCGGGGTGCATCCTGGGCCAGGCCCCTCCGGCTCCGAGAGCTTTCCGACTCGCAGCGATGAAAGCACAATGGCTCGTTTGGCCGACTCTTATCTGTGGGTGGGGAGATCACCATGTTGCACGAGATCGGCGGATTGCACCAATGTGCGCAGAGACGCCGCCCAACCGCTCGGGTTTGGGCGGTTGAAGCCCTGGAGGGGCGGGCGCTGCTGAGTCACGTGGCAAGCGTGCCTGACGCGGCGGAACTGCACAGCGCTCGAGTCCTGCGCCCGACGCAAATCTCGCTCCAAGCGTCCACGCAGACGACCGCAGCCGGACCGCGGGTCACGCTGACCGCCGGGGTGCGCGTGCCCGGCGTTCAGACCGTGAGCACCGCCGGCCATGTCGTGTTCTCCGTCGTCGCCCCCGGCGCCGAACGGTTGGGAGCCTCCGGGCTCGACCGGACCGGGCATGCGACCATCGTGACCACCAAGCTCGCCCGCAGCGGAACCTTTGAGATCCAGGCCGAGTTCATCCCGTCCCTGCGCGGTTACGCTCGGAGTTCCGTCCGGCTCGAGGTGTCCACCGGGCCGGCTGCGGTGACTTCGTTCCGGATCGGGGCTGCCCACTATTTCGGGGCTCCGGGGACTCCGATCACCTTCACCGTCACAGCCCTGAATGCCCAGCGGCAGCGCGTGACTGGCTACACCGGCACGATCGCTCTGTTCAGCCCGACCAACAAGCCGGCCACGATCGAGCCGCGAATTTATACCTTCACCACGGCCGATCAGGGCGCACATACCTTCGTCAACGGCCTCACCTTCCACAAGGGCGGGGCCGAGGTCCTGAAGGTCCACCAGGTCAGTAACACGCGGATCATCGGCGCGGCGACCTTCGGCATCGAATGATCAGGATCGCGGGGCGGTCCGGCAGCCGAAGGCGGCCCCCTTTCTCGAAGGCGCCGGCTGGCGGTAAGATAACCGGCCGCACGGATCCACTGACCAAGTTTCGAGCCGAAAGCCCTTGCCTTCAGAGATCGTCCCGCTTTAAACCTCCGGAAACGGCTTGTTTTACAGCGATTCCTGATTCGAGCGCGAAATCAGCATACTTTGAATACACTGGAAAATGGCTGCACGCA
>JAJPJC010000316.1 GCA_021324445.1 Isosphaeraceae bacterium
ACCAGGCCATCGGCGGCGCCGGGGCGAGTGGCGTTCCGGGCGGCGATGGCATCGGCGCCGGTCTCGAGATCTCCGCTGGGTCGACCGCGACCGGTAGCTCGACCGCGACCGTCACGAACACCACGTTCGTGGGCAACCTGACTCAAGGGGGTGCCGGCGGCGCGGGGGCCATCGGCGGTGATGCCTATGGCGGGGGTATCTCCGTGGCCGTCGGCGGCGTGTTCGGGATTACGGACACATCGTCGCTGTCGCTGAGCAACAGCGCGCTGGCCCTGAACATCGCCCAAGGCGGCGCCGGCGGCTCGGGCGCCAACGGCGGCAATGGCTTTGGCGGCGGCGCCTTCGTCGGTGCGGGCGGCTCCGCCACCATCGACCAGACCAGCATCACCGCCAACCTGGCCCTCGGCGGCGCGGCCGGCTCCGGCGGCAGCGACGGCCAGGGGATCGGCGGCGGGCTCTATGTCACCACCGGCGCGACCGTCACCTTGAAGAAGTCGCACGTCTTCGGCAACTTCGCCTCCACCAGCAATGAGGACATCTATGGTACCGTGACCATCATCTGAGCAGCCGCGGCCTCACCTCACCTCGTTGGCCGTCCACGAGCCGGTCCTCCTCGGCGCTCGAGGGAGGACGGTAATTCTCCGCGCGGAACGCGGGCCTCCTGACCCCGCCCACCGGGGCGGCAGCGACCATCTTCCGAGCCGAGCCGATTTTTTCCTGTCCTGAGGCGGGCCGCTCGTGCAGTTGATATCTTAGAGTCGGTTCCCAAAGCCCCGGAGGGGCGGACGTCCCTAGCCAGGGGCGTCAGCCCCTGGTCGACCGCTCTGCTCTTTCCAAAAAGCCCGGAGGGGCGACAGGGATTGCTATCGCCCTCTGCGGGGCTCCCCTGAGGGGAGAGAGTGGGGCCTGAGCCTGAGTCCCAGGGGCTGCCGCCCCTGGCTACGTCCTGCCGCCCACATGCGGGGGCTCA
Organism: Isosphaeraceae bacterium; assembly: GCA_021324445.1. Taxonomy (GTDB): domain Bacteria; phylum Planctomycetota; class Planctomycetia; order Isosphaerales; family Isosphaeraceae; genus JAJPJC01. The sequence goes on from JAJPJC010000316.1 coordinate 971, forward strand.
GATAGCTTTCGGAACAGACTCTTATGGCGATGTCCATGAGAGACCATCCTGACGACACGAGCCTGCTGCGGCTGGCTGCCCGGGGCGATCAAGCCGCCTGGGGCGCCCTGCTGGCGCGGAGCCGCGACCGGCTCAAGCGGATGGTCGCCCTCCGCCTGGACCGCCGGCTCCAGGGGCGGGTCGATGCCTCCGATATCATCCAGGAGGCCCACCTGGAGGCCACCGCCCGGCTGCGCGAGTACGCGCGGAACCCGGCCATGCCGGTGTTCGTCTGGCTGCGGTTCCTGGTCGGCCAGCAGCTCCTGACCGTGCACCGGCGGCATCTCGGGGCCCAGGCCCGCGACGTTGGCCGGGAGATCTCCATCGGTCAGGGTGCCCTCCCCGAGGCCACGTCCGCCTCCCTGGCGGCGCGGCTGCTGGGCCGCAACACCCGGGCCAGCGAAGCCCTGGCCCGCGCCGAGCGGAAGCTCCGCCTGGAGGAGGCGCTCAACCGGATGGACCCGCTCGACCGCGAGGTGCTGGCGCTGCGGCACTTCGAGCAGCTCTCCAACGCCGAGACCGCCGCCGTCCTGGGCATTCACGAGTCGGCGGCCAGCAAGCGCTACCTCCGGGCCTTGAAACGGATCAAGGAGGTCCTGGCGCAGATGCCCGGCGGTTTGAAGGAGCTCCAGCCATGAGCGAGCTGCACGAGGGGCGGGAACCGGTCGAGAAGCTGGCCGAGTCGTTCCTGGCCCGGTTCCGCCGGGGGGAGCGGCCGAGTCTGAGCGAGTACACCGACCGGCACCCGGAGCTGGCCGAGGAGATCCGCGAAGTGTTCCCGGCGCTGGTGGAGCTGGAGCAGCTCGGCGCGATGGCCGTCTCGGACGCCGCGGCGCCTGCCCCACCGTCGCCCCCCGCGGGCCTGGGCTGGCAGCGGCTGGGCGAGTTCCGGATCATCCGGGAAGTGGCCCGGGGCGGCATGGGGGTGGTCTACGAGGCGGTGCAGGAGTCGCTGGGCCGCCACGTCGCGCTCAAGGTCCTGCCGTTGAACGGACGGCTCACCGCCACCCAGATCGAGCGGTTCCGGCTCGAGGCCCGCTCCGCGGCGCGACTGCATCACGGCAACATCGTGCCGGTGCACGGGGTGGGAGAGCATCAGGGCGTGCACTACTACGCCATGCAGTTCATCCAGGGTCACGGTCTGGATGCGATCCTCGACGATCTGCGCCAGCTCCGCGGCCTGGTCGAGGGCACGGCGGTGACCTGCTCCGACAGCCGTGACCGCGGTGCCGAGGGGAGCGGAGCGGCCCCGGCCTCGGCCGCGGTGGACCGGCCTGCGCCGCCCGACCCGCCCGGCTCGCTGGCTCTGGCCCGTTCCCTCTTGACCGGTCGCTTCCGCATGTCCGGTACTGGGGTTGGTCCGGCCTCCCGGTCGGCGAACGTCGCGGACCGGGAGCGGACCCTTGCCGAGGGCGGTCCGGACGCCACGGCACGGCTGCACCCGGACGAAGGCTCGATCGTCCCCATCCCCTCCCTGCCGGCGCCCGAGTGCGCCGGGCCATCGCCGGCCAACTCGTCCCCATCCGAGCTGTCGATGGCGGTGGAGGCACAGTTCTACCGCTCGGTGGCCCGGATCGGCCTTCAGGTCGCCGACGCGTTGGCCTACGCCCACGGCCAAGGAGTGCTGCACCGGGACATCAAGCCCTCCAACCTGATGCTCGACGTCGCCGGCCATGTCTGGGTGACCGACTTCGGCCTGGCCAAGCTCGAAGGCTCGGACGGCCCGACCCGCACCGGCGACATCGTCGGCACGCTGCGCTACATGGCGCCGGAGCGGTTCGAGGGCTGGTCCGACCGCCGCAGCGACGTCTACAGCCTGGGCGCCACCCTCTATGAGCTGATCACCTTGCGTTCGCTCTTCGGGGCCGCCGTGCAGGCCGAGCTGATCGAGAAGGTCCTCCACGACCCACCGGAGGCACCCCGCAAGCTCGACCCCAAGATCCCCCGCGACCTGGAGACGATCGTCTTGAAGGCGATCGCCAAGGAGCCGGGCGACCGCTACCCGACCGCCCAGGCGCTGGGCGAGGACATGAAGCGGTTCCTGGAGGACCGCCCCATCCTGGCGCGGCGGAGTACGCCCCTGGAGCGGTTCTGGCGGTGGTGCCGGCGGAATCCCGGGCTGGCCGCGGCCAACATCACCGCGGCGGCCTTGACGACCCTCCTGGCCATCGTCTCGACCGTGGCGGCCTGGACCTACCGCGCGCAGCGCAACGAGATCGGCAACCATCTGATCACGATCAAGGCCTCGGAGGCCGACGCACGTCGGGCCCGGACCGAAGCCCGCGCGGAGCTCTTCCAGGCGCTGCTGGACCGGGCCCGCGCCGGCCGGTTCAGCCGCCAGGTGGGACAACGGTTCAAGAGCCTGGAGGCCCTCGAGCAGGCAGCCGCGATCGCTCAGGAGCTGAAACCACCCCCCGCGGATGTCGACCGGCTCCGCGACGAGGCGATCGCCTGCCTGACCCTGCCCGACCTGAAGCCGACCGGCCCGGTCCTCCCGCGGCCCACGAGCGTCATCGGGATGGCCTTCGATCCCGCCGGGACTCGCTGCGCCCTGCGGTTTCGCGATGGGACGGTCTCGGTCCGCCGCGTCGCCGATGACCAGGAGATCGCCCGCTTTCAGGCCCGGGGCGATCGGGATTTCTTCATCTTCGAGTTCAGTCCCGACGGCCGTTACCTCGCCACGGAGGATTACCCGGGCCGTGCCCTGAAGGTTTGGGACATCGATCGGCGCAAGCTCTCCGTGAGCGACCCGCGCCCCATCTGGCGGCAGGTCCCGTTCCGCCCGGACAGCCGGCGCATCCTCGCCGCCTCCGGGAAACTCCACGAGTACGACCTCGCGACCGGCCGGCTCATCCGGGTCTGGCCGGGCCGGGTGGACCGCGCCGTCTTCCGTCCCGATGGGGCCCAGATCGCGGTCATTGACAACGGGACCACTCCCCCCACCTGCCAGATTCACGAGGCGGAGTCCGGCCAGCTCGTCCGGAAGTTCTCCCTGCGGAGCGCTGCGGACTACCTCGCCTGGAGCCCCGACGGCAGGACGCTGGCGGCGGTGGGCAGCGAGATCGATCTCTGGGACACCGTGACCGGCAACCATCGGGCGGCCCTCGTAGGCCACGACAATGGCGGCGTGGGCGCGGCCTTCCACTCCACCGGCACGCTGCTGGCGAGCAATGGCTGGGAGGGGCGACTCCGGTTCTGGGACGCGGTGCTGGGCCGGCCGCTATTCAGCTTGAGCGGCTCCAGCGACGTCCAATTCAGCCAGGATGGGCGCATTCGGCTTTGGCTCGCGGACACGCTGACCACCTACCAGGTGGAACCGGCACGGGAGTATCGGACGTTCGCCCATGCGCCCCGCGAGCCGATGGATTACGCGCGCCCCTCGGTCCGCCACGACGGCCGAATCCTGGCCGTGGGCTCGAACCGGGGCGTGGTCGTGTGGGACCTCGCCAGCGGGACCGAGCTGGCCTTCCTGTCGATCGGCCTGGCCTGGGGTGCGATGTTCGAGCCCTCGGGCGACCTGCTCACGGACGGCTCGTGCGGCGTGCAGCGGTGGCCGGTCCGGCTCGACACCGGCCGCGGCGAATTCCACATCGGCCCACCGCGCCGATTACCCTTACCGGTGACCGCCGGGTCGCTCGCCGAGGACCGATCGGGCCGGATCGTGGCCGTGGCCGCGCATAGCTACGCGTACGTGGCAACCCCGGAGCGGACGATCCGCGTGGGGCCGCTGGACGACTGCCGCTATGTCGCCGTCAGCCCGGACGGGCAATGGCTGGCGACCGGAACCCACGTCACCAGCCACGGCGCCCAGGTGTGGCGCATCCGCGATGCGACCAAGGTCGCCGAGCTGCCGATCGAGGAGGGCACCGGGGTGAGCTTCAGCCCGGATGGGAAGTGGCTGGTGACAGGAAGCCCACGGCTCCGGCTCTGGGAAGTCGGCACCTGGCGCGAGGAGATGCCGATCATGGACATCGGCGGCTACTTCTCGCCCGACGGGCGAATCATGGTCGTCATCGATCCGACCCGGATCCTTCGGCTGGTCGAGTTCGCGACCGGCCGCACGCTCGCGCGGCTGGAGAGCCCCGATCTCTGCGGCGTCGCGCAGGTCGCCTTCAGCCCCGACGGCACGCGGCTGGTGGTGACCACCAAGGACCGTCCGACTCCGTGCGTCCACGTGTGGGACCTGCGAGCCATCCGCAAGCACCTCGCCGGCATGGGCCTCGACTGGGATGCCCCGGCCTATGCCGAAGAGGACCCGTCCGATCCCTCGGCACCTCCCCTGCCCCCGTTGAAGGTGGACTATGGCCCCCTGGCCGGGCACCTCGAACAATTCACCGAGCCCCCCGCGGCGCTCCAGGAGCGCTACTCCGCGCGAATTCAGAAGGATCCCCACGACGCCGACGCCTATCACCATCGCGCCCATGCCCGGATCAACCTGGGGCGCTTCCCGGAGGCGATCGCCGACCTGACCCAGGCGATCCGTCTGCGGCCGGACGACGCTCACAATCGAGTCCTGCGCGGCGCGATCCATCTCGACCGGAAACAGTACGAGCCCGCAATCGCCGACCTGGAGGCCGCGCTGCGGCTGCAACCCGACCAGCCGTCGGTCCGGGAATGGCTGGCCCAAGGCTGCAATAACCGCGCCTGGGAGCTGGCCAACGGTCCCGCGCCGCAGCGCGACCTGGAACGCGCCCTGGCGCTGAGCCAACGGGCGGCCAACCTGGCCCCCGGCGAAGGCGTCTCGCTCAACACGCTGGGCGTCGTCCAGTACCGCCTGGGCCGGCACGCCGAGGCTATCGTGACCCTCGAACGCAGCCTCGTCGCCGGCCATGGGCAATCCGACGGCTTCGACCTGTTCTTCCTGGCCATGGCCCACCACCGGCTGGGACACCGCGACCAGGCCAAGGGTTGTTTCGATCGCGCCGTTCGCTGGCTGAGCACGCAGAAGAACTTGCCCGAATCCCAGACCAAGGAACTGACCCTGTTCCGGGCCGAGGCCGAGGCGGTGCTCGCCAGGCCGACGGCTGAGCTGCCCGACGACGTCTTCGCGGATCCCCCCAGCGCACCCCGCGGATCCGACCGGCCGGAGTGACCACGGTCGAGCACGCCCATCCCGAGCGCCTCGTACGTGGTGGGGACCAGGGTTGATCACGGCGGCTGCCTTGCGTTCCAATCACGGGGAAGCGAATGATGATCTTCACCCGCGGCGAACCCGCACCAGCCGCCGCCTGCGTGGCTGGCGGTTCTGGTGACAAGAAATTCCCGTCGCTCCCGGAGGGGGACAATGCGCAACCGATTGCTGCTCATGCAAGGGCTGCTCGTTCTGGCCGCGGCCAGTGTGGCGCGAGCCGCGGACGGGCCGGACGCGGAGTACCTCCGCCGGCAAATCCCGGGCGAAATCGCCGGGACGTACTCCCATGGTGAGCTCGTCAAGCTGACCCTCGGCGGGCGGAACGCGTACGTCGTCAAGCCCAAGGGCCGGGTCGATCCCGATCGCCGATGGATCTGGATCTTCCCGTTCTGGCTGGGCATCAACGACGGCCACGGAGCGCTTCACCACCGCTTCTACGTCGAGCGATTCCTCGGGGCGGGTTTCCATGTCGCCGGCATTGATGTGGGGACGTCGTGCGGCAGTCCGTCGGCAGCGCAGTTGTGTCAGGATTTCTACCAGCGGCTGACCGCGGAGTTCCATCTCCACCGCAGAGCCAGGTTGGTCGTGCAGAGCAACGGCGGGCTCATCGGCTACGCGTGGGCCTTCCGCCATCCCGAGAGCGTCGACCGGATCTTCGGGATTTGCCCCGCGACCGATTTTCGGACCTGGCCGACGCTGCCCACGGTGATCACCGCCCCGGCCCCCGGTCTGGGCTACGACCTCAGCCTGGAGGAATTGACGCGCCGAATGACCGAATTCAACCCGATCGACAACCTCGCTCCGCTGGCGAAGGCCGGCGTCAAGATCCTTCACATCCACGGCGACAAGGATGAACTGGTGCCGCTCGGTGCGAACTCCGGGGAGCTGGTCGCGCGTTACAAGGCTCTGGGCGGCGATGCGGTGCTGGTCACCCTCAAGGGGCTCGGGCATGGGGGTAACGTCCTCTACCAGAGCCGCGACGGGCTCGAGTTCCTGCTCGGGAACTGATCGGCGAGTCGATCCGGCCGATCCCAGCGGCCTTGACAGCGGTCCCCATCGGCGTTGTAATAACAAACCGACTACTCGGTTTTGGAGCCGCCGATGAGGACCGTCAGGCAGCCACGGGCGGTGGAGACGCGGGAGAAGCTCCTGGGGGAGGCGGCGCGCTTGTTCGCCTTGAAGGGCTACCACGATACCAAGCTGGAGGAGGTCCTGAAGGCGGCGCGGGTGACCACAGGGGCATTTTTCCACCATTTTAGCAGCAAGGAGGAACTGGGCTTCGCCGTGATCGACCGCCATATGGAGAAGCGTCGGCGGCTGCTGGAGGAGATCGAGAAACGGCTGCCGCCCCCGGACAAGGATGACCCGTTGCAGCCGGTGTTCCGGCGACTGGACGCGATTCAGGAGATGATTCGCCACCGCGAGCAGGGCCAGGGCGGCTGCGTCATCGGCAACCTCAGCACGGCGCTCAGCGATACCCACGACGCCTTCCGGCGGCGACTGGCCGAGTGCTTCGACGAGATGGAGCTGGAGTTCACGCCACATCTGGCTGCCGCCGCGGAACGGAATTGCCCGGAGCGGTCCGTGGACGCCGCCGCGCTGGCGCGCTATATCGTGGCCCTCGTCGAGGGCTCGATCATGCTCACGCGCACCCATCAAGACCGGCAGATGATGGCACGCCACTTCGACTACCTGAAGGCGTACCTGATCCAATCGCTCGGCGCGGGAGGACGGTGAGCGTGTCTCCGAGACGAACTTCAACGCAAAGGAAGAACCCAATGAAGTGTCGCATTCGCTTCCGCGTCGGATTGATGGCCTTGACCGTGGCAGCGCTCTGGGGCCAGTCGCACCAGAAAGCCGCCGCCCAGGTGCCGGAGGAGAACCGCAAGCAGGTCGTCGAGGCCCTGGGCGCTCCCTTCATCGTTTTCCGCGACAAGGTCCTGGACGAACTCAAGGTCTCGGACGACCAGAGGGAGAAGCTGATGCAGTATGTGATGGAGCAGATCATGGAAACGGGCCCATTCCTCGAATCGTTGACCGAGACCGGTCAGGAACGTGAAAAAAAGCTCAACGAGCACAGAAAGAAGGCGCTGGAGAAGCTCGCCAAACACCTCAAGGAGGTGCTCCAGCCCGATCAACTGAAACGGCTGCGTCAGGTGACGCTTCAGCAAGAGGGCGCCTTTGCCCTCGGCCAGGAAGACGTCCGGAAAGAGCTGAAGATCACGCAGGAGCAACTGAAGAAATTCATGGCCATCACGCAAGATCTGCAAAGGAGCGTCCAACCTCTGATCAAGGAGGCGCAATCGGGCGGCAACCCGGAAGAGATTCGACCGAAAATCGAGCAGCTCCGCAAGGACCACGCCCGGCAGCTCGAAGCCGTCCTCACCGACGCCCAGAAAACGCAGTGGAAAGAGCTGCTGGGCCCATCGTTTGAGCTGGGGGATTGATCGGGAGTATTCCCCCTCAACCCGGAGGTCAGGCTTTAGCCTGACACTCCGATTCTGTCAGGCTAAAGCCTGACCTGCGTTTGGGGACCTTGGTGGGGGACGACCAGCGTGAACGCCAGCGAGGAAACCACGCGACGCCGCTTTCTGGAGAGTTCCGCCGCCACCGGAGCCAGCCAAGTTGCCTTGTCCACACTTAGCGCCAGCTCCTTCGCCGCCGTCGCCGGGGCCAACGATCGAGTGCAGATCGGCGTGATCGGGACAGGCGGCCGGGCGTTGCAGTTGATGGATCACCTGATCCCCAGACCGAGGGATGCCGTTCCAGGCGGAATCCCCCAATGGAAGACGAAGCCCGTGGACGGCGCGGTCGTGGTGGCCGTGGCAGATGTCTACGAGCCCCATCGCAACCAGGCCGCCGCCAGGGCCGGTCCGAAAACGGCCAAGTTCCACGACTACCGCAAGCTCCTGGATCAGAAGGATGTCCAGGCCGTGATCATCGCGGCCCCCGACCACTGGCACAAACACATGCTCGTCGATGCGGTCGCGGCGGGAAAGGACGTCTACCTCGAGAAGCCGGTGACCCACACCCTCGAGGAAGGTCCCGAGGAGATCCAGACCGTGGAGAAGAGCGACCGGATCGTACAGACCGGTACCCAGCAACGCAGTTGGCCTCACTACGTCCAGGGCAAGGAGATCATTGCCTCGGGCGCCCTGGGCGTCGTGCGGCTGGTGGAAGCTTTCTGGTTCATGAATTACGGCGTGAGAGGCATCAAGAATCTTCCCGCGAGCCCGATGCCTCCGGCCAATCTCGACTGGAAGGCCTGGCTGGGATCGGCGCCCACCCAGCCGTTCCATCCGTTGAAATTCCGGACCTGGCGGCAGTTCTGGGATTTTGGCGGCGGCAATCTCGCCGACCTGATGACCCATGCGATCGAGACCATTCACTGGTACATGGAGTGCGACACGCCAGCCAGCGCTGTGGGCATCGGCCACACGTACGACTGGCCCCTCGAGTGTCCCGATGGCCTGAGCTGTACACTGGAGTATCCCAAGGGGTTCCTGGTGACTTATTCGGGCGGCCATTCGCTGGGAATGGATTTCGGCAGCATCATCTTCCGCGGTTCCAAGGCGACCCTGGAAATCAGTCGGGCAGCGCTGACACTGTACGAAGAGGATCGCAGCCGCGGCTGGCCGAAGTTCAACCGGGCCGAGCGGCGCTGGCGTCCCGAGCCCAAAATCCATGTCGAATCGGAGCACGAGGGAACGTCCGACCATCTGCGCAACTGGCTGGACTGCATCCGCAGCCGGGAGCAACCCAATGCTCCCATCCGCATCGGCGTGGCCGCCGCACGGGCGGCCCATATCGGCAACGCGGCCCTGCGCAGTGGAAAAAAAGTCACGTGGGACGACACGCAGCAGAAGCTGGCTTTCGCCGAATAGACGAACAGGCACGAAAGGTGGAACTCCATGAACCGGCGCAGCGCCATCGAACCCGCCCTGGCGATCGGACTTGTCGTGGCAGGCATCAGCATGGTCGCGCCGAGCCGCGCCGACGACAAGGACGATTTCCAGCCGCTCTTCAACGGCAAGGATCTCCAGGGCTGGGAAGCGACGCAGCCGGAGTTATGGAGCGTCCGGGACGGCATGATCATTGGCAAACAGGGCAAGAATCAGCTCAAGAAAAACACTTTCCTGGCAGCCAAGGGAAACTACACAGACTTCGTTCTGAAGGTCTCCGTTCGACTCGTCCGAGATGAAGGCAACAGTGGTATCCAGTTTCGGACAAGAATCCTACCCGACGGCACGGCCAGGGGCTACCAGGCCGACGTCGCCAAGGGATTCTGGGGGCTGCTCCTGGAGGAAGGCAGCCCGAACCGGCTGATCATCAAGCGGCCCGCTCCCGAGGCCGTGAAGCACGTCAAGCCCGGCGAGTGGAACGATTATGAGATTACCGCCAAGCGCCACCACATCACGCTGGTCTTGAACGGAATCCAGTCGGTCGATCTGGAAGACCCGGCGGGAGACCTTAGCGGTGTCATTGCGCTCCAGCTCCACGTGGGGCCGGCGGTGGAAGTGCAATACAAGGACATCAAGATCAAGGTCTTGAGTCGTGAGCCCTGACGAACTCCGGCGCATGGCAAGGCGTCAGTTGGCTGACTATGACGCCAGGACGCCGGGGCGGCTTTCTTGCCGGCCTGGGGCGCTCACGATTGCACAGGCCTACGCTCTCCAGGCGGAAGTGGGCCTGCTCCGTGAACGGCGCGGTGAGCGAATCATCGGTTACAAGGTTGGCTGTACCAGCAAACCGATCCAGCAGCAGTTGGGAGTGGCGGAGCCGATCTTCGGCAGGATCTTCGACACCGGGCGGTTTCGTTCCGGCGCGTGTCTCTCGCACGCAGGCTTCGCCAATCTCGCCGTGGAGGGCGAGCTGGCGGTGCGGCTCGGCAACGATTTGTCCGGGCCGGCCGGTTCGGAGCAGGCGTGCCGGGAGGCGATCGAAGCGGTCTTTCCCGTGATCGAGTTGCACCACTATGTCGTTCCCGCGGCCTGGCCTCCCGGGCAGTGGTTGATCGCGAGCGGGGGCATGCACGCCGGATTCGTGTTCGAGGACGCGGGACCAGCCTGCTCCGGCCCGGCGACGTTCCCGCACAGGCTGAGCATCCGCATCAACGAGGTCCTGGTCGGGGCCGTGGACGATTGCGAAACGCCCCTTTGTCCCATCGACTCGTTGCTCTGGTTGACTGGCCGACTGGCGCAGTTCGGACTCCGGCTTTGGAAGGGCCAGATGATCCTGACCGGTTCACCCCTGAAGTTGTATCCGGTCGGTCCCGGCAGCCGCATCGTCGTCGAGGCGCCGCCCCTGGGAGCGAGCTGCGTCGAGATTGCTCCGGCAAGAAAGTAGGTCAGGCTTGAGCCTGACATTCCCATGCATCGAGGGCCGGTATGTCGCCGCGGTCGACGGCCACGAGTTTTTCTCCAGCCGCAAGCGCTGCTGCCCGCAATGCCAGACCCGCACACTCACCATCGAGGGCCAGCCGGTGACCGAGTCCTATCACCAGGGGGTGGTCTGCCATCTGGTCGGTGAGGACCTGGCGCTGGCCCTGGACGTCGAGTTGTTCCGGCCCGGCGAGGGGGAGCGGACCGCCGCCTTGCGGCTGCTGAAGCGGGTCTTCGCCGCTTACCCGCGGTTCTTCGACGTGGTGGTGGCCGACGCCTTGTACTTCGATGCGCCGTTTATCAACTTCTGCATCGACCGGAACAAGCACGTGATCGTCACCGCCAAGGGCGATCACCGGCTGCTGGTGCAGGACGCCAAGGGGTTGTTCGCCCATCAGCCGCCGGGCCGCTGGGTCGATGAGAAGGACAGGCGGACGGTCCACTTCTGGGACGAGGAGGGCTTCACCTCCTGCGAGGGGGTGAAGCGACCGCTACGGGTGATGCGCACCGAGGAGACGGTCCGGCGCCGCGAGCGGATCGCCGGGCGGTGGGAGGAGACGGAGGCGACGACGACGTGGTCGTGGGCGACGACGCTCTCGAAGCGGCAGATGTCGCCACGGGGCCTGTGGCGGTCCGGCCATGGCCGCTGGGACATCGAGAACGACTGCTTCAACACCTTGGCGGCGCACTGGGGCTTGGACCACTGCTTCAAGCACGAGCCGACGGCGATCGGGGATCTCCTGCTGACGTCGTTGATCGCCTACGCGTTGTTGCAGGCCTTCTACCTAAGGAACCTCAAGCCGGCGGCGCGGACGGGCTTGACGCTGATCGGGCTGGCGCGGGAGCTGGATCGGGGTCTGGTGGGGTGCCGGGCACCGGGGGCTGAGTCATTGGCCCGGGCCCCCTGAGACGCGTCGGGATCGCGATCCGGACCGCCGGTGCGAGGCCTTTCGTCGATGGCCGACGAGGCGGATGCGGGGAGACGGCGCGCGCGGCCCGGGACAGCCGCCGGATGGCCCCGACAGAGAGTGGCTCGCACAACCGTTGCAGGCCGCAAAGCCGGTCAACCCGCCCGGTCGAGGCGTTCCATCGGCCGCGGTCGTTCAGAAACCGGCGAGTTGCGGCACTGCTGCGTCTACCGGAATCGCCTTGCAATCCCGGGCTTTGGATGCTAACCTGAACGACCGATAGGACTTCCAGCCGATTCGGCCCTCCCAGTTTACGATTCTCGTAAAGCGGGGGTTATGAGTTCGAGTCTCTTCGGTGGCTTGAAACGCAACTCTGTCCATATCTTTAACTTGCGATTCAGAACGACCGTGGATCGCGGACGAAAACCTCCATGCCTGGATCAGTCTACTCCGGAACGCAACCATGCAATGAGGTATTGCATGTCCACCAAACGGGCCATGACGGCAATCCTGCCCTCCGCGCGGCACAAAGCCAGCGACCGGGCTGTCGAGCGGTGGCGGCCCTGGTCGCCGTGCTGATGTGCGCCGCGGCGGCGGCGGCCTACGCGCAGCCGCCGAGTCCGATCGCTGTCTTCGGCCAGGGTGTGCTCCAGTCAGTCAGCCCGACCGGGGGGGAAACCCTCACCCTCGCGCTCCGCATGAGCAATCCCACGGCCGAGCCTGTCCGGGTCACCCGGGCGGAGACGTTCCTGGTCTGCCAGGGAGGATGGTCGGTCTCGCTCGGCGAGGCCATCGCGAAGGAGAACAAGTTCTTCGGCAACAGCCCTCTGATCGATCCTGGCGAATATCATTACGAGTTCAACTACACCTACTCGACCCCGGTTTCGCATTTTCTCCTGGCCGTCCAGTTGAGCAGGCGAGACCGGCCGCCGCGCGACTATCTGCTCCAGGTCCCGTTCGTTCGCCCGGGTTTCGTGGCGCCAAGGTCCTTGCGCGCCTCGGCCCCGGTGTTCATCGGGCTCCAGGAGCCGATCGAGGTGCTCACGCTGTCGACGGGCGAGGTCTGGCTACCGATCGTCGGCCAGATCATCAACACCTCGGGGCGGCCGTTGACGGTGCGGCGGTGGCACATCGGCGTGACGGACAGCGCCGGCAACCGGGCGCTCGACCGCGAGCCGACGGCCCCGATTCGCGTGCAGGGGAGCACGGAGTCGCTCAACGAGTTCCTCTTCACCTTCGTTCTGCCCCGGGAATTCCGCAAGGGAACGCTCCAGATCGATGTCGAGATCGACCTCGGCGGACGTCGCATCCCGCTGGCACGCCCGGCCGATCTCGAGCGCGTCGAGGCCCGGGCGGTCCAGCCTCCGGTCGAAGGCCGATGGTTCTGGCGGAACGGCCCGGGGGAGCGCACCTTTCACTCCCATTACCATTACCCCGAGCAGCGGTATTGCTACGACCTCACCAGGCCCGGCGGCAACCGGCGCGCGACGTATTCCGGTGACCCGAACCAGAATGAAAGTTACTTCGCCTGGGACCAGCCGATCCATTGCGTCGAGGACGGCAAGGTCAGGGCCGTCATCGACAACGTCCCGGACAACTTTGGCCAGCGGGCCAACCCGGCCAACAACCCGCGGCGCAACTCCGCCATCGTGGTCGAGCATGCGGGACGGTCCTTCTCGATCTACAGCCATCCCCGGCGGGGGAGTGCGGCCGTGAAGGTCGGCCAAACCGTGAAGGCGGGCGACGTGCTTGCCCGCGTCGGCAACGCCGGCTTCAGCAGCGAGCCGCACCTCCACTTCGGTTACATGAACCTCGACCAGACCGGCCGGTTCCGCAATATCCCCATGCGAATCAAGGGCCTCAAGTCCGCCGATGGCAGACCCGCCGACGAGGGCGTACCGAAAGGCGGCCTCGCGTATTTCGCTCCGGCCGAGAAGTGATCGGCCCGTGGAACGGCGTCACGCCGCGACGCCAACGGCGGGAGGCCGCGCCCCATTGTGATCACAGCGGCGTTGCCAGGAGGACGCTTCAAGATGGCCACCGTCGCCGACGTCCTCGACCAGGCTGTCCGCTTTCACCAGGCAGGCCACCTGGTGGAGGCCGAGCAACTCTACCGGCAGATCCTCCGCGACGAGCCGCACCATGCGGACGCCTGGCATTTCCTCGGCCTGCTGACCGTTCAGATGGGTCGGGGTGAGCAGTCCTTGCCGGAAGCAGAAGCCTGCTTTCGCCAGGCCCTGCACCTCAGGCCGGACAGCGCTGCCGCGCACAACAATCTGGGTATGGTTTTGCAGGAGCAAGGCCGGCTGCACGAAGCCCAGACGTGCTTGGAGCAAGCCCTGCGCTTGCAGCCGGATTGGGCCATGGCCCGGAACAACCTGGGGGTGATTCTCCAACGCCAGGACCGGCCGGTCGAGGCCCTCGCCTGTTTCGAGCAAGCCGTGCGGCTCGAACCCGGCTCTGCCGAGGCCCTGTACAACCTGGGCCAGTGTCTCAGGGGCCAGGCCCGGTTGGCCGAAGCCCAGGCGAGCTTCCAGCAACTCCTGCGCAGGAAGCCGGAGCACGGCCCGGCACAAAAATGCCTGGCCGCTGTCTTCCAGGAACAGGGCCGACTGGCCGAAGCCCAGGCCGCCTATCGACAGGCTCTTCGGTTGCAACCGGACGATGCTGAGGCTCTGAACAGCCTGGGCGATCTGCTCAAAGACGAGGACCGGCTGGCCGAGGCCCAGACCTGCTATGAACGGGCACTGACCTTGGCGCCGCACGACGGACTCCGGATCAAAATCGCCCTTCTCCTACCCACCCTTGTGCCGTCCCACGCGGACATTCCCAGGTGGCGCGACCGCCTTCAGGAAAACCTCGACCGGCTGCGCAACCAGGATTTGGTCCTGGCCGAACCTCATTTGCAGGTGGGCGCGATGGTGTTCTTTCCCCTGGCCTACCACGGCCTGAACGACCGCGACCTGGTTTCCCAGCTCGCCGCACTGTATATCCGGAGCTGCCCGTCCCTCTCCTACGTGGCCCCGCATTGCCTGCCCCCGGTCGCCCCGGCCCGGCCGCAACAGCCGCTCCGGATCGGTTTTGTCTCCACGTTCTTTCATACCCACTCCGTCGGGCGATACTACGACGGGATCATTCGACACCTGGCGCGGCAGGACTTTCGCGTCATCGTGTTCCAGGGAGCCCGGGCTGCCGACCCCTTGCCCCAGGCGTTGCGGGAGCGCGCCGACACGGTCGTCAACCTGGACCCGTACCAGCCCCTGTCCGCCCTCCAGAAACGGATTGCCGCGGAGCAGTTGGACGTGTTGATTTACCCCGACATTGGGATGCATCCCTTGACGTATTTCCTGGCGTTTGCGCGGCTGGCGTCCGTGCAGTGCGTCGCGGGCGGCCATCCGGTCACGACCGGGATCCCCACGCTCGATTATTTCCTTTCCAGCCAGGACCTGGAGCCGGCCGACGCCCAGGACCATTACAGCGAGCGGCTGGTGCAGTTCCCGAACCTGTTCCACTTTTTCGAGCAACCGCGGTTATCCGGGCCGCCGCGGGTCCGCCGGGATTTCGAGTTGCCGGAAGATGCCCATCTCTACCTGTGCGTCCAGCACCTCTTCAAGATTCATCCGGATTTCGATGAGCTCGCAGCCGCGATCCTGCGCGCCGACCCCAGGGGCCTCCTCGTTCTTGTCCAGGGCCTCCGCGATCATTGGAGCCTGCTGCTTCGGGAGCGGCTGCGGTGCAGGCTCGGGGACGACCTGGCGCGGGTCCAGTTCCTGCCCTGGCAGCCCTACGAGCACTATTTACACCTGCTGACGCTGGCCGACGTGCTGCTGGATACGCCCCATTTCAATGGCGGCGTGACCACGCTCCAAGCCCTGGGTCTGGGCATCCCCCTGGTCACGATGCCTGGAGCGTTCCTGCGCGGCCGTCAAACGTATGGCTGCTATCGGCGCCTGGGCGTGCTCGACTGCGTCGCCGCCGACGCCCAGGAGTATGTGCGCATCGCGGTTCGCCTGGCCACGGAACCGGCCTGGCGGCAGCAGGTTCGCGCCCGCATTCGGGCAAAAAACCCGGTGCTCTTCGAAAACGTGACGGTCGTGCGCGAGCTGGAACATTTCGTTCGCCAGGCCGTAGCCAACACGCGGTCGTGAGCGTTGGTTCAAGCAGGCGCGATCTGCTCCAGAGAACGCATTCACCACCGGCCAACCGGTGACTCTCAGTTACAGGCGATTTCAAAAGGGGGACAGGCACCTCGAAGACTCGGAGCCAGTCCCCCTTTTGAACCCGGATTTCCACGGACCCCAAAATAATCAATCCTCGTACAGCCGTCGTGGCTAGCGATAAGTGAACATGAGTTTCCGTCGGCCGATCCACGGGATGGGCGTCGCTTCGCGGTCCAACCCCGCTTCCCGCAGGATCGGGTTGGGACACCGGCGGTCCAGCGCGACCGTGAGTCGGTCCTCCCCGATCGTCGCTGTCCCGGAGGTCTCGACGAACCGGCGGAAGAGCTGCTTCGGGGCCGCCTTCTCGAACCCATGGAGCTGCGCAGCCAACCAGCGGTAGCAGCCGTTGGCGATCACCGTCAGCGCCGCGTCCAGGTCGACGTTCAGGCGCACCTCGCTGGCCAGGCAGTCCAGGTGGACGAAGTTCACGCTGATCCCCAGCCCATCCTCGATCCGGTTGCGGCCCGCGTAGCGGATGATCAGATCACGTGGGGTCTCCTCGAAGTGATTGGAGAGAAACAGCGTGGGGTCCTCGCGGCCCAAGCCGGTCACAGCGACCTGGCGGATCGGGCCCTCGTAGCCGCGCAGCCGGACCGGCTCCGCGAGGTAACGAATCCGTTGATGAGATCGTTTGGGGATGTCGATCACGGCCCCCTTCCAAGCGGACGGGGGTTGTCGCTCCAGGTGCCGGAGGAGGGCCACCCCGCGGCCGCGGATCGTGACGAAATGGATCCCGCGTCGGTTGATCCGGGACAACTCGGGGTAGTCGACCACCTTGCTGTCGAAGTAGAGCCACTGGGGATCCGAGCCGGTGACCGTATGCCAGAATTCCACGAACCGCATCACCGCGCCCTTCTGGTCGGCCCGGGTCACGTTGGCGTTGGCATAGCACAGACAGCGTCCTGTCTGTTCCAGGGCGAAGAACGTCAGCACGCTGGTCCCGGCCTTGCCTCGGCGTGGCCGATAATGGCGGTCGAGCCCCGCGGGATCGCCGCGGTAGGGGATCGGGTGGAAGTCGAGCGAGAATCCCTCGGCCGCCGGGAACATCATCGGGGCCGGGGCCTTGACCCAGCCTTGCATGAGGCCCAGTTGCTGGGCACGGCCGGCCCGGTAGGAGTAGGCGGTCGCGAACGACTTCTTGGGGAGGATATTGAGGCCGGCGAACAGGCCGAGGGCCTCGTCGGTGTTGAAGTCGTCGAGATGGCTGCGGCGCTCCTTGTCGAGGAGTTTCAACACCAAGAGTGAGAGCAGGGCCGAGGGGGCGGGGACCATCTCCGAGCCGGGATACCCGGCCGCCGCGACCAGGCGGTCGAAGCCGAGCCGGGCCAACAGCGGCAGGAAGAGGAACAGGCCTGCGGGGCGCGCGCGGAGCACACGCCCCGGCTCGAGGTTCAGCTCGCGACAGTCGGCGACCTCCGGTGGTTCGAGCACCGGTTGTCCCGCCGATCGGCGCCGCCCTTGGGGTCGTCCGCGGCCGTCGGGGAGAAAAAGGGGGGCGCGACACCGCGGCGACAATCGGCACGGAACCGACTGGCCATCGAGCGCAGCGCCGAGAGCTTATAGCCGAACCGTTCGGCGACGCGGTCGATGGGTTCACCGTCGACGAAGACCGCGCGGAGGGCCTCGTGCTGGCGGTGGAAGGTCTCCTTGGGCTCGAGGAAGAACCGGCTGGTGGGACTCGCCTCCATGATGCCGCCTCCTGGAGATTGATTATTTTCTGGCCCGGAACCCCGGTGAACCGCACACCCAAAGCCGGGGCTGAGCAAGAGCGGAATGAGCTCCCCCCCTCAAGCGGGGCCCTGAAAAGGCCGGAGGCGACCTGCGAGACGGCAGGCCGAGCGGTCACGGCACGGGCGAGCCGGTCGGGAGGCCAGGATACGCCAGGTGGCCGCGAAAATAAATCAACGATCAGGCCGTGGAGGCTGGCAAATCCTCGGCAAAATCCAATCGTCGGGTCCCAACGGAGTTGATTATTTTGGGGTCCGTGGAAATCGGCGTTCATAGAAGGAACCGAACTCACGTCTCGCGGCAAAAATGGTGACCTGCCCCCCCCCGAGAATGTCCTCATTTCCTCAAGGCGAAACCCTCCCAGATCACCCAGAGTGCATCGGGAATTAAGAATGTCCCCGTTGCCCCCTTGGAGTCTGTTCCTAAGGGTATCTGAGCCCCCGAATGGGGGCGGTGGTCAATAGCCAGGGGCGGTAGCCCCTGGGAGAGCGTTCCGGCGCCTCCCCTTGGCAGAGCCCCGCAGGGGCGACAGTCACCCCTGTCGCCCCTGCGGGGCTCCTGGGAAGAGAGGGGGGGCTCGGCGCTCCGCGGTCCACCAGGGGCTGACGCCCCTGGCTC
>JAJPJC010000380.1 GCA_021324445.1 Isosphaeraceae bacterium
CCGGGGATATCCCCGGCATCAAGAACGTCATCGCCATCGGTTCCGGCAAGGGGGGGGTCGGCAAGTCCACCATGGCCGCGGCGATCGCCTATGGCCTGCGCTCCTATGGCGCCCAGGTCGGCCTCATGGACGCCGATGTCTACGGCCCGTCCATCCCCCACCTGGTCGGCGCCTCGGGCCGCCCCATGGCCCTGGGCGAGCGCATCCAGCCCATCGAAACCCGCGGCCTGAAACTCATGTCCATGGGCTTCCTCCTCGAACCTGACCGCGCCGTCATCATGCGTGGGCCAATGCTTCATGGCATCATGCAACAGTTCCTCCGTCAGGTCGACTGGGGTCCGCTGGACTACCTGGTGATCGACTTGCCGCCGGGCACTGGGGACGTGCCGCTGACCTTGGCCCAGGCGCTGCCGTTGACGGGCGCGGTGGTCGTCTGCACACCACAGGAGGTGGCCTTGCTGGACGCGACGCGGGCGATCACGATGTTCCGCCAGCTCAAGGTCCCGCTCTTAGGCATGATCGAGAACATGGCCTTCTTCGACGTGGTCGCCTATTTGCGCGAGCGGGGTGGACCCGCGGCGCAGCGGCTCCTGGGGGCGCAGAGTTTCTTCGATACGCCCGGCGATGAACGGGTCTACATCTTCGGCCGGGGCGGTGCCCGGCGGAAGGCCGAGCAGCTCGGGGTTCCCTTCCTGGGCGAGGTGCCGCTGAACGTCTTCCTGCGCGAAACCGGCGATCAGGGGCAGATGGAGCAGGCGCTGCTGCCCGGTTCCCCGGCGCGGCCGTATCTGCTGAGCGTGGTCGAGCAACTCGCGGCCCAGATCAGCATCCGGAACATCCAGACGCCGAAGATGCCCAAACTCGAGGTGATCGGCTAGCGCGGTGGTCGCACGAGCGGGTGCGCCTGCTCCGGGGGTGCGGCAACCGCGACAGCGCTGTCGCGGGGGACGGTTGCGGGTATGATACCGGCAGTTCGCGACCGTGCCGTGCCGGTCCGCCCGTGGTGCATCCGCTGGCCGGGGCAGGGAGCCGAGGTTGACGGAAGAACTGATCGAACAGCTTGGGTATGTGGGGATCGCCCTGATCCTGGTGCTGGGGGGCCTGGGACTGCCGATCCCCGAAGAGGCGCCGATCATCCTGGCGGCGGTCCTGACCCGCAACGGTCAATTGTCGGGTCCGGTGGCGCTGGCGAGCTGCCTGGCGGGCGTCCTGCTCGGCGACTTCGTCGTGTATCTCCTCGGGTTCTTCTACGGCGAGAAGGTGCTCAGCCTGCCGCTGACCCGCCGGCTGCTGACACGGCCGCGGGAGGCCCAGATCAAGGGCTACTTCCACCGGCACGGGTTCAAGATCCTGGTTTCGGGCCGGTTCGTCCCCGGCTTCCGCACGGCGGCGTACTTGACCGCGGGCATCCTCAAGCTGCCGGCCTTGAAGCTGCTGGTGACCGACCTGATCGCGGCCTCGCTGAGCACGGCGGTGCTGTTCGGCCTGGGGTTCGCGTTTGCCTACCAGATCCAGAAGGGGATCCGGGAGGTGCAGCAATGGGTCACGGTGGTGGTGGCCGTGGGCGTTGCGAGCTGGCTGCTGTACCGCTACTACGCGGCGCGGCGGCGGGCGGGTCTGCTGGTCGGCCCCCCGGTGGCGGACAGCGACGAGGTCCCCGTGCCGGAGCCCGAGGAAGTCGCCCCCCCGCTGCCGGCCGGCCTCGAGCGGGACGTTCCGCCGCGCGCGACCCCGCCGGATCGCGAGGGCTCCCCGCGGGACCGGCCCGACGAACCCACACCCGCGCGGCCGACAGCCCCGTCGGGTGCGGCCACCGGGTCGAGCCCGGTTGCGATCGAGGATGGCTTCCGAGCACGGCCGCCCGCGCCGCCACGACGGCCGAGCAATTCCGCCTTGATCGACGTCGAGGCGACCGCCGCCCAGCCGTCGGTGGAGTCGCCCTCCCGCTCGTGATCTGTCCGGCTGGAGGGGACGAGGCGGAGTCCCGCCTTCAGGCGGAATTGGTGCGCCCGGACCGGCTGAAGCCGAGACTCCAAGCGGCCCAGGGAACAGGGACAGCCCACCAGGCCGGCCGGAGAATCCGGTTCCCCGGCGTGCGATTGCAAACTTTTCCCTCAAGTCGTGTTGACCGGCAGCCGGGTTCCTGATAGGGTCCCCGACGCCTTGGCTTGGCGCGTTCCGTGTTGAGTCCAAGGCCAGCTCGCAGACAACGTGATCCACCCCTCGTGATGGCGATCACGGCTGCCACCGGTCGAGAGTCGAGGGCGCCCCCCCGTCGGGACAGAGAGAGCCCGGGGGTGTTCGCGAGCCGGCGACTGGTGCGGAGGGGCTGGAGGCTCAGGCGGGGTCGACTCGGGGCGGGTCCCGAGGTATGCGACCGGCTCCCGCCGAGGCGACCCGCGCTCGACCTGACCTTGGCCCGCGGGGCCCGGCTGGAGACGTTCTCCGGCCGGCGAGTGGAGTTATGGATTGACTCGCTCATGGGGTTCGTCAGTCCAACGAACTTCCCAGATCAACCCTGGAAGATCGCTCGAATGAACAAGTTTACGTACGCTCTCGCCCTGGGGGCTGGTCTCGTGCTGAGCCTGGCCGCCCCGTCCGTCCATGCTTCTGCGGTGCAGTCCTCCCCGATCCAGGACCTCACGCCGACCTCCTTGTCGGCCGCGCAGTTCAACAGCGACTTCACCCCGATCACCGGGGTCAGTACCCTCAGCCAGCCGTTCACGTTCCTGAATACGAACGGGACGGCGGGTACGGTCCAGTCCCAGGTATTCCAGGGGCAGGGCGCCTACGCGGGAATCTATGCCTATGCCTATCAGATCGATGTGAACAACACCAAGGACTCGACCGGCCAGCCGATCGGGGTCAACAGCACCGCGATGTACTTCAATGCGACGCCCGCCGTGGAAGCGTTGGTGAGCGGGAGCCCGTCGGCCGTCTACTCGGTGAACGGGGCCATCGGCGGGTTGAACGCGCCGACGGCTGGGGGCGGCGGGACCGCGGCCACGCCCAGCCACGTCTTCTGGCAACCGGGGACCTCGACCGGCTCCTTGACCTTCCAGTACCTCGACGCCAATTCCAATGCCGGCCCGCTCATGGGCGGCACCAACAGCGCGACCATGGTCGTGCTCTCGACCCAGCCTCCCTCGTCGTCGCAGTTGTACGTGAGCCTGCAATCGCCGGATCCCCAGAACGGCTATCCGCAGGTGTATTCGCCCCAAACCGGGACGATCGCCGAAGTGCCCGCCCCTGAGCCGGCCACCATCATTGGCTGGACCGGTGTGATCGGCGCCTTGGCGCTGGTCCATCGCGTCCGCCGCAACCGCCTCCAGCCGGCCTGACGGGACGGGAGCGCGTCAATCGATCTCGGCCGGGGGAGGGTGATCGGAACTCTCCCTCGGCTGTTCGGTGCATGGGCAGCGGCTCCGGGAAAACCGACGTCAGACTCAGCCCCTTGCGACCGCTCAGCGCGGTCGCAAGGGGCTGCTGGCGTTTGGCGGCAGCGCGTGCGGATTCGTTCTATGGGACACGCGCCGCCGGACCGGCCTGGATGACCTGCCCCTCCTGAATCGTGCGGGTCCGGAGGTCGGCGACCACGGTATCTCCCTCCTTCAAGCCTGTTAGCACTTCGACCTGGCCCTCGGCGAGACCGGTGTGGCCGATCTGGATGGGCGTCAGGACCGCGCGCCCGTTCACGACGCGAAAGCAGCTCGCCCGGCCGTTGATGTCCGCGGTATGCAGGGCGGTCTGGGGGATCCTGAGCACTGGGTGCGGCGGCTCGAGCTGGATCTCCACGCGGCCGAATTGACCCGGCCGCAGGCGGCCGTCGGCGTTGGGGAGATCGATCTCGGCCAGGAGGGTGCGGTCGCTGGGATCCTCGGCGTAGGCGGTGCGGGCGATGGTTCCGGGATACTCGCGACCTGGCCAGGCATCGAAGTGGATGGTGGCCGGATCGCCCTTGTCCAGGAAGGGCACGTCCGAGTCGGGGACGCGGACGGCGACTCGAACCACGTCGGGCCAAACGATCGACAGGAGCAGGTCGGAGCCGCCATCCTTGGGCGAGCGGACGAAGGCCCCTTTGTGGTAGTTGCGCCGGGTGATGATGCCATCGAACGGGGCGGTGATGCGCGTCAGGCCGGCGAGCAACACGGTCTTGCGGGAGTCGGCTCGGGCGAGCTCGTAATCGGCCTTGGCCTCTTCGACATCCGCCAGAGCGGCCTCGAGCTTCGCCTTGGCCCCCTCGATGCCGGCCTTCTCGACGACGAGTTTGGCTTGGGCTGCCGAGCGGGCCGCGCGCGCGACCTCGAGCGCGTGTTCTGCCTCGACGACCAGTCGCTGCTCGACGGCGTTGCGACGGACCAGCTCCGTCATCCGCTTGAGTGCCAGGTCGCTGTAGTCTAAAGTCGCCTCGGAACTCTTCAGATCGGTCTGGGCGGAATCCACCTTGGCCCGATCCGAGGTCAAGCCCGCCTCCGCGATCCGGACCGCCGACTGCGCCCTCAGGACCCGCGCCTTGGCTCGGGCGAGCAGGGCTTTCCCCTTCTGGACATCGGCCTCGAGCTCGGGGCTATCGATCACGGCGAGCATTTGACCTTTCTTGACGCGATCGCCGATGTCGACCGTGAGCTGACTCAACAGACCGGAGACCGGCGGATAGACCTCGGCTTCATCGAACGCCTGGACGGTCCCCGGCTGGGCGGTCGTCCGCTGGAAGAGGGTCTTCTGGAGGGTGACGACCGTCACTTCGCCCGGTTTGTCGCCCGGCGGACCCGCGCGGACTTTTTTCTTGGCGACTGACGCGCCATCCCTGTGCTGGGGCGGCGCCGGCTCCTGGCCCGACCGCACGGGGGGCGACCAGGCGGAAACGACCAGGAGCGACGAGACCAAGAGGGTCAGCGAGGCCACCGTGAGGGCGGCGATCGCCTTGAGCTTGGCGAAGAACATGGCTCGAAGGACTCCTTGCACGAGGGCGGCGACGGAGGCCGACAGTCCGGCCATGCCGGCCGCCCGGACCATCGCGATCTTCAGTGCGGCCTTGACGGTGATGTCCACAAGCGGGGTAGGGACCGCTGCATGAGTGGGAGCGGCCAGGGTTGCCGCCACCAGGGCCGGGGCCAGCCCACGGCGGATCAGCCGGCCGCGCAGCCGTTCCCGGCCCCGCGACAGCCGCACCTTGACCGTGCCCACGGGGACCCGAAGCTGGCCGGCGGCTTCCTCGTGGGTCAGGCCCTCGAGGTAGCAAAGGACGATCACCGCGCGATATTTCTCCGGCAGGTGATCGACCTCCTCCTGGACCTCCGGGAGCAGATCGGGCGGCTCGTCGTGGCTCAACGTGGGATCGTCCGCCATTTCCAGCGACCTGCGCTCGCGTGCGGTCCGCCGGGCGGCCTCGATCCGGGCCCGCCGCGCGACCCGGCGGGCGACGCCGTACAGCCAGCTCGCCAGCGATCCCCTCTTCTGGATCGAGCGTGCCTTGCGGGCCAGGATCAGGAAGGTAGCCTGGAAGGCGTCCTCGGCGGCATGCACGTCCGGGAGCTGTCCCCGGCAGACGCGGAGCACCATCGGGCCGTGCCGCTTCACCAGGGCCGTGAATGCGGGTTCGGCACCATCGTCGGAGCGGCTCACGAACCGCTCCAGCAACTGAGAGTCCGTGAGCCCGGCGACGGTCCCCGCGGTGTACAGCGCCTCGACACCGCGGACGACCGCGCCCAAGTCTCCGCTGGCCATGGCCGGCTCCTGAAGGTGCCCGTCTCCACCCTGTAGTGTCCGCAGGTGGGAAGATCCGTTTCACTTTTCTTTCCATCATCTTAAACTCGATCCCGTAGGTCAGGCTTGAGCCCGACAGGAAACCCGATCACGTCAGACTCAAGCCTGACCTACACCTGGGTCGGATCTGGAAGGAGGGCGAGGTGGCGGCGGTATCGACTCGTTGCGGCGACAGGGACGGCAGCCTGCCGGGGATCGCCCGGGTCCGGCGGAGTTGCCGGCAGCCCGAGGTCGACGATGTGGCTCGCGCCACGGCCGAGGCGATCCACGCCAGCCGGCTCGCCGGCCGCGTCGCGCCGGGCAGCCGGCTCGCCATCACGGTGGGGAGCCGGGGCATTGCCCAGGTCGGGCGGATCGCGCGGGCGGCCGTGGAGACCGTCCGCTCTCTGGGTTTCGACCCGTTCGTGGTCGCCGCGATGGGCAGTCACGGCGGCGGCACCGCCGCAGGCCAGCGCGCCCTGCTCGCCGAGCTGGGCGTGACCGAGGCCAGCCTCGGCTGCCCCATCCGCTCCGATATGGACACCGTCGTGCTGGGGACCAATTCCTTCGGCCTGCCCATCCATTTCGACCGGAATGCCCTCGAGGCCGACGGCATCCTCCTGCTCAACCGGATCAAGCCGCACACCTCCTTCACGGGCCGGTATGAGAGCGGGCTGCTCAAGATGCTCAGCGTCGGACTCGGCAAGCGCGCGGGGGCCGCCCAGGTCCACAAGCTCGGCCTGCCGGGATTGACACGGCTGGTGCCCGAGGTGGGTGGCTTCCTGCTCCGGCGCACGCCGGTGGTGCTCGGCGTCGCGATCCTGGAAAACGCGCGGGAGCACACGGCCCGGATCGTCGCGGTCGAGCCCGAGGAGATCCCCGACGTGGAGCCCCGGCTGCTGGACGAAGCCCGGTCGCTGATGGCACGGCTCCCCTTCGACCAGATCGACGCGCTGGTTGTCGGCGAGCTGGGGAAGAACTATAGCGGGACCGGCCTGGACCCTAACGTCATCGGCCGCCAGCGCGTCGAGACGATGCCCGACCTGCCCCGACCGGTCATCACCCGGCTGGCCGTGCTCGACGTCGCCGTCGAGTCGCGGGGCAACGCCCTGGGGATCGGCCTGGCCGACCTGACCACCCAGCGCCTGGTCAGCCGGATCGACCCAACTCCCATGCGGGTCAACAGCCTCACGAGCAACTTCTTGACCCGGGCCCGGATCCCGCTCGCCTTGCCGAGTGACCGCGACGTGATCGCGGCCTGTCTCGACACCTGCTGGCGGAGCGAGCGGAACCAGGCCCGGATGGTCCTGATCCCCAATACGCTGGAGCTGACCTCCCTCTGGGTCACGCCTGCCCTGGCGGCCGAGGTCGAGGCACACCCCGAGCTGAACCGGGAGACCGAGTTCCTCCCCATCCCGTTCGACGACCGCGACAACCTGGAACAGGAGGTCCTCTTCCCCGAAAGCCATCGGGCGCGGCGGAGCCGTGCGGAGCGGGAGGGAAGCCACAAGGGGTGATTCCGCTGGAGCGAATTCCAGATTTCAAATTCCATATATTATCATGTTACTACATAATATTATTAACTTAAACTCGAAATGTAGAATCCGGAATTGACGATCGTGTCGAGAAGCGAGATCACACCTGGTGCTGTGGCCTTCGACCGGGTAGTCTGAGAGTCTCCATACATATGTTTCGTTCGCACATTTGGAATCTGGAATTTGGAATCGGGAATCCCGGATCAAGCCGAGGAGCCCCATGACGGTTCGCGCGGTGGTCTTCGACCTGGACGGCCTGATGTTCGACACCGAGGCCCTGTTTCATCGAGTCTCCTCGGAGGCCCTGGTGGCGCGCGGCAAGGCGTTCACACCGGAGCTCATGCAGGCGATGCTCGGCCGGCGCGCGGCGGAGGTCGGCCACGTGCTCAAGGAGCTGGCCGGCCTGGACGAGCCGGCCGAGGTTCTGCTGGCGGAGGTGCGGGAGCGGTTCGCGGCGGAGGTCGACCGCGCCGTGCATCCCACGCCGGGACTGTTCGCCCTGCTGGACCACCTTCGGGGGCGGGCCTTGCCGTTGGCGGTGGCGACGTCGTCGCGACGGTCGTATGCGGAGCAGCTCCTGTTGCGACATGGCTTGAGGGATCACTTCGCGTTCATCCTGGCCGCGGAAGACGTCACGCGGGGGAAGCCCGACCCGGAGATCTATCGCCTGGCGGCGGAGCGCTTCGGCGTGCCGGCCGGCTCGATGCTGG
This sequence comes from Isosphaeraceae bacterium, assembly GCA_021324445.1. Lineage (GTDB taxonomy): Bacteria > Planctomycetota > Planctomycetia > Isosphaerales > Isosphaeraceae > JAJPJC01. The sequence goes on from JAJPJC010000380.1 coordinate 7,991, forward strand.
TCCTGGAGGACAGTCCGGCCGGGCTGGCCGCGGCGCGCGGAGCCGGGGCGATCGCCGTCGGGGTCCCCCACGAACACAGCCCCGCCGAGAACCTGACGGCCGCCGACCTGGTCGTGCCCCGGCTCGATGATCCCGCCCTGCTCGACCTGATCGGAACCGAGGACCTTGCGTTGAGAACGTTATGAGCAGCACTTACGAGTCTGGCAGCACCGGGGCCGAACAGGATCGGCGCGAGGCCGCCGAAGAGCGGCGCACGCGGGAGATGCTCCCCTACGCCGTGCCGATGTTCGCCTACGTGGCCCTGAGCGGCCTCGAGGGCTATCTCCCCCAGGTTGACAACCAACCCAGCGCCGTGTGGTATCCGCTGGCCTATGCCGGCAAGGTTGGGATCGTCGGGCTGCTGGCCTGGTGGTATCGCTCGGCCTGGAAGGACTACCGGCCTTTCCCAGGCGTCGGGAGTGTACTCCTGGCGACCCTGACCGGGCTCGTGGTCACGGGGCTGTGGGTCGGCCTGGATGGTCTCTATCCCGCGCTGCCGTTCTTGAGCAGTCAGCGAGTCGGATTCGATCCGATGCGCCTCGCATCCGGCGCGCGCTGGGGTTTTCTCTTCGTCAGGATGCTGGGACTGGTTGCGCTGGTACCCGTGATCGAGGAGCTGTTCTGGCGGTCGTTCTTGATTCGATGGCTGATCGACCCGGACGACTTCCTGCGGGTGCCGATCGGACAGGTGACGCCCCTGGCCGCGGGTGTGACCTCGGTGTTATTCGCCCTGGCGCATCCCGAGTGGCTGCCGGCCCTGCTGACCGGGTTGCTCTGGGCCTGGCTGCTCTGGCAGACGAGGTCGTTGAGCACCTGCCTCATCAGCCACGCCGTGGCCAACCTCGCCCTGGGGATCTACGTGATCACCACCGGCGACTGGAAGTATTGGTGATCGGCAACAGACCGGACGGATCGCCGGGAGGCGGGTCCGATGCTCATCCCCTGGGGCACTGACGCCCCGCTCTACCATCGGCCGGTCGCGACGATGGCCTTGATCGTGCTGAACGTCGTGGGCTTGCTCTTATTCCCCGCCCACACCTGCGAGGATTGGACGCTGGTGCTCGGTGACGGCGTGCACCCGGTCCAGTGGCTGACGAACAACTTCCTGCACTCCGGCTGGTTCCACCTGCTTGGCAACATGGTCTTCCTCTGGACGTTCGGCTTCGTGGTGGAAGGCAAGCTGGGCTGGTGGGCGTTCACCCTGGTCTACCTGGGACTCGGCGTGAGCGAAAGCGCCGCCATGCAGCTCCTGGTCCCCAGTGAGCAGGAAGTGCACATGTTCGGCTCCTCGACGATCATCTTCGGGCTGCTGGCGATGTGCCTGGTCTGGGCGCCGCGGAACGAGGTGTTGTGCATCCTCTGGCTCCGGTTCACGCCGATGGAGATCGACCTGTCGATCCTCTGGTTCGCCGCGCTCTACCTCGTCTACGAGTTGCTCACGGCTGGGATGTCCGGGGTGATCATGGCGAACGTAACCCATTACTCGGGCGTCCTCATCGTGGCTCTGGCCCTCGATCATACGTTCGGGGCGATCCTCGGCTTCGTGGTCGGCGCGGTCTTGCTCAAGCTCAAGTGGGTCGATTGCGAGAACTGGGATCTGTTCGCGGTCCTGGAGGGACGGGTGGGTCAGTCGAAGAAGCAGGCGGAGCGGCTGAGGAGGGCGCGGCCGCGGGTGTCCACCGAATTCGCGCCTCGGCCGCGAGCCAAATCGAAGCGGCGGAAGGGCCGGGATGCAACGCCGAAGGTCCGTTCGATCGAGGACGCCTCGGCGGCCGCGCTGCGGGTGTTGCGCCAGCACCTCGAGCTGGGCGAGGTGGAGGCGGCGCTGGCGGTGTACAACAAGTCGAGTCGCTCCCTGACCGGTTGGCAGCCGCCGGAGCCCGACTGGCGCACCTTGATCGAGGCGCTCCTGGACCATGGCTTCTGGAACGACGTCGTCCTGGTGATGCGCGACTACGTGTTGAAGCTCCCCGACCCCTCACCGCGCGTCCGGCTGAAGCTGGCCCAGATCCTGATCCAGAAGCTCAATCGGCCGCTCCAGGCGACGAAGGTCCTGGACCAGATCCCCGCGAACTCCTTGCCCGAGTCGCTGGAGTCCATCCGTCGCCAGCTTGCCCGCAAGGCCGAGGCCATGCAGGAAGACGGGCCGCTGGAGCTGGAGGACGAGCTCTGGTGAGGTTGCGTCATGCCGAGCCGCGACCCTCAGGAAGCCTCGGGTGGCTGGGTCGGTGCTAAAGAAGTCCATGCGAAGGGGAACGAAAGATCGTCGGCGGACGGAGCCGCCTCCGACAAGAAGACGCCCCCTTCGGGTCGCTGTAGGAGCCGGCTCCGTCCGGCGACGGCCCGCTTTGCTTTCCCCTTTGCGTGGAGTTATTTAGGCGACCGGCAGGGGGAAACCAACCCGCAACTTCTTTATGCAACGCTCAGCAAGTGCGATCCCGGGCCGATCGTCTCCATGGGACCGGAATTCCTGTCGAGATGTCGGCGACGGGGCCATCTTTCCCGCTCTCAGAGTTTGAGGAAGAGCTGGTTTTCCTCGAGGTAACGATTGAACAACGTGCAGATGCCGAAATAGAGAGCGAACCCGGCGGCGACGTACCAGAGTGGTGCGTCGTTGGGGACATAGGGCTTCACGGCGCCGGCCACCATCCCGTGGATGATGTAGGCGGCCAGGGCATTCACGCCGAAGGTGCGAAACACCCGGCTCCGGAAGCCGCCCTGATCACAAATGAGCACGAACAGCGCGTAGACCGCCAGCGAGAACCCCGCGGCAAACGTGAGATAGGACACGCTCCCGGTGCGCTGGCTCATCGTCCAGAGGTCCACGTGGTGGCTCTGGTCTGGGGGCACGAACGGAGGCGATGCCCAGCGCCCGCCCGCGCAGGAGATGGCATACCCCGCGATCATCAGGGCGCAGGACCAGCCCAGGAGCTTCCCGACGAGGTGCCTCGGGCCGCCCTCCTCAACGCTGGCGATGGCGTCGTAGGCGAGCGACCCGACGAGCAGGGGGATGGTCCAGGTCAGGAACCCGAGCGGGCCGCCGTCGATGACCGGGGTCTTCCACGCCCAGTCGAGATAGAACTGCGAGGAGAACCAGAGGTGCAGGCCGGCCGAGCCGAGCAGGAAGGCGATGCGCGGACCCGGCCCGGCGGCGATCACCGGCAGGACCCAGATCGAGGCGACGGCGATGTGCACCAGCGTCTGGAACAGCTCGCGCCGGCAGGTGCGCGCCAGGAGGTCTCTCGGCTCGAGCGCGATCAACTCTTGCCAGGAGGAGACCTTGCCGTCGAGGTGGTAGAGCACGAAGCCCAGGAGGATCAGCCCGGCGTTCCGTTTGAGCACAGCGCGGGTCGCCGCCCAGGGGCCGGCGCTCTCCAGCCGGCGGAGGAACGTCAACCGGTAGGCAAAGCCGACGGCGAAGAAGAACTGCGGCATGATCGTGTCGGCATAACTGCAATACGTATTGTGATGCTTGAGGATCGCCGGCACGACGGCATAACCGCCCAGGAAGTTGACCAGCAGCATGCCCGCGACGGTGTAGCCGCGAAACTGGTCGAGGGAGGCGATCCGGCGTTGCGGACGACTGGGCAAGTCCGTCATTGGGGAGCCGCCTGGGTGTGAGAGGCCTGGGCCGCGGGCGCCGCGGCGGGGTCGGACGTGGAGTCGATCAGGGTCGGGACCACCGAGCGCAAGTAGCCGAGCGAGCGGGCGAGCCAGTCCAGGTCGCGGCTGGCCCAGGGGATGGCCTCGACGGCCGCGGGCCGCGGCAGCGATCCCTCGGCGTATCGCCGCTCGCACTCGGCCGCCAGGCGGACGACCGCCGCCAGCGCGGCCGGCTTCAAGTCGGGGAAGAACGCCAGCCATCGGGGATCGTAGATCGGCAGGTCATAGGTCCGCGGATGGAGCTCGATTGACAGCGCCACCGCCGGCCGGGCGCGGAGGATCGCGGCCAGGATGTCGGGGATCGGCAGGATGCCCGAGCCGATCGGGCGAGCCTGCCAGCACAGCCCGCGATCCGTGAACGCCAGCACCGCATCCTTGATGTGCGTACCCAGGACCCACGGCGCCAGGCGCTGGGCCGCCGCGATCGGTTCCTCCAGCCGCGTGACCAGGTTGCCCGTGTCGAGGGTCACGCCGGCAATCTCCGGGTCCAACCCGTCGAGAATCCCCAGCAGCTCGTCGACGGTCAGGTCTTGATGGGTCTCGATCGCCAGGCGAATCCCCCGGTCCTTGAGCCGGGGCGTCAGCAGGCGGATCACCTCGACGGTCGCGGCGATCTGGAGGTCCCACGGCGTGTCGGTCCGGAACCGGTCGTGCCGGTCCCCCACATAAACCCGGCCGTGCCGGCACCCCAGGGTGGCCAGGGCCTCGACCGCCGGCTCCAGCGCGCGCGCCCACTCCGCGGGCGCGACGCTCGAGCCCAGCTGGCGCGCGCGGCGCACCGGGTTGGGCGAGGGCAGCCCCACCTCGAGGTACAATCCCAGGGCCTCGGCCCGGCGGCGGAACGCGTCCAGGCGCTCCGGCTCCAGCGACGCCACGATCTGGACGGGTTCCAGGAACTGCACGCCATCGAAGCCATGCGTCCGGGCGAAGTCGAGGGTCGCCTCCGCCGTGAATTCCCGATGCGCAATCGTGTAATGATCGAAACCAATCCGCGCGGTCATCACTCGAATCAACCTCCACCCGAAGATCTCAACCGCCCCGCCCTGAGACGCCGCCCGCCTCGCGTCTTCGCCGCACAGCCGGCCTGACTCCGATCGTGCCGACTCGGCGCTCCCCTGACTCAACCATCGTTTATTATAGCGACAGAGGATCGCCCACTCCCCGCCAGCGGATCGCTGCCGGATGCCGGAGCGCCCCCCGAGTTTGACAGGGATGCCGCGGCGAAGCAATGTCGTGCTGCCCGCGGGAGAACCGGACGGCCGCGCCGCGAGCGCGCGGCCGCTGCGCCGCGACCGAGCCGGCCCGAGCACCTCGACGCCGGCGCGCCCCCGGCCCATTCCAGCCGCCGTGCCCCCGCCCAAAAAAATCCAGGACAGGGTTGACGACCGGGGATTCTCCTCGTATTGTGACGGGCGCTTGGGAGACGCCGCTCGACAACCGACGACGCGATCCATGATCGGATTGAAATCAGGTCGCATGGTGATGGAATATATATAGTTGCGTTATCATGTGATTCACTGCGATCGCGTCGGATCGCGAGGATAGTCATTCGAAAAGTGACGGTCGATTCCCGGCGGCAGGGAAGCGTGGCGCCGCGGTTCGGCCTGTCGGTCGCGAGTCGGTTGGGGACCTGGTCCCCGATCGGTCTTCTCGCTCGTTGGCCTCACGGCCCGCTGTCCGCTCCGGCATGGACGCCGCGATCGGCGCGGGCCGCGATCGGCCAAACTAGGCAACTCAGGCGAGGGCGGCCGGTCGCTGGGTCGGTCTGGCGGATCGGCCCCGGGGCGCCTGCATCCGGCGGTGGGGTCGCCGCGATGGGGGCACGGGCCTGATCACGGGTCCACGCGCTCGCGATAGGGCGCCTCCGCGAAGTCGCGGAGCATGGTCGTATCAGGGACGGCCTCGCGCGAGAAGATGGGGTTGGGCGCCGGGGCGCTGGGCGGTTCGGCGGGGATGGCGGCCGGCGGGAGCGTCCCCAGCCGGATTCCCACCCGTTCCAGGAAGGCCCGTGCCAGCGGCTCGTCACCGAACCAGCCGATCCGGCAACTGACTCGCATCCTCTCGACCTGGGGCCGAATCGTGACCCGCACGGTCCGATCGTCGGAGGTCCGGCCGTCGATCTCCGCGACGGTTCCCTCACGTCCGCGCCTGGTCACCTTCATCTCGAGGTCACCCATCGCTTCGGCGACGGCCGCGGTGACGGCGGCCGAGGGCGCCGCGAAATCCTGGATGCCCCGGCCGAGGGAGTAGACGTAGGTCGTCCGGACCTCATCCGGATCCTTCTTGTCCTTGCCCGTCTCCTGGTCCTGGATGACGACCGGTGGTTTGCCGATACTCCCCATCATGGTACAACCGCTGGGCCAGACCAAGCCGATCGCGGCGATCACCCGGATTGCATGCGGCTTTCCCATCCAGGGGTCCCTCCCATCCAGGGCTCGGCGCGGAGCGCCAACCGGCAGGCGGGGATCTTCCCCGCAGGCCGGGGGAGGCTATCGTTTCCGGCCCAACTGGTCAAGCTGGGCTCGATGGCCGCCTGGAGAATCGACCGGACCGGGCGGCGCGCCCGCGATCGACTCGCCAGGACATCGACCCGAGGGTGGCGGAACGCGGGCGGCGGCGGTAACTTAAATCGGTCGGAAGGTGGGCCGGCCGCACCCGGCTGGCCGAGGGCAGCCAGGGGCGGCTGCCCCACAGGAGGCTTGTCGTTGCACCGGGAATACCGACCGGAACAGATGCGGCTGGGCGCACCGTCGGTGCCCCACGATCATCACGATCAGGGGCCGGGGCACTCGCACGGGCCGGCGCACGACCCTGAGCACGATCCGGACGCCGAGCGCCGGGCGTTGCTGGGGACGACGGCCGTCGTGGGGGTGCTGATCCTGGCCGACCTGGTTCTCGGGGCGTTGGGAAGCCCCTGGCAGCGGCCCTTCGGCGTGCCCCTGGCGCTGATGGCGGCGGTCATCGGTGGGGGCCGCGTGGTTTACCTGGCCCTATCGGCCCTGTTCGAGGGGAGGATCGGGGCCGACATCGCCCTGGCGATCGCCTGTGTGGCGGCGGCCGCCCTGGGTGAGTATTTCGTCGCGGCCGAGGTCGTCTTCATCGCACTGCTGGGGGAATGCCTGGAGGCATTGACTTTCGAGCGCGCCCGCCGCGCGCTGGGCTCGCTCCTGGACTTCTACCCCAGGACCGCGCGGGTCATCCGGGGTGAGGTCGAGATCGAGCTGCCGGTGGAGCAGGTGGCGCTCGGCGAGATCGTGGTCGTGCGGCCGGGCGAGCGGATCGGCGTCGACGGCACGGTCGTGCGGGGCCGCTCCGCGGTCGATCAGGCCGTGCTCACCGGCGAGAGCCTTCCCGTCGACAAAGGCGAAGGCGATGCGGTCTACACCGGTACGGTCAACCAGTTCGGCCGGCTGGACGTCCGCGCCGAGAAGCTCGGTGCGGAGACGACGCTGGGCCAGGTCATCCGGCTGCTCGACGACGCCCATCGGCACCGTTCCCCGCTGGAACGCACTGCCGACCGGTACGCCCGGCGGTTCCTGCCCGCCGTGTTGATCGTCGCGGCGACGGTCCTCCTGGCGACCAATGCGCCGGCCCTGTGGCGCGGGAACGGGACCGGAGGGATCCCCGCGCTGGACGTCATGCCCGCGCTGGCCGTGCTGGTCGTCGCCTGTCCCTGCGCGCTGGTGCTGGCGACCCCGGCGGCGGTCCTGGCCGCCACGGCCCGGTTGGCCCGCCGTGGCGTGCTGGTCAAGGGGGGCGCGGCCATCGAGGGCCTGGCCCGCGTCGATACCGTCGCGTTCGACAAGACCGGGACCCTCACGGAAGGGAAGCCGGAGCTGGGCGACTGCCTGGCGCTGGGGCCGTCGCACGAGGACAGCGCCCCGGCCGTAGCCCCGGACGATGTCCTGCTCCTGGCCGCCGCGGCCGAGCAGCCCAGCGAGCATCCCCTGGCCCGGATGCTCGTGGCCGAGGCCCACCGCCGCGGGGTCGCCTTGCCGGCGGTCGACGACTTCCAGGCCCAGCCAGGCGCAGGGGTCCTGGCGCGCCTGAAGCCGGCCGGGTCGGAGGACCGCGCGAGGACCGTCCTGGTGGGCAACCTCCGGCTGGTCCGCGAGCACGGCGTGCGCGTCCCGGACGAGGTGGAGGCGGCCCTGGAATCCCTCGACCAGGCGGGACAGACGCCGCTGATCGTGGTGTGCGACGGTCGCGCCGTGGGGATCGTCGGTGCCCGCGACCGGGTGCGCCGCGAGGCGCACGACATCATCCACGACCTGAAGCACCTGGGGCTCAAGGACCTGACCATCTTGACCGGCGACCGTGTCGCGGCGGCGCGCGCCGTGGCCAAGAAGGTCCACATCAAGCAGGTCGAGGCCGAGCTGACCCCTGCGGAGAAGGCGGAGTGGATCGCCCGGCGCCGGGGTGAGGGTCGAATCGTGGCGATGATCGGCGACGGCATCAACGACGCGCCGGCCCTGGCGCGGGCGGATGTCGGCCTGGCGCTGGCCGGGGCCGGCAGCGACCTGGCGGCCGAGGCCGGCTCGGTGGTGTTGATGGGCGAGCCGCTGGCCGCCTTGCCCGAGACGATTCGCCTGGCCCGGCACACGGTCCGGGTCCTCCGCCAGAACATCCTGCTCTTCGCCTTCGGATTCAACTCCGTGGCGATCGTCCTGGCCGGCCTGCGGCTCCTGGGGCCGGTCGCCGCGGCGATCGTCCACCAGGCCGGCTCCCTCCTGGTGCTGCTCAACGCGATCCGGATCCTCGGCTTCGAACGCTGGCAGACCTTGGGGATCGTGCGAGCGGCCCGGCCGGTGGTATCGACCTGCCGGCGCTGCCGGCCTGCGGTGCTGGTGGACGGCGCCTGGCGATACCGGCGCGCGGTGTTCCAGGGCGCGCTCGCCTCGATCGTGATCGCCTACCTGGCCTCGGGGATCACGATCGTCGGGCCCGACCAGGTCGGGGTGGTCCGGCGCTTCGGCCGCTACCACGCCCCGATGCTGCGACCGGGATTGCACGTCCGGTTGCCGGAGCCGGTCGAGACGGTGACCGTCGTCGAGCCCGATCGGTCGCGGCTGGCCCGGGTTGGGCTGATGGGTCCGGCGTCGGCCGTGCCCCAGCCCGTGGGTTGGAGCACCAGCCATGGCGGCCGCCGCGACGAGTCCGCGTTGTTCTTCACCGGCGACGAGAACCTGGTCGAGCTGGCCGGCGTCGTGGAATACCGGTTCCGCGAGTCCGGGCTGCCGGCACTCCTCTTCGGGGTCACGGCCGTGGAGCAGACCGTGAATGCGGCGGCCGAGGGGGTCTTCCGCGAGGAGGCCGGACGGACAGCGCTGGAGTCCATCCTGGTGAGCGGGCGTCGGGACTTCGAAGCGACGCTCGCCCGGCGGCTCCAGGAGCGACTGGACGCCTCGGGCCTGGCCGTGAGGGTGGATCGCGTCCGGGTGGTCGATGCCCACCCGCCGCGGGAGGTGGTGCCGGCCTATCGGGATGTCTCGGCCGCTGTCTCGGATGCCGAACGGAGCCGCAATCAGGCCCGCGGCGACGCCGCCCGGCGGAAGTCGGCGGCCCTGGCCGAGGCTGAGTCGGCGCGCGACGCGGCCAAAACGCGTTCCGCTCGGTTGGTCGGCCGCGCGCTGGGCGAGAATGGGGCGTTCCTGGCCCAGGCCGCGGCTCATGGCTCGCACCCGGCCTTGACTGAGTTCCGCCTGCTGTTCGACACCCTGGCCGCCACCCTGGCCGGCCGGCCCAAGCTGATCCTCGACGGCCGCGCCGCCGGTCGGCGCCACCTCTGGCTGGCCGACCCCGATCGCCTGGGACATGGGCTCGGCCGCGCCTTGGCGGCCCCGCCCGGTGCCGAAGCGGCCAGAGCCCCCGAGCCTGAGGATTGAAACCCCCTTGCAAACGTGTGGGGCAGCCCCCCAGAGGCCGAAGCCCCGCGGAAAACCCTGGGGCCATGCCGGAACATGGACGAATTCTCGGAAAATCTCCTAGCCATGGGCGCGGATGACGGCGGAGGTTTTCAAGACTTCGCCGCCGGCGCCGAGCGCCTTGACCTCGTAGAAGGGTCCTGCGGCCGTGGTTGCAATCGCCGTCTCGAAGCCCGTGCGCGATGTGATCGAAACTGGTGACAGCGCCGCCCGCCTGGGGCCGGCGAGCAACTCCCAGGCGACCGTCTCTGTCGAGCCGTTCCAGGATGCGTACACGGTCGATTGACCGTTCGCATCGATGACCGCCGCCGCCGGCTTCGTGAGCGGAACCCCCACCCACGGAAGGCTGAAGGCGCGGTAGGAAATGTCCTGGCCGGCCAGGACGAAATCGGCAAGAACCGATCCACTACTGGAATACTCGCTGTAATAAGACCTCAATTCTCCGTCGGATTGGGTATCCGATCCCCAGCCGATGAACACGTTGCCGTTCCCGAGAACTTGAAGGTTGCCCTGGCTGCCCGAATCGAGCGCCGGGTCGTGGTAGTACGGTGGACTGGCGAGACTGGCTGTGTGGTTTTGAAGGTCGAGGCTCAAGATCAAGCCGCGCCCGGCGCCGTAGGGACCGCCGTCAGGCGGCGCGCCACTGCCGCCGTCGTCGAAGAGGCTGATCCCTCCAGGCACGTAGCGCGCATCGTGCTGGTACTGGAACGCCGAGTCGTATGGGCCGGTGATCAGGTCGGACGGAAGACGGAACTGGTTCTGCTTGCCCCCGATCTCCCAGAGTACCTGCCCCGTCTTGCGACTGATATCATAAATCCCCCAGGTGTTGCGCAGGGAAACCAGGAGTTGCGAGCCGTCGGGACTCACGTCGATCGAATTGTCATGGTACGGGTCCCACGGTTGACCCGGAGTCGTGGGAAGAGGGACAATCGAATCGCTCAAGGGGATGTGCGCGGCTGTATTCCAGGTGAAGATCACCTTCCCAGTCCGCAGATTGACTTCCTGGATTTCAGGGTCCACATACGACCCCTGTTTCGGACCGCCGTAGGGGGTCAGATTCGCCTTGACCCTTTTGAGCGCGAAGTAATAGGCGTCCCCTTGCGGCGTAATCAAGAACTCGTGCTCGTCCAGCGAGAATCCGCTCGGTGCTGGGACCGACCTGATCTCTCGATAGTGTTGGTTGAAGATGACGAAGTGCCCCCCCTGGCGCGGCGTGCCAGGGGGCAATTTGCTCGTAGCCCCCGCGAGCGTTCCCTGCCACCAGGTCAACACCGGCTTGCCGAACAAGGTCTGAGCTTGGAAGCCGATCGCTTCCACCCTGTTGTTGCTGGAAAGCGGGTCAAACCAGATTGGATTCCCGGAGCCGTCCAGGATCAGCGGGCCGGTTTGGCCAACCAATTCAGTCGTGTTCGGTAATTGGTCGTAAGGCGCGACGAAGATCGGATTGAGCGACGCGCCGGGTTGGAGATTCAGCTCGCTCACCTTCATCGGATGAAGGCGTGGTGCACTCACGAAACTCCAGACGCCGCCCGCGGCGCTGGGTAGGTTGCGGCTCTCGAGGGCCTCCAGGCGTGGCGGCGCGAAGCGCAGCCCGCGAACGCGCGAACCGCGATCCGAATCGTCAAACCAGCACCGCAACGTCTGTGTCAGCCAGGTGGCAGCGCAGGCTGTCATGAACAACCCCCTCATTGCGAAAACGACGAACCGATCGGACAACCAGCCGACATTCGGAGCCGTACCCCAGAGGCCATGGCGCTCTGGCCGTGTTGTTGAGCGCGCTGATCAACGGCCATGATCTCCCCCAGCCGTCCTGGAGACCCAAACCAGGGTTGGGAACCCGGGGCTGGGCCCAGGCGCCCCCACACCAGCCCCCGGCGCCGATCCCGAAAAAACCCCTCCTTCTGAGCGGGGAGCGGGGTGACGAGGGCGCTCGTGCCGGGCCGGTGCAATGGCAAACCGGGAGGCAGGCCCTCGAGTCTACCGATTACCCAGTCTGCCCATCTTAACACGGAGATTCCAGCTTGCCAAGTCACCTGTCGCGTCTGTCACGCGGCTGGTGGCGGTTAATTCCGCAACTGGTTGACCACCCGACGGGGTAGGAAACGGGGGGCGGAAAGGAAGAAGGTGGCATCCGGCGGGCCGGTGCGCGCGATCGCCTTCCCCCAGGCTGATGCCGGCTTGCCGGATACCATCCCGTTGCACTGACCCGCTTCGCGGTGGGCATTCACCCTTTGGGATTTCAAGCGCCCCGCGCATCCCTCCAGCGGTCTCGGCCTGCCCTCAGGTCCCGTCCCACGGGTCCCGACCCGCTTCCCCCCTCCCTGATCGGCCCTTCGTGCTGCCGTCGCCTCCGGCTCTCGGCCCCTCTGGAGCGGGCTTTTTCCCTCCCCGGCACGGGGAACCTCCGCCCCGCACCCCATGACGGTCATCCTCGGCACCAAGAACGGACGACTTCCTCCCTGCTGGACTCTGGCGAAAAAGCTTAGAGCCTGTTCCTGAAGCCCCCGCAGGGGGCGGACGCACGTCGCCAGGGGCGTCCGCCCCTGGTCGGTGCCGAGCCACCCACCCCACCCCTTGGGCTGGGGTGTGTGTTCTGGGGAGGCCCCCAGTGCAAGGGCGGACGCCCCTGGCTCCGTCCGATCGCCCCCTCCGGGGCTTTCGGAACAGTCGTTTATGTCGCTTACGCGACACCCGGTATGATGAAAATGGAGTCACGTTTTGGTACGCCTCGGAGGGGTTACTCCGATACATCCATCGTCAGGGTTGGCACGCGGTCTGCGCCCTGAAGAGCAATCGGAAGTTCTCTGGGCAACGCCTCACTCAGTTCCGGGCCACGTTACGGCACAAGTGGTTCACGCGCGTGAGCGTGACCGCTGCGGATGGGACGACGACGACCTACTACGTGCGGGACGCCGTAGGCCGGTTGTCGGACATCCCCTTTGAGATCCGCGTCCACTTTTCCAAACGGCATCCCCGGGCACGGTCCTGGGCGTACTTCGCGAGTACGGATTTGGCCCGCTCGGTCGTGGAGACCTTGCGAGGATACGGCGGCCGCTGGAGTTGTGAGGTCGTGAACTTCTACACGAAGACCCAGTTGGGCTTGGCGGACTTTCGCGTGCGGTCGTATGAGGCGGTGGAGCGGTATGTGGTCGCGGTGCATCTGGCCTGGGCCTACGTGGAA
>JAJPJC010000111.1 GCA_021324445.1 Isosphaeraceae bacterium
GACCTACAACCTCATCCCGGTCCTGACCGCCTTCGAGAACGTCGAGCTGCCGCTGCTCTTGACCCACCTGTCGCGGCGCAACCGCCGCAAGAACGTCATGACGGCGCTGCGGATCGTCGGGCTCGAGGGCCGGGAGCACCACTATCCGCGCCAGCTCTCCGGCGGCCAGGAACAGCGCGTCGCCATCGCCCGGGCGATCGTCACCGATCCCTACCTCCTCGTCGCCGACGAGCCGACCGGCGACCTGGACCGGACCACCGCCGGAGAGATCCTCGACCTGATCGAGCTGCTCAACCGCGAATTCCAGAAGACCATCATCATGGTCACGCATGATCCCCTGGCCGCCCAGCGCGCCAGCCGGATCCTCCACCTCGACAAGGGCCGCCTGGTCGATGACATCATCTCCGAACCCCGGGTCTCGGCCGCGTCATGAAATACCTCACTTATATCTTCCGAAACGCCCGGCGCAACCCGGTGCGCTCGCTGTTGACGATCGCATCGACGGGCATCTGCCTGTTCTTGATGATGATCCTGGTCTCGTTCTTCGCCATGAGCGACGAGGTCAACAGCGGCGTGCGCATCTACAACCGGATCGCCATGCTCAACGCCAACGGGTTCGCCGGCTACATGCCGATCTCCTACGTGCAGGAGGTCTCCCAGCTCGAGGGCGTGGTCGCCGCGACCCCGTTCAACTGGGTCGGCGGCAAGTACCAGGAGGAGGTCTTTCCCTTCGCGCAATTCGCCGTGGATCCCGAGACGGTCTTCACCATCATGTCCGAGCTCACCATCCCCAAGGACCAGCTCCGGGCGTTCCAGGAGTACAAGGACGGCTGCGTCATCGGTCGCAAGCTGGCCGAGGAGAAGCGGCTCCACGTGGGCGACACCGTGCCCTTGAAGGGGGACGTCTACCCAGTGGACTTGAACCCCGTGATCCGCGGGATCTACGACGGGCCGGCGGACCGCGATCTGCGGATGTGCTTCGTACGCTGGGACTACCTCGACGACACCTTGAAGCAGTCCTCAGCCCGCGCCCGGCTCACGGGCCGAGCGGGGATGATCTTCATCAAGTGCCAGCGCGGCGATCTGATGCCCGTCCTCTGCAAGAAGATCGATGACCTGTACCGCAACAGCGACTACCCGACGCGGACCCAGACCGAAGAGGCCTTCGGCAAGATGTTCGAGGAGATGATGGGCGACCTCCGGGGCATGATCCGGGCGATCGGCCTGGCGGTGGTCTTCTCGCTCTTGTGCGTCGCCGGCAATGCCATGGCGATGGCGATGCGCGAGCGCACCAGCGAAGTCGCCGTGCTCAAGGCGATCGGCTTCAACAAGGCCCGGGTGCTGTTCCTGGTCCTGACCGAGTCGGTGCTGGTCGCCGGCCTCGGCGGGGTCCTGGGCTCGCTGGGGTGCAAGGGGCTCTTCGAGGTGGTCGACATCTCGAAATACACGGCCGGCTTCCTGCCGTTCTTCTACATCCCCTGGAGTGTCGCGCTCCAGGGCTTGGCGGTGTCCCTGTTCGTGGGATTTGCCAGCGGGTTCGTGCCCGCGATCCGGGCCGCGAACCTCTCGGTCGTCGATGGGCTCAGGAGAGTGATCTGAGCCCGAAGTTCGGTCTCAAGACGGACAGGCCGAGGCTGGTCGGCATCCCATCTCCGAAACCCGGGGCTCAGCCCTGTCATGAAATACCTCACCTATATCTTCCGAAACGCCCGGCGCAACCCGGTGCGCTCGCTGTTGACGATCGCGTCGACCAGTATCTGCCTGTTCTTGATGATGATCCTGGTCTCGTTCTTCGCCATCCGGGACGACGTGCTCGCGTCGGCGCGGATCCAGAACCGCATCATCTCGATCAGCGCCAACGGCTTTCTTCCTGCCGGGATGATGCCGATCGCCCGCGTCCAGGAGATCCGCCAGCTCGAGGGGGTGTTCGCCGTCTCGCAGCTCCATTGGTACGGCGGCAAGTACCAGGAGGAGATCCTTCCCTTCGCCCAGTTCGGCGTCGACCCCGACAGCGTGTTCACCGTCCTCAGCGAATTGACGATCCCCGCCGACCAGCTCCGGGCGTTCCAGGAGACGAAGAACGGCTGCGTCGTGGGCCGCAAGCTCGCCGAGGACAAGGGGTTCACGATCGGCGACTCCTTGCCCCTGAAGGGCGATCTCTACCCGGTGAGCCTGGACCTCAAAATCTGCGGCATCTACGACGGCCCCAGCCACCGCAACCTGCGGATGTGCCTGTTCAACTGGGAATACCTGGACGAGGGGCTGAAGCGGACCGCGTCCCGCACCAGCTCCGCGTCCTTGCCGTCCAGTGGGCGCGGATCCGGCAACGCGGGGATGATCTACATCAAGTGCAAGAACAGCGACGTCATGGCGGGTGTGTGCAAGACGATCGACGACCTGTATCGCAACAGCGATTTCCCCACCCGCACCCTGGTCGAGGAAGCGTTCGGCAAGGTGGTCGAGGAGATGCTCGGGGACATGAAGGGCATGATCCGGGCGATCGGCCTGGCGGTGGTCTTCTCGCTGTTGTGCGTCGCCGGCAATGCCATGGCGATGTCGATGCGCGAGCGCACCAGCGAGCTGGCCGTGCTCAAGGCGATCGGCTTCACCAAGGGACGGGTCCTCTTCCTGGTCCTGACCGAGTCGGTGCTGGTGGCCGGGCTCGGCGGCGCCCTGGGCTCGCTGGGGTGCAAGGGGCTCTTCGAGCTCGTCGACATCTCGAAGTACACGGCCGGCTTCCTGCCGGTGTTCTTCATCCCCTGGAACGTCGCGCTCCAGGGCTTGGCAGTCTCGTTGTTCGTGGGATTTGCCAGCGGGTTCGTGCCGGCGGTCCGGGCCGCGAACCTCTCGGTCGTCGATGGGCTCAGGAGGGTCGTCTAGGGCCATGATTCCGCTCAAGTACAACGTCCGGAACCTCCGGGTCCGCTGGAAGACGACGATGATGACCGTGCTGGGCACGGGGCTGGTGGTCTGGTCGTCGTGCATTTTGTTCGGCCTGGTGGAGGGCATGGAGCACAGCCTGGCGATCTCGGGCGACCCGCTCGACGTGATCGTGATGCGCAAGGGCTCCTCGACCGAGACGACCGGCGGATTCGAGTCGAGCAAGGCCGACGAGCTGTTGAACCTGCCCGGGATCGCGCGCGACGAGCGCGGTCGCCCGCTGGCCGCCAAGGAGTTGTTGAATATTCCGATCGCCGAACGCGAGAACGGGACGCGGACCAACATCATCGTCCGGGGCGTGCAACCGGCCTCGCGGCAGCTCCGCCCCAACTTCCGGATCGTCGAGGGCTCCGACCTGGTCGAGGGCCGCGGGGAGTGCATCGTCAGCCGGCAGATGTCGAAGCGGTTCAAGGGGGCCCAGATCGGCGGTCGACTCGAGTTCGGCGACAAGGAGAAATACACGGTCGTCGGCATCTTCACCGCCGGCGGCAGCGCCGCCGAGAGCGAGGTCTGGGCCGACCTCAAGGACGTCGAGCGGAACACCGGGCGCGAGGGCTCGGTCTCCTGCGTGCAAGTCCGTGCGGCAAGCAGCGGCGACTACGACAAGCTCCGCGACACGATCGAGAACGACACCCGGTTCAAGCTGGCGGCGATCCCCGAGTCGGTCTACTTCCTCAACCAGAGCCGATCCAGCATCTTCCTCAAGGGGGCGGGCACGCTCATCGCGGTGCTCTTGACGCTGGGCGCCATGTTCTCGGCCGCGAACACCATGTTCGCCGCCGTCAGCGCGCGGACCCGCGAGATCGGCACGATGCGGGCGCTGGGTTTTTCCCAGCTCGACATCCTGATCAGCTTCCTGGGCGAGTCGCTGATCCTCTGCGCCATGGGCGGCGCGGTCGGCCTGCTGGCGGCCATTCCGCTCAATGCCTTGACGTATGAGACCAGCGACTTCAACAGCTTCGCCTCGATGACGGTGTCCTTCCGCTTCGGCCCGATGGTCATGACGGTCGCCCTGGTGATGACGCTGGCCATGGGTCTCTTCGGCGGCATGTTCCCCGCGCTGCGGGCCGTCCGGCTCAACGTGATCTCGGCCCTGCGCGAGCTGTGACGCGTGGCTCCCGGGACTGGCCCGGCACGGGTCGCCGGCCGCGCGCACGCCGCCGGATCGTTGGCCCCGGCGTTGACCCGCGTGCGGAACGGATCGCGGGCTCGGGGTTCGGTCCGGGCCGGGCGGTCGCCCACGGCGGCGGCGGCGGCGATCGCGCTCAGGAGAATCCGCCAGAGCCAGCGCTGCCCCGGAGATCACGCCTCGCGCAGGCCCGGCCCCAACTCTTGCACCGTCTGCCACGCCCCCTGGAAACTCAAGTCTGACCGAAACCGCAAGCTCACCCTCGAGGGCGCCAGCCGGGAATTGTCCATGGAAGCCACATCTCCTTAAATCTTATCCGATTCCTCGGCTCCGACCCATCTCGATTCCGTTCCCGAACGAGACCGCTTGACAAAGGGGCGCGGGACCGTAGTCTACGACTTGAGGAGCAGACTCGACCCCAAGAGCATGCGACAGCCCTTTTGGATCGGCCGCCTCGGAGGCCCGAGCCAACAGGATTGCAGCCACCCACCTCAACATGGATGAGGGCGCCATGGATCGACGCATCCTTGTGGTGGATGATAGTCAACTGGTATGCCAGCAGCTCGCGCAGGTGTTGGCGGCGCCGGATCGGCAGATCACGGTCGCGCCGGACGGCACGACCGCGCTGGAATGGCTGGTGGAGAACCGCTGTTCCCTGGTGCTGACCGACCTGCGGCTGCCGGGGATCAGCGGGCTGGACCTGATCAAGGAGATCCGGGACCGGGAGATGCCGGTGACGGTCATCGTGATGACCGGCTACGCGACGGTCGAAGCGGCGGTGGAGGCGATCAAGCTGGGGGCTTACGACCTGATCACCAAGCCGATCGACACGATCCGCCTGGAGGTCCTGGTGAGCCGGGCGCTGGAAGACCGGCGGTTGATCGACGAGGTGGCCGACCTCCGGAGCCGGTTGCGCAAGCGTTATGCCTATCATAACTTGGTGGGGGGCAGCCCGCGGATGGTGGAGGTCTTCGAGCGGGTTGGGCGGGTGGCCTCGTCGCCGTGCAACGTGCTGGTGACCGGCGAGACGGGCACGGGGAAGGAGCTGGTGGCCCAGGCGATCCACTTCAGCGACGTGACCCGGCAGGGGACCTTGGTGGCGGTCAACTGTGCGGCGCTGCCCGAGCCGTTGCTGGAGACCGAGCTGTTCGGGCACGAGCGCGGCGCCTTCACCGGGGCCGACCGCCAGAAGAAAGGGCGGTTCGAGCTGGCCAAGGGGGGCACGCTCTTCCTCGACGAGATCGGCGAGATGCCGATGGGGATGCAGGCCAAGCTGCTCCGCGTGCTCCAGGACGGGCGGTTCGAGCGCGTGGGTGGGACCGAAGCCGTCCAGACCGATTGCCGGGTCATCGCCGCGACCAACCTGGACCTGGCCGAGGCGGTCGCGGCCGGCCGGTTCCGGGACGACCTCTTCTATCGGCTCAACGTCTTCTCGATCGCCCTGCCCCCGCTGCGCGAGCGCCTGGAGGATGTCCCGCTGCTGGTCAATCATTTCCTGGAGAAGCTGGCGGAGCGGGGACTGCCGGCGCGGACGGTCTCACGGCTGGCCCTCTCGCGGCTCCTGAGTTACGACTGGCCCGGGAATGTCCGCGAGCTCGAGCATGTCATCGAGCAGGCGATGGTGACGACCGCCGGGCCCGTGATCGAGCCCGAGAACCTGCCCCCCCAGATCGTGGCGCGCCATGACGAGCCGTTCACGCTCGATTTCGACCATCACCGCCCGCTCCCGGAAATCACCGCCGAGTTCACCCGCCGGATCGAGTGCGCCTACCTCCAGCACGTCCTGGAAAAATACCGGGGTCGCATCGAGCTCTGTGCCCAGCACTGCGGACTCTCCCGCCGCAGCATCAGCGAGAAGCTCCGCCGCTACCAGATCGATAAGCGCGCCTATAAGCCCCACTCGGCTCGGCGCAAGCAATACGCCCTGGCGGGCCAGTGATCGTTGCCGAGCCGAGAGTGGGTGACCGGACCGAGGAAAGCGCGCGGGTGAAGGCCAGGCTCTGGGAGATCACACGAGCGCGATGGCCGTCAAGATCCCAAAGATTTTCCGCGGCCACTGGATCGGATATTCCACGACATCCACCGCGGCTTTCGTTCCATCCAGGCGCAGGAACCGCCACAACATGCCGGTGGTCACGGCCCCGGAGATGGTCGACTCGGGCAGCTTCTGCTGAGCGTTGAACTTCTGCGCCGCGACCATCTCGGCCAGGCATTGGGGAATTCCCGCCACGATGTTCTCGTTCTTGGCCTCGACGAGCACGCAAACCGGAGTAGTCAGGGCGAGTTGTTCCGGGTTGCGGGCCAGGATATAGTCACACCTTCCTTTCAAGCCGGCCGCCTCATCCACGGTAAACTCGATGCCGGAGAACACGCTGACCCGATCGCGGTGCAGGAGCTTGAACTCGACCAGGACCGGCGCGATGATCAGCTCCGAGCGCGCCTTCTCGGTGTTGACGTTCACCGCCAAGGGGAGGTAGCGCGCGAGCGTCTCGGCCAACGCCGGAGGCAGGTCCGCCTCCGGAGTGTCGGCAAACAGGTTGCTGGCCTCATCGACGCTAAGGTGGAAACGCGTTTTCAGCTCGGCAAGAGTGAAGTCGCTATAAGCCATCGTGGGATGGACCTCGGTGCCTCGAGCGCAGATGCTCCCGGTGTTGATCGCCTGGCCATGGGTCAAGCCGGGTTGCTACTGGCCAATCGGTCGCTCCGTCGCTCCAGATCCAGGAGGTGGCTCCGAGCGGCCTCGAGCAATTCCTCGTCCTCGACATCGTACACATCCGAGGGCCCGGAAGCGCGTGCGAGGAACGCGAGATTGGCGATGAGCTGCCCGAAACCCAAGTCGGGGGCATGGTCGCACAGTTCCGATAAGATTCGGAGCAGATCGTGCCGGACGGCTTGATTCATGGGGGGGGTGGCTCCGATGGTAGAATGTCCCACCGCCGCCCGTGCGAACCGCCCAGACTCAACCTCGCGAGCCGTTCGCCGAAGCCGGTCGACTTGGTCCGAGAGAACCGCCGAACGTTGCAGATCTCGTCTCAGATCCGGTTCGGTTCCGGGTTAACCAAGGGCGTTCGAATATACCCCGAATCACCCGGGGCCTGGTAGTCGATCGCGGCCAGTTCTGGAGTCTCGATGCGGCGATGATCTCGGACGCGACTCTCCAGCGCGACGTCGAGGATTCCTCCGGTCAGGAGGGTCCGCTCGACGGGATAGGGCGGCTTGCGCGCGTGGAAGAAGTCCTCGATCCGCAAGACCAGCGGGTTGAAGAAGCTGGCGCCGGGGGGCGCGGGCAAGTACATCAAGGTCGAGACGATGGTCTCGCCGCCGGCAGCGTCGTCGAGCCGGGCCGCGATGGTGGTGTCGTCGACGTGGCCGTTGAGGATCAACACGGTCGCGCGCAGGCCGTCGACGTATTCGACGAGAAAGGCGATGGGATGGCGGAGCTTGGTCGGGACGTCGCGACCCGGCGGTGCCGGCGGGCGGAAGTCGCGCGTGTTCTGCTTGATGTCGCCAGGGTTCCGCGTGTGGCTGCGGCCCAGGGCGTGCTCCAGGAGTTTCCAAGACCAGGCGCCGCGGTCGCCGGCCTCCCAGACGCCGTCTCCCTCCAGGCAGGTCACGGCCGCGACCCCCTGCGGTTTGCCGCGACGATCGCGCCGCTCCGCCATGCACTGGAGCGTCTCCAGCGCGTGGAACCCGAAGATCTCCAGATCGCCGCGCGAGGCGACCAGCACGTCGTGACAGCGCCGGCCCAGCGGAATCTCCAGCGCGGGCAGCCGCCAGGTCACCGGCAGGCTCGAGCCGGCCATCAAGGGTACGTCCTGGGCCCGCGCTTGCTCGACCATCTCACGCGCCTCGGCCCGGCTATAGGAGAGGTGCTTGTCGATGAAGACCGGCACGGCGCGGCCCGAGGACCGGAACACCTCGAGCACCGCGCGGAAGTACTTGCCCCGCGGATAGAGCTTCTGAAGCTTCTCGTTGTAGGGATAATCGCCGTGCTCGGCGATCAGCAGGACGGCGTCGACGGCCAGCTTGCCGGTCCCCAGGGTCAGGGCGTCGTCGATCGTCGGACTCAGCCGGACGCCGTGCCGGCGCGCCTTGGCCTGCCCCAGGTCGGTCGCCGCGGCCGTCTGCTCGATATACAGGCTGGCCAGCTCCAACGGCGGCCGGTGCAGGACCTCCGCCCCAGCCTCATAGACCGGAAAGCCGTCGAGGAAGCGCCCGACGATGTGATAGGCATGCGACAGGTAGGAGTAGACCGAGGCCAGGGCCGCGACCTTCGGTCGGGCACCGGCATTCGGATTGAGCCCAACCGCAGTCGTCGCCTGCGGGGCCGAGCCGGATGGCGGCACGGCACTCCACCCGGCCATGCCGGCCGTGACCCCGGCCATCTCCAGAAAGTGACGGCGCGTCGAACTCGAGGTCATCCCCGTGGCTCCTCGCGAACTTTATACGGCCGGGCAGAGCCCCGCCAGATCACGGATGGCGGCCTGGGCGATCGGCGCGGGGCAGGACCAGACCAGGAAGAACAGGGCCTGGCGCGCCCAGCGCTGGGCTGGCTCGGTGCGGAGGAATCCCGTCCCCTTGCGGGCCGTCAGATAGGCCTGGGTGGCGCGGAGGACCAGGGCGTTGGCCGAGGCGCGGATCGCCTCCGGCGAGACGGCCATCGGGTCCTGCTTGGCCCGGGCGATGAGCTGGCGCCATGCGACCGCCCAGCTCTCGCAGAGGGCCTCCAGGGGCTCGGCCAGGTCGCCCCGGTCGGGGGCCAGCGCCACCAGCGCCGCCAGGGCCGCGCGGGCTTGGCCCAGGGCCAGCGCCGAGGTCTCCAGGCCCCCGGTCCCCACCGCGGCGGCATGGGACATGATCTCACGCGCCGGACCCGCCAGGAGGTCGGAATCGTCCACGTCGACCGCGTGGAGCAAGACCTGCGACGTGCACGAGGCCTGGAGCGCGGCCAGGGGAAACGGTGGGCAGACCTCCACGCCCGGGCGATCGGCCGGCAGGGCAATCAACATCTGCCGGCCGTCGTCCAGGGCTGCGCCCGTGACGAACAGATCGGCGCGACGCGCGGCCGTGACCCACGGCATGGTTCCCTCGAGCCGGTAGCGCCCAGGCCCAAGCTCGATGACCTTGATGGCCTGAGCACCCAGTCGCCGCGAGGTCGTCAGGTGCGAGATCCCCACCGTGGCCACGGCGCGACCGGCTCCCACGGCGTGCAACCAGCGATCGGCCGTGGCCGTCTCCGCCGCGGCCAGGAGCCGCCGCAGCGCCGCCTCGTGCTGGGAGAGGATGAAGACCGCGGTGAGGCTCCCGCCCGCGAGCTGGGCCGCGCGCTGCACCAGCAGCGGCCGGGGACACGCCGCGCCTCCATATTCGGCCGGGAGCGTCCACCGCGGAGCGCCGGCCCGCTCGAGCCGGTCCCAGAGCGAGGCGGGCCACTCCTCCCGGTCGGCCGTCAGGCCGTCCTCCTCGGTGAGCTGAGCCGTCAGGTCGGCCAGGCGGGGCGCATCGGCATCCGGCTCCGTCCACGCCAGCTTTTGGGAAAGACCTTCGCTCATCGGCTGGCGCCTGATTCCGCCGGCAGGCACGTAGGTCAGGCTTGAGCCTGACAGGATCGGAATGTCAGGCTCAAGCCTGACCGACGTCAGTTCTTTGCGGCCGGGGTCGGAATGACCCAACGACTAGACCGCCAGATCCGCCTCGCAGAGCAGGTCGAAGCCCGTGTTGTGCAGCGTCACATTCGCCTGCTCGATGTTATCCACATGCAGGGCCACGGCCGGTCGATTGTGGGGATGCACCAGCAACGGGTAGGCATAGTAGATGTTGATCTCGGCCTGAAGCAGTGCGACGCAGAGGTCCGACAGCGACTGCGGGCCGGTCGGCAGCTCGACGACCAGCAGCTCGTTCTCGGCGAACGCATGCTGATTCAGGGCCAGGATCTCCCGGCCCTGTTCCGAATGGCTCAGGAGCAGCCGGAGGATCGAGCAATCGGCCGCGTCGGAGATCGTCAGGCCCACGATCCGGACCTTGGATCCCTGAAACGCCCGGTAGACCTCCAGCAACTGCCCGACCCGGTTCTCCAGGAATACCGAGAACTGAGTCACCGACGGCCAGCTTCGACCCTGAATCGTCTCCAGTTCGACGTCGCTGCCGCCATCATCCTCAGCGAAACTCATAGAATCCCCCGCACGGCTCAGTCTTCCTGGGGCCCGTCCACGACGTCCTCTCGGCAAAGTTTAATTTTTTCAACAGAATTCGGTCAATGGGCGGCCCGTCGAGTCCGCCGCGCGCCGCTCGATCAATCATCCAAACATCAATGCGGAGCTTGGGACGGGGGATCGAGTCCTGGCGGCGAGAAAGCTCATTTTCTCCGGCGCGACGGACGAATAAGAAGAGATGATGGGTTCGAATATTGCGGCGCACCGTCGCGTCTGGACAGAATGGGAAGGGCAGGTGGCGGTGCGTGGGCCAGGAGAGGAGTCATCTTCCTCGGTTTCGGCGGAATCTCGGGCCCGGGAGGGTCAAGCAGCAGGGATGGTCCCTCCGGCGACGGCTCCGTCCAGAAAGGTTGAAGCGCGATGATGTGGCGACACCTTCGGCTGGTCCGGGCCTGGTCGGCCGCGGGCCTTGTCTGCGGATTGATGGTCCTGGGCGGATCGATCGCGACCGCGCAGGGACCGGCCCCCACGACGGTCAGTGCGGAGCCGTCGGCGCCGCCGGCGGCGGTGGCCAGCGCAACGGTGGATCTGCTCGAGGCCAGCCGGGCCGGTGATCTGACCGTGGTCGCGCGGGGCCAGGGACAGGATCGGGTGCGCCTGGCGATCCACAATACCTCGAAGCGACGCTTGAACGTGATCGTGCCGCCGGGTCTGGTCGCCGCCAGCAAGGTCGGCCAGCCCGCGGGTGGCGGCGGAGGCCGCGGCGGTTTGCAGAGCATGGGACTGGGCGTCGCCTCCAATCGCCAGGGGGCCTTCGGTGACTTCCAGGGCCAGGCGACCGTGGCCGGGCTGCGGTCAGTCCCCCCCAGCGGCGAGGTCCGGTCTCGAGCCGTGGCCGTCCCCGTCGGCGAGACGATCGAAGTGGTGATCCCGGCGGTCTGCCTGAACTACGGACGCCCCTCACCGACCGGCCGCGACACGCTCAAGATCATGGACGTCGATGCCTACACGACCGACCCGCGCATCCGCAAGGCGTTGCGCAGCCTGGCCACGCTCGGGACCAGCCAGGGCGTCGCCCAGGCCGTGATGTGGCGGCTGTGCAACGATCTGCCGTTCGAGCAGATGGCCGAGCGAACGGGCAAGGTGATGAACCTCCATGAGATCGTGCTGGCATCACGGTTCGTCGAGTTGCTGGACGAGTCGAGTTCCTCGGAGCTCCTCGACCCGGCGAGCCTGGCCGATTCGCGGATCTTCCTCCAGGTCCAGGGCGAGGGCGTGCTGGGCCGCGAGGCCAGTCGGCTCAACCGCCAGCTCGAGGGCCTGCGGGTGCTGGGGCTGCCGCTTCGCGTCGTCGAGACCGGGACCGAGTCGCTCCCTGCGGCCACCGCCCCGGCGCTGGCGCTGCGGGTCGTGCTGACCGACGCCCAGACCGGCGAGACCCGCGGCGCGATCGTGGTCAGCTCCTGGGGCGCGGCCAATTCCTGGGTCCCGCTGGGCAAGCTCGCCTTCCGGGAGAATTCCTCGATCAGCGTCCTGGACGGGCCGGCCTTGTCCAAGACGATCGATCGAGCCGTCTCAGGGGCATTTGTCACGGTCAAGCCCGCGCGGCGGTCGGTCGGCAGCACGACGTTGAAGGTCGAGAACCGGCTGCCCTTCACCGTGGGGCATCTGCTCGTCCGCGCGGGCAACTCGGCCGGCTCGCCCTCGGTCCCGTTCTCAGCCGTCGGCGTCGGCCCGGGCCGGTCCATGCTCCTGCCGCTCCAGGCGGCCTCCGCCTCGCTGGTCGAGCACGTCGAGCTCAATGGCCTGTGATCAGTGGGTCAGGCTTGAGCCTGATAGAATCGGAAAGTCTGTAATCAGTAGGTCAGGCTTGAGCCGGACAGAATCGGAAAGTCAGGCGAAAGCCTGACCTACGACTTGGAGGGTGAGGGTCGGTCCCGGTCCGGTGCCTGCCACCGGGCTGGGGCGGAGCCTCGCCCTCCCGGCTTCAAGGGAGGATGCCTCGAGCCGATCTCACGCCGGCGCGCATGACGACTTGCTTCGCTACCGTGGTTGCCGATAGGATGGTGAGGACGTCCACGTCCGCGCGGGTGTGGCGTGGGGATCGGACAGACCGGACCGTGCTGCCGCAGGCGGGGAGCCATGCCTCGGGACCGTCGCCGTGTCTGGTTCTCGGGCCGGGTTCAGGGGGTGGGCTTCCGCTACACCTGCCAGACCCTCGCTCGGGGCTTCGACGTGGCGGGCTGGGTGCGCAATCTCCCCGATGGCCGCGTCGAACTGGTGGCGGAGGCCGACCCGACCGAGCTGGACGCGTTCTTGACGGCGGTCCAGCAGGCGATGAGCCCCTTCATTGCGGACGTCGTGGCCCAGCCCGAGCCGACCGGCGCGCGGCCCATGACCGGCTTCTCGATTCGTCCTTGACCCGTGCCTGATCGGTCCCTGAGAGGGCGCGCCGCGCCGCGCCTCCGCGTGCATTCGGCCCGGGCAGGGCCGCGGCCATCGGCGATGCCGGCGCCCGCGCCGGTTTGCTGTGCCTGCCCGGACCACCTCGCTTCTTGACTTTTGCCTTCATCCCGAGGATGCCTCCATCACAGCCATGAAATCCCTCACCATTGCCCTGGCGACCGCCAAGGAAGCCATCCGCCAACCCGCCTTCTTCGTGATGGCGTTCTTCGCCGGCGCCTTGCTGATCGTGACGATCTTCATCTCGTACTTCACGTTCGGTGAAGACATCAAGATGTACAAGGACACGGGGCTGACCACCATCTCGTTTTTCTGCATGCTCCTGGCCCTGTTGACGGCCAGCTCGACGGTGGCCGACGAGATTGAAGGGAAGACGGCGATCACGCTGCTGTCCAAGCCCATCAACCGCCGCCAGTTCATCATCGGCAAGTTCCTGGGCATCGAGCTGGGCGTGCTGGCCCTGTATGCCCTCCTGGGGGCGCTGTTCGCGGCCGGGGTCTGGTACAAGTATGCGTACGACTTGAGGGAATCGGCGGGGGGCGCCGCCGAGTCGGCCAAGCAATGGGCCCAGGTGATGCAGGTCCTCCCGGGCCTGGCGCTGGGCTTTTTCGAAGTCACCGTGCTGACCAGCATCAGCGTGGCCATCTCGACGCGATTGCCCATGCTGGCCAACCTGGTGGTCTGCATCCTGATCTTCTTCCTCGGTCACCTCAGTCCGGTCCTGGTCGAGGTGGCCACCCAGGGCCAGGTCAACGAGCTGGTCAGCTTCATGGCCCAGTTGTTCGCCTGGGCGCTGCCGTCCTTGGAGTTCTTCAACGCGGGACCGTCGATCTCGACGGGAGCGGTCATTCCCTGGACGGGCTACGTCCTGCCGGCACTGGGCTATTGCGTGTTGTACAGTGGAGCAGCGTTGTTGTTCGCGTTCCTCCTCTTTGAAGACCGCGACCTGGCCTGAAGGGACCAGCTGTCCTGGTGCTGTCTTGCGTGAGTTGAGGCAGGAACGGCACACCGCCGCCGTGGTCTGGAGTCCCTGGTCCGACCGGACCCGACCGAGCCAGGACAGGACCGTGGGTCGGCCCGGTCGTTCCTGACCACCGATCACCGACCACGGCGACGGGACGACCCGGGACCGACAGGTTGGCCCCCAAGTCAGGGGAGCTCGCTCATGCAGGCCATTGCGTATCGTCGGGCACGTCAGCTTCTGAGTTCCCGCCACGACCAGGTCATCGCCCGGATCCTGGGCTGTCTCGACTCGCTGTTGATCGTGGCGCTTCTGTATCTCATCGCGCTGTTCGTGGCGCTCCTGGCCTACCGGGGCGAGGCGCGGTTCCCCGCCAATCGCAAGGACGAGCTGCCCCGATGGGTGGCCATGCGCAGCGAGCTGGTCCTCCACGATCCGACCGGGCAGACTCCCGACCTGCTCGTGTTTGACGACACCGGCGTCTTCCCGCTGATTGCCGAGAACCTCGTGAGTCCCAATCCGCTGCACCGCTTCGGGGCGAATCTCCTCAGCGGTTCGACCCGGGTCTTGCCCACCTTGCGGAACAACCTGGGCGCCCTGTGCACGCTGCTGGCGATGGGTCTGGTGTGCCTGGTGCTGATTGAGATCGTGGCCCAATGGCGGCGGCAGGTCATGGCGCGGGCCGCGACCGACGTGGCGACGACGCTCCGGCGGCAGATCCATCGCCAGATGTACCGGCTGGGCCAGTCCTCGCTGCCGACGGAGGGGGTCGGCCCGATCATCAACCTCTGGACGCGCGAGGTCAACGACATCCGCGACGGCCTCTTCGCCGACCTGGACCTCACGCCGCGGGTGCACGTCCTGGCGGCGGGCTTCCTGGTCCTGGCCGTGCTGGTCTCTCCGATCCTGACCCTGTTCCTGGCGTCGTTGGGTGGGCTGGTCTGGATGACGGCGCGGCGGATGGAACGCGACGCCCGGCGCGCTTCCGATGCGGCCATGCGCGATGCCTCGGTCCAGCTCTGCCTGCTGCACGAAGACCTGGGCCTGCTCCGCACGGTCCGGGTCTACAATGTGGAGGAGTACGACCGCCAGCGGTTCGACGAGCACCTCGAGCGGTTCCAGCGGGCCGACGTGCGCCGCCTGGTCCGCAGCTCCCGCCTCAACCCCAGTACCGTCCTCCTCTTCGGGGCCGCGCTGGCCATTGCGTGGCTCCTGCTGGGCTACAACGTCGTCGTGACCGGACAGATCTCGATCGCCACGATGCTGATCCTGTTGGTGTCGTTGACCGGTCTGGCCTATCCGATCACGGAGTGGCTCCGGCTGCAACAGGTGATCCGCCAGGCGAACCGCTCCGCCGGCGGCATCTTCGAGTTCCTCGAGCGGAAGCCCGAGCTGCACCAGACCGTCGGCGCGCGGTTCGTCAATCCCCCGAAGGAGCAGATCGCGCTGGAACAGGTCACCCTGGAGAGTCGTTCCGGCCGGGTGCTGCTCGACGGCGCCTCGGCGGAGATCCCCGCCGGAGCGCGGACGGCGATCCTGGGGCTGGATGACGACGCCAAGCTGGCGCTGGTCTGCCTCATTCCCCGCTTGATCGACCCCAAGACCGGCCGCGTGCTCATCGACGGCAAGGACCTGCGCGAGATGACCCTGGAATCGATCCGCGCCCAGGTCGCCACGGTCCTCCAGGCCGATCTGGTCTTCACCGACACCGTGCTGGCGAATATCGGCCTGGGTGATCCGATGAATACCTTGCCGCGGGTCATCGAGGCCGCCAAGCTGACTCACGCCCACCACTTCATCCAGGACCTGCCGCACGGCTACGATACGATCATCGGCCCCCTCGGTCATTACCTCAAGCCCGACGAGCAGTTCCGGATCGCCCTGGCGCGCGCCTGCCTCCACGACCCCTCGATCTTGATCGTCGAGGAGCCCAACGTGCCGATCGACCACCACACGCGCCATTTCATCGACGACACCTTGTCGCGCCTCTCCATCGGCCGGACTCTGATCCTGATCCCCCACCGGCTCTCGAGCGTGCGGGCCAGCGACCAGGTCATCCTCTTGCACAACGGCCGCGTCGAGGAGACCGGACCACCGATGATCCTGCAAAACGAGAGCAAGCTCTACCGGCACGTGATCTACACCGAGTTCAACGAGTTCGCCACCGGTGAGGGGGAAGCCGCCCAGTTGGACCAGGTCGAGGCGGGTCGGCGCGCCGTCACCGGCTGAGCCCGCCTGCGGCCGCCGAGGGCGGCTGCCTCACCTGTTAGCAGAAATCATCCAGGGTCGGCTTCAGGACCAGCTCCGGGACATGCGCGCGCGGGTGAAGTTCGACCAGGAACCGGACAGCCGCAGCGATGTCCTCCGGCTGGAGGATGACGGCGCGCCGCTCCGGACCAACGGGGATCGGCCGTGCATCGAGGATCGGCGTGTTGACCTCGCCGGGATAGATCACCGACGAGCGGATGCCCCGCGCGCCCTCCTCACGACCCAGGCAGATCCCCAGGGCGGATTGGCCGAACTTCGAAGCCGAGTAGCCGACGCCCCCCAAGGTGCTGGCACGAATGCCCGCCAGGGAGCAGATCTGGATGACCAGCCCATTGTTCCGCTGCCGCATCGACGGCAGGACGTGGTGGACCAGGTTGAAGGCCCCGGTGAGGTTGACCGCGATCATGCGATCCCAGTCGGCCGGCTCGAGCGCTTCGAGGCTCCGGTTCTTCACGTTCGTACCCGCGTTGCAGACCAGGACATCGATGTGCTCGAAGGCGGTCAAGACCTGATCGACGACCGCCTTGACGGCGAACCGGTCGCTGATGTCGCAAGGGGCCACGAAAGCCGAATCCCGGCCCCGGGCCAGACCGGCCCGGGCCCGCTCGAGCTTCTCGCGATCGCGGCCGACCAGGGCCACCCGTAATCCCATCTCGGCCAGAGTGGCCGCGATGCCGCGACCGATCCCGCTCCCCGCCCCGGTGACCAGGGCTGTCTGCAACGTCGATGCCACGGCTGTTCCCTCCCGGTGCAAGTCGCGAATGCCCGCCGGGCCGGCTCGATCGGGGTTCGCCCCGCTCCGCTCGGGACCGGCATCACTCCTGGTAGGTATTCTAACGCCGCACGTCCAGCACAAGCAGTCGCCAGGAGTGGTCAGGGGTCAGGGTTCAGAAAAGACCCAGACCAAGCCCGGGCCCCAGTTCTTCTCTGGTCTTGACTGACCCCTGACCCCCGGAGCGAGCGCCCCACTGGCTGCTTCAGGCGCTCCAGACCTGGACCTGCATCGCGCCGGTCGTCCAGCCGGCGGTGCCGCTGGCCGCGGCCCAGACACTCATGGCCTGGAGCATGTCCTCAAAGGTCGGTGCCGTTGCCGTGGTCCCGGTCGAGGTCGAACCGGCCGGTGTGCTCGGTGGGTTGGCTGCTGAGGCTGCGGCGGTCGCCGGCACCTGGGAAACCGGCGCGGCCGGCGCCGCGACCGGTGCGGCCGGTGTGAAGACCACCGGTGCCGCGACCGGGGTGACCGTCGACGGCGCGGTCGTCTGCGCCGGCGGTGCCGGAGGCGTGGGCTGGGGAATCAGCGCGGCGGCCTTGGGGATGTCCAGCCGGCCGATGGTGATGCCCGTGACCGGATCGTACACCGGGTCGGACCCTTGCTGGAGCCAGGACCTGAGCTGATCGACGCTCGGCAGCGTGCCGAACCGCGACTGGTAGATCTGCTGGAGCAAGACGACGGCGCCGGTGACCAGCGGGGTCGCGAAGCTCGTCCCTTCCACGCTGGCCGTGCCCGAGTCGCCCGAGGGTGCCGTCCCCACCCCCGGCGCCGCGATCGTGGTGGCCGATGAGCCGCCCAATGCCGTACCCAGCCGCTGGGCATTCGACAGCAGGTGATCGGAGAGATCGGTCGCCGTCACGCTGATCGTGCCGTTGACGATGGCCGCGAACCCCTCCCCCTGGTCCGTGCCGTCGAAGCTGTTGCCGGTGGCGGCCACGGTCGGGATGTTCAACGCCTTGAGCTGGCCGATCAGGTCCGTGATCTGCTCCGCCGGCCCACCACCCGTGGCGAACCAGTTCTGCGCGTAATTTCGGCCGTCGGACAACGACATGTTCACCGCTGTGATGTTGTATTGCGTGTGATGATCGATCACCCACTGGAGTGCGTTGGCGATGCTGGTCAGGCTGGCCGTGTTGCTGCTGTCGGTGACCCGCAGGGCGACGATCCGCACTCCCGGCGCGACGCCCAGGTCGTTGGGATCGCTGGAGCCGATCAGGCCAGCGACGGCGGTGCCGTGCTGGGACGTGGTCGCGATGGGATTGCTGGAGTTGTCCGCGAAATCGAAGCCGGCGATGACCTTGGCGCCGGGGCCGAAGCCGCCGCCCAGGGCGGGGTTGTTGTAATCGACGCCGGTATCGATCACGGCGACGGTCATCCCGCTGCCGTCGACCCCGTAGGTGGAGCGCGTCGTGGAGGCGCCAATGAGGGAATCGTAGGCGGTCGCCGCACCGCTGGTCATCGTCCCGGCGGGGTACTCTCGAGCCTGTCCCGACCCGGCGTGGTGCCGGGCGGCGTGCCGGGCCCCCTGGGCGTGGGTCGCCGACCCCGGGTTGAGCCGGCCCAGGGCGAGGGTGTGATCGCGGACTTCGGCGGCCAGGTGGTGAGTCATCGGGGACGCGAGGACCGTGGCGAGGAGGCAGCGATCGTCCAGGTGCTCGAGATGCGGCCGAAAGCGAGGACGGGGCCGGCGGCGGCCGAGAAGAACGGTCCATCCCATGAATCAGGTCTCCCTGGACGGCCGCCATGCCATTGGCTCAGGCCGCCTCGCAAATCGGTTGTGATCGCTCTCCTTCCTTGGCGCGCCCGGGGTTGTGGCTGACTCGGTTCGGCCTCGAATCCCGGGCACGGGGACCCGGCCCGATCGGAGATCGGAACGGGTCGTTCAGAGCGCAGGCAAAGGTGGTTAGAGACGGACCGCGCGATCGCTTCGGGTCTCATCCCAAGATCAATCCATTTCGGGCGCAAACTCCCCCGAGCCCTCAGGTGGACGAACCACCCGGGCGCGGAGAATCGACGGCCGTGCGGCTCGACGGTCCGGGCAGGGAGCCAGTGTCCCCGCGGCCGGCGGCCGAGGTCGGCGATTCGGACGGGACCTCCTGGGTCAGATCAGCGGAAATCATTCCCGCCGATCTCTCGGGCCGAGGGGCCGCGCGCCCCTCCCCGCACCGATGCGGCTCCGGTCGCATCGGGGCCTCGACCGCGCGCCGAGCGCCCGTCGCGGGCGATCGTGGCGGATCGAGCCGTGGCCGCCGAAGACTCACTCCGTCTTGTGTCCCATCATGAGACAACCTAGAGTGAGGGCGACGAATCCACGGGCCTGGTCGAGAATGCGTCTCGGTCAGTGCCCCTTGTATCGGATCGTTCCACGGGAGATATTCTTGGGAAACGCCCAAATCGTCGGGGTCATTCCGGCCCGTTTCGCTTCGACCCGCCTCCCCGGCAAACCCCTTTTGTCCGCCACCGGGCGGCCTTTGATCCAGCACGTCGTCGAGGCGGCGCGGCGCGCGCAGTCGCTGGAACGGATCCTGGTGGCGACCGACGATCCGCGGATCGCCGAGGCGGTGACCGGCTTCGGCGGTGAGGCCGTGATGACCCGCGCCGATCATGCGACCGGCACCGACCGTGTGGCCGAAGTCGCCGCCGGCCTGGACGGGACCCGCCTCATCGTCAACCTGCAAGGCGACGAGCCCGAGGTCTCCGCCGCGGCGCTGGACCGCGTCGTGGCGCTGCTGGCCGAGGACCCCGAGGCGCCGATGGCCACCCTGGCCACCCCGATCCGCGACCAGGCGACCTACCGCGACCCGGCCTGCGTCAAGGTCGTCTGCACCCGCGGCGGCCGCGCCCTCTACTTCTCGCGCAGCCCGATCCCCTGCTATCGCGACGGCCTGGCCCAGGCTGCATCCTCCCGGCAACCCCTGGCATACCTCCACCTGGGCCTCTACGCCTACCGCCGCGAGTTCCTCCTGGCCATCGGCTCGCTGCCGCGCTCCGCGCTGGAGTCCGCTGAGAAGCTGGAGCAGCTTCGCGTCCTCGACGCCGGCTACCCGATCGCCGTCGGCATCGTCGACGAGCCGAGCATCGGCATCGATACCCCCGAGGACTACCAGCGGTTCGTCGAACGTTGGCAAGCCCGCCAGGTCGCGAACCCCCTTGAAAACCGCGCGGGGCGCAGTGTCCAATGAGGAGGCTGGCTGGCGGGTCGGGGGACTTCACGAGGGAAGAGGCTGGTGATGCTGAACCAGGTTGAGCGTTCGCGCGCCGTCGAGCATGCGTCCGGACTCGGACCCAAGGAGCGACTCCCGGAGATCGCTCGTCGCGTGGTCGAGACGTACGAAGAGTGCGGCGCGATCCACCACCTGGGCCATTCGCCCCTGCCGAGCTACCGTGAGGTCGTCGACATCCTGACGGACCTCCGGGAGATCCTCTATCCGGGCTACGGCCGGCGGCAGAACCTGCACCTGGGAAACGTGGCCTACCACGTCGGCGACCTGATCGACAGCCTGCACGACCGCCTGACCCAGCAGATCGCCCGCGCGTTCCGCCACGACTGCAAGGCCCCGGACCTGGAGACCGACTTCACCTCACGGGCTGAAGACATCGTGCTGCACTTCCTCGAGAGAATCCCCGAGCTGCGGCACACCCTGGCCGAGGACGTCCAGGCCGCCTATGACGGCGACCCCGCCGCCAAGGGCCTCGTCGAGATTGTCTTCTGCTACCCGGGCCTGGCGGCCGTGTCGATCTACCGGATGGCCCACGAGCTGCATCGCCTGGGCGTGCCGTTGCTGCCGCGGATGATGACCGAATACGCCCACGGCAAGACCGGCATCGACATCCACCCCGGCGCGACGATCGGCCGCCGCTTCTTCATCGACCACGGCACCGGCGTCGTGATCGGCGAGACCACCGAGATCGGCGACGGCGTGAAGCTCTACCAGGGTGTCACGCTCGGCGCCCTGAGCTTCCCCCGCGACGAGACCGGCCAGATCGTCCGCGATGCCAAGCGGCATCCGACCATCGAGGATGAAGTCGTCATCTATGCCAACGCCACGATCCTGGGCGGTCAGACCGTCATCGGCCACCACGCGGTGATCGGCTCCTCGGCCTGGATCACCCGCAGCATCGCTCCCTATACGACCGTGACCATCGAGGACCCGCGCCACCGTTACCGCGAGGCCAACGACGGCCTCTCGGATGCCGATTACGCCCGGCGGATCAATTATCAGATCTGACCTCGTTGCGGCTCGCTCATCACTCAGCAACGCGCGCACACGGTCCTTGGATTCAGTGGGGCAGCCGCCCTCGGCTGCCTCTTCACGACCCAAATCGGACGCGAATCCCGGTTGGAAGGCCAGGATTCGGATCAATCAACCCACCTGGCTGGCCTGCCGCCTCCGACGGCCTCGCCCTGGGGCTGGGGCGGCACCCGGTCCGAACGCGTGCGTCGATAACCGCGTTGTTCGGCCTGGAGGGCCCGGCGGCGGATCAGCGCCTCGGCCTGATCGGCGGGGATGGACGTCGCGTAAGGTGAACTGAGCTGGGGCCTTGGGCGCCGATGCGGGGCGTTCATGGTTCGTTCTCCGGTTGAATATCCAGGCGAGCTGCCGAATTCGGGCGAGGAGAGACTTTCCTCGGACATCCTCCGGCCCATAATGTCGACACAGACTGCCCAAAACTCGTAAGACCTCGGTTTTTCTCGGCGGCGCGTGGCGAGACCGACGTGGCAGCGACGTCTTGGGGGTCCGTAGGGACGGGGAAAGACACGCCGATGAGTGAGCGACCGAGATGGGACCGCATCGCTGGGATCGTCTTTGACGCCGTGGGGACTTTAATCAAACCGGATCCCTCGGTCGCGGCGGTCTACACGGCGGCGGCGCGGCGGCAGGGAGTGGAACTGGAGCCCGAGGCGGTCCGCGCCCGGTTCCACGCGCATTTTCAAAGCGATGCGGTGCATGGAGAGAACGGGGTTCTCTCCACGGACGAGGAGACGGAGCGACGCCGGTGGCGCCAGATCGTTGTCGGCGTCCTCCCCGAGATCCCCGAGCCGGAAAGCGCCTTCGATGAGTTGTGGGAGCACTTTAGCCGGCCGGAGTCCTGGCGATGTTTCCCGGACGTGGCCCCGGCGCTGCGGGCCCTCAAGTTGATGGGGATCGAGCTCTGTGTCGGCTCGAACTTCGACGGCCGCTTGCGCGGGGTGGTGCAGGGGCTTCCCGAGCTGGCCTCGTGGGTCGACTCCCTGGTGATCTCGTCAGAAGTGGGTTATCGCAAGCCCCATGCGTCGTTCTTCCGGGCCGCCTGCGCGCACCTGGGTTTGCCCCCCGAGCAGGTCCTCTGCGTCGGCGATGACCTGGAGAACGACGTGCGGGGGGCGATCCGGGCCGGGTTGTCCGGACTCGTGCTCGACCGCGGCGCGAGTGGGACGCTCGATCTGCCCCAGGTGGCGAATTTGACGGCGCTGGTGCAGTCCTTTAGTCCGTGGTCCGTAGGCCGTGGTCCGTGGTAGGAGCTGCCGCTCCACTGCGCCGTCGTCGCCCTGCTTTCGAGTGCCCCGTCTTTCCGGACCAGGCGAGTCAGCCCGCGTCAGCGAACCACGGACCACGGACCAGGGACAAAGGCGCGAACCACGGACCACGGACTAAAGGACGCCTTGCCCGACTGGGCGAGATGGATTAGCATTCCGGCCGGGCTGGAGGGCCCAATTCCTGTGGGCGATGGCAAGTCGTCACGATCGATCCTGGGTCAGACCGGACGGGACCGGAGAAGCCACCTCGCTCGAGCCACGTTGCGTTGCGCCGGTTCGGGTCGCCTCCTTTCAGGGAAGAAAGGAAATCGCCGGTGGTGGCAACGGTGGAACAACTTGCGGCTTTGGTCCGTGGGCGCTTGGTGGGTGATGGCCGCGTGGCGATCCGGGCCGCGCGGCCGGTCGCCGAGGCCGGTCCGGGCGACATCACCTTCATCGAGAACGAGCGCTTCACCAAGCTGCTGCGCAGCTCGCCGGCTTCGGCCGCGATCGTGGGGCCGCATTTCCGCGTGGGGGCTTCGGAGCTGGGCCAGCGGCTGGCGGTCATCGAGGTCGACGACCCGATGGCCGCATTCCTCGCGGTCCGCAGCCATCTCCACGACACGCAACGACCGCGATGGTCGGGCATTCATCCTCAAGCCTGGGTCGCGCCGACGGCCCGCATCGGCCAGGACGTGGCGGTCTACCCCTTCGCCTTCGTGGGCGACGAGGCCGTCATCGGCGATGGCTCGTCGCTCCATGCCGGGGCCGTCATCGGCGCCGGCTGCGTGCTGGGCCGGGAGTGCACGATCCATCCCAACGCGGTGCTCTACCCGAACGTCACTCTGGGTGATCGTGTCGAGGTCCACGCCGGCAGTGTGCTCGGTGGCGACGGGTTCGGATACCGCCAGACCCACGGGCGGCACGTCAAGATCCCTCATACCGGCCGCCTCGAAATCGGAAATGATGTGGAGATCGGCTCGAACTGCACGATCGATCGGGCGACGTTCGAGACCACGCGGATCGGCGAGGGGACGAAGATCGATAACCTGGTGATGATCGGCCACAACAACCAGATCGGCCGCCACAACCTGCTCTGTGGCCAGGTCGGCATCGCGGGAAGCTGCCAGACGGGCGATCACGTCATCATGGCCGGTCAGGCCGGGATCAAGGACAACACCCGCATCGGCGCCGGCGTGATCGTGGGGGCCCAGGCGGGCGTCCATCGCCACGTCCCGGACGGGCAGCACGTGCTGGGCTCGCCGGCGATCCCGGTCCGCGAGCAGCGGCGGCTCTTCCAGATGATCGCGCGGCTGCCCGAAATGCACCGGCAACTCCGGGAGCTGGCCGCGCAGGTCGCCGCCTTGACCGATGCCATGACCCTTCGGTCCGACGCCCAGTCCCTGCCGGGGCTCCGCCCGATCCCGGAATCCGGTCCCACCGAGCCGGGGGGCGATCTGGTCGAGGATTGACGGTGGTCCAGGACCGGCTGGATCGCTGGCCCGCTCGACTTGAGAGGAGATTCCCTCACTCACCCTTCGGGAGGAACGCGTCGTGAGCGTGACGGCCGACCCGCGTCGCTCCGGAGGATCGGAACGGATCCTGGCCGAGCCGATCGGCCTGCTGGCCGGGAGCGGTCGCTTTCCGATCGTTTTCGCCGAATCGGCGCGCCGGCAGGGCCTGCGCGTCGCCTGCGTGGGAATCCAGTACGAAGCGCCCGAGGAGCTTCGAAGCCTCTGCCAGCCGTTCCAGCTCGTCGGCGTCGCCAAGCTGGGGCGGATGATCCGCGCCTTTCGTCGCGCGGGAGTCCGCCGGATCGTGATGGCGGGCAAGGTGACCAAGAACGTGATGTACACGCCCTGGAGGATGGTCCAGCTCGTCCCCGATCTGCGGACGATCCAGATGTGGTATTTCCGCAATCGTATCGACAATCGCGATGACAGTCTCTTGCTCGGCGTCATCGCCGAGTTCGAGCGGGATGGGATGACGTTCGCCTCGGCCCTGGACTTCTGCCCGGAGCTTCTCGTGAAGGAAGGCATACTCACGCGCCGCGCGCCGACGTCGCGCGAGCAAAAAGACATCGAATTCGGCTGGACGCTCGCCAAGGAGATGGGCCGGCTCGATGTGGGCCAGTCGGTCGCCATCAAGGAGCGGGCCACGCTGGCGGTGGAGGCCATCGAGGGGACCGATCGCTGCATCGAGCGCGCCGGCCAGCTCTGCCGGTCGGGGGGCTGGTCCCTGGTCAAGGTCGCCAAACCCCAGCAGGACATGCGGTTCGACGTCCCCACCATCGGCGTCTCGACCATCGAGAACCTGCACCGCGCCGGGGCCAAGGTCCTGGCGATCGAGGCCGACAAGACCATCCTGCTCGACCGCGACGACGTCATCGCCCTGGCCGACCGCTATGGGCTGAGCATCGTGGCGATGCGGTGAAGGGTTGACAACGGATCGGCCCCGCGGACCGAAATCGATTCGCCGGGGCATTCCTCCGTTCCTCAGGTCAAACCGCGTCGTTCTCCTCCTCGAGGGGCTGGACCTCGGGCGTCGGACCCTCCGGAGGGGACAGGGAACTCGGTGGAGCTGTCGGCTCGCTCGCCATCGGCCACAATTCCGAGGAGACGCCGGGGACTTCCGGCTTCCAGGGAGCGCGGTTTGAAGGGCCGCGGAGGATGGGATTGGTCGCCGTGCCCCCAGGGCGGCCGACCTCGACCGCATGGACGATGACCTCGGCGGCGATCTCCAGGCCCAGGCTCTCGGAGTTGAGCACCAGGTCGAAGCTGTGCGGATCGCTGGAATTGGCACGGTGCATCGTGCGATCGAACTGAAGGCGGCGGCGGTCGAGGTCTCGCGCGGCGCGCCGGGCCGTGCGGAACGACACCCCCATCCGCTCCGCCAGCCGCTGGGCACGGGGCTTCAGCGGGGCAACAATCCGGACGGAGAGTGTCGTCTCGCGCGGGAGCATGTAGCCGGCCCCGCGACCCACGAGGATGGATTCGCCCGCTCGGCCAATCGCCTCGATCAGCTTGGCCAGGTGGTCGAGATAGGCCTCCTGAGGGGCATAATACTCCTCGCGCAACGGCAGCAGCCAGTCCTGCACCACGCTCGGCGCCAGCTCATCGAGGGTCCGCACTTCGTCGAGCGAAACGCCCATGCGGTGGGCGATCGCCTCGATCAGCTCGTTGTCGTAGACCTTCCAGCCCAGCCGCTGGCCGACCAGCCGGGCAATGGCGCCGCCCCCCGCGCCGGCCTCGCGGCTGATGCAGATGTTCTGGAACCGCGCCGCGGGCCCAGCCACCGCCGCCGGCGCCTGATCCTCTTCACCCCGGCCGAAGAGCCAGCGCACCACGAAATGGGGCCAGATGTGCAGTCCAGGGCGACCCGGACCACGCTCGCTGACTCCACTCGGTGAGGTCGAGTCCGCCTGCCACGCCGCCATACGCGAACCCCCCGGGTCCACCCGCCGATCCCCCCATCCAGTCTAAAAGCGCCGGCGACCCTTGAGAAGTCATGGGTCCCGCCTCCTTCGTGCTGGCGGCTCCAGGTTCGGGACCGGTCACCGGGATCCTCAGGCCCTGTAACCCTTACAATACGGAACCTCGGGGCGAATTCCGAGCGGCTTTCGACTTTTTTCCTCAAGCTCGGGGCTCGCCATGATTTGAGGAGGTCGGGCCGGGCCGTGCGGCGGGCACGGCACGTACTTTGCGTTCTGTCGAGCCTCGACGGCTGAACGAGGCTGGAGGCGATGTCACAGGACTTTGCAGCCTCACAAGATCGGTTCGCGTAGCGAAACGGGAAGCGGGTCTCTTGCCTGAAGAGACCCCGGCGAGTGCAGGAGCACCCCACGATGCGAAATCGGCGTCATACGCTGCTCTGGATGAAAGACTTGATCGAGCACATGTCGCGGTGCCACGACCAGCTTCAGTGGACCCACGACCGAGCCACCCAGACCTTCCTGGCCGAAGCCCTCCTGGGTGACCTGGGTGAGTGCCAGAAGTTGTGCGAGCAGCTCCGTGGCGGGCCCATCCCTGCCGGCTCGACCCAGAGCCTCGTCGCGACCTGAGGGGAGGGTCACGGCCCCGCGCCGCAACCGCAGGGGCCTGGGGGATTGGCATCGCAGCGGGGATTCGGGTAGGTTCAGTTGGAAGCGCTGGTTCGAGACCTGCCGGAATCCGCGGGATGGTGGCAATCCTCGACGCTCTTCTGGCTTTTGGATCGCGCCATGAGCCTTTCCGACTTGCCGACGATCGCACGGTTTTCCGTCGATTCCCTGGAGGTCTTCGTCTACGAGAATCGCGCGCTGGCGGGTCGCGCCGCGGCGCAGGGGGTGGCGGGTCAGATCGTGGCCCGTCAGCAGCGGTCGCCCGGGCGAGTCAACGTCATCTTCGCGGCGGCCCCGAGCCAGAATGAGTTCCTGGCCGGCCTGGTGGCCCACAAGGAGATTGACTGGTCACGGGTCGTCGCCTTCCACATGGATGAATACCTGGGGATCGGCGGCGACCATCCGATTTCGTTCCGCCGGTATCTCCAGGAGCATCTCTTCCGGCTGGTCGGCCTGGCCGGGGACCGGCTCCGGCTGATCCCCGGCGAGCAGGTCGAGCGGCCGCTGCAAACCTGCCTGGACTACGAAGACATCCTCCGCGCCGAGCCGGCCGACATCGTCTGCGCGGGGATCGGCGAGAACGGGCACCTGGCGTTCAACGACCCGCCGGTGGCCGATTTCCTCGACCCGGTCCTGGTCAAGGTCGTGCGGCTCGACGCGGCCTGCCGCAACCAGCAGCTCCACGACGGCGGCTTCGAGCGGCTGGCCGACGTCCCGATCCATGGCTACACCCTGACGATCCCCGCGCTGTTGCGGGCACCGGTCGTCTCGGTCATCGTCCCCGGCCCCCGCAAGGCCAACGCGGTGCTCAATACGCTCCACGGACCGATCAACGAAGCCTGTCCCGCCACGGCCCTGCGGCGCCACCCCGGCGCCCAGCTCTACCTGGATCGCGACGCCGCCCGGCTGGTGCTCTGAGTCCGCGTTCTCGACGGAGACGGCGCCGATCGCCCATGCTTGCCGCGCTGCATGACACCCGGTAACCTGCGGATTGACCGATCTTCGCCTCGATGACTCCGGCCGGAACTCGATCAGGAAGGGCTCCCCTTACAGGTCCCGACAACGGTCCGCACGGTTCGTCGCGGCCCTGGCCGTCGGGCGCCGGCTGGTGCGGGTTCGGGTAAGACCCGCATCTCCTCGATTTCTGGCTCCAGGAGCTGTCCCGCAAGGGAGAACTCCAGTTCGACGAGCAGACCCTGCGCGAGGCCCTGCTGCGACAAGTGAAGCCCGGCCCGACCGCCGCCGAGAAGAAATAACGAGTCATCATTCGAGACTCCGCGGCGATCACCACCTTTTGGACCACCCGTCGCACCGCCGCGAGGGAGGGGACGGATTCACCGCGGAGACCGCCGAGACCGCCGAGGAACACGCCCAGGAGCCGACC